>NZ_CALIIS010000094.1 GCF_938017705.1 uncultured Campylobacter sp.
CGGCGCGGGTGCTTTACGTAAGCGGCGGCAACACCTTTTATCTTTTGCGCGAGCTTAAAAAGAAAGGTCTAGCAACCCTCATCGCCGGTCGCGTCCGAAGCGGCGAGCTCATCTACGTGGGCGAGTCGGCGGGCGCTATGATCGCAGCTCCCAGCGTGGAGTACGCGAGCGTGATGGACGATGCGGGCGACTACGGGGCCGCGGCGCAAACTGGGCTTGATCTGGTTAAATTTTACCCGGTGCCGCACTACGGCGAGGAGCCTTTCGTGCAAAGTGCGGCCGAAATTTTAAAAATTTACGGCGGCAAGCTAAATTTGGCGCCGATAAATAACGCCGAAGCGATCGCGGTGCACGGCGATAAATTTGAAATTTTAGGACGTTAAATTTAGACGCGTGCCATTCTAAGAGCACGCCTAAATTTAGAAAACGGCGCTTAAATTTTATGCGCTAAAGCCTGCGTAAAATTTAAAAACGGCGGAGCTTGAGGCGAGCCGAAAAATGCAGCTAGCGGTGCGAGCTAAATTTTACCGCCAAATTTAAATAGCCCTTTCCTCTGCCTTTTTCGTCAAATTTAGATCAAATTTAAACTTACGCCACGCCGGAGCGTAGAATTTCGCTGTGAATTTTAGGCGGCACGCCAAACATCCTTGCGTATTCGCGGCTAAACTGCGACGCGCTCTCGTATCCTACGTCAAAGGCGACCTGCGCTACGCCGATATTTTTGGTCGCGAGCAGATTTTTTGCCTCTTCTAGGCGGATCTTTTTTTGAAATGCGATGGGACTTAGCGAGGTTACGATTTTGAAGTTATGATATAGCGAAGACTCGCTCATATCGCAAGCGCACGCGACCTCTTTCATATTTAGCTTTTGCGTAAATTCGTTTTTTATCTTTGCGACGGCATGCAAAATTTTATTAGAAACGCTGCCTTGCATAGCAAATTTATTTAAAAAGTAGCCGCTTTTATCGCTTGTTACAAGGGTATAAAGGATCTCTTTTTTAGCAAGATCTGAGAGAAATTTGATCTTTTCTTTTGGCTTTTCAAGCAGCAAGATAAAGCGCAAAACAGGCTCTAGTATCTCCTCCGTAAGATCGCCGAAAAATACCCCTTTTTGGCTTTTTTGCATGTTATCTTCTTTTATCTCGACGTTTTTTAGCACTTCATAAATTTCATCCATGCTAAAATTAAGGGTAAGCGAGATATATGGCCTCTCTTTTGAGGCGTCGGTTAGGCTCACTCTTAGAGGCATATAGGTCGATGTGAGCAGATACCTTTGCTCGTTGTATCCGCTCATCTCATCGCCAAAACCCACCGATTTTGCCCCCTGCAAGATAATGCACAAAGATGGATTGTAGATCACATTGATAAAATCATGCGTCTTTTCGCTGATGTAAAAATCAAGCGAGTCGATGTCGCTTTGAACAAGGCCGTTTACGCCGTATCTATCTAGTAAAAACTCTTTTGTCTGCTCTTTTAGTAAATTTAGCTCGCTCATCTTGCTTTCCGCCTCAAATTTTATGAAATTATACCCCTTTTTAGAAATTTTACAGGATTAGGCATGAAATTTGGAGGATCGTTCTAACGTAAAATTTAAAATCCTGCTAGAATGCACATTACAAAACAGCTTGTAAAGCTAAATCAAAACCAAAAGGACAAAGATGTATCTTAAGAAATTTGCAGCGGCGCTTATAGCGTCAATTTTATTTTAGGAGGCAATGCAATGGCAGGTGCAAACGTGGCAAAATCACCGCTAGAGGCGGTTTCTATGGTTAGCGAGTGGGATAAAATTTTCGCCAAAAGCGATAAGGTAGATCACAAGAAAGTCAAATTTAAAAATCGCTACGGCGTGGAGCTAGTAGGCGATCTTTATACACCTAAAAATTTAAAAGGCAAAGCCGCTGCGATCGCAGTTAGCGGGCCTTTTGGCGCGGTAAAGGAACAATCAAGCGGACTTTATGCGCAAACGCTAGCTGAGCGCGGATTTATCACGCTTGCCTTTGATCCAAGCTACACGGGCGAGAGCGGCGGCGAGCCGAGGAATTTAGCAAGCCCATAGATAAATACCGAGGATTTTAGCGCGGCGGTTGATTTTATAGGCCTTCAAGACAATGTAGACCCTGAACGTATCGGCATTTTAGGCGTATGCGGCTGGGGCGGTTTTGCTCTAAATGCGGCTCTTAGCGATCCTCGCATCAAGGCGGTTGCAACCAGCACGATGTATGATATGACGCGAGTGGTAGCAAAAGGCTACAACGATAGCATAGGCGCGGATGAGAGATATGAGACGAAAAAGAAGCTAGCCGAGCAACGCTGGGTCGATGCTAAAAATGGCAAACCGGCATATACTGGTGCGATAAACGTTGATCCAAAAAAGATAGATGCAAGCACGCCGCAGTTTATAGCTGAATATGCGGACTTTTACCGCACGCCGCGCGGATATCACAAACGCTCTGTAAATTCAAACAGCGGAGAGAGCGGCTGGATCGTTACAAATCTTATCTCGTTTATAAATATGCCGATCCTTGCTTACGCAAGCGAGATGAGAACTCCGACTCTTATCGTAGCCGGCGAAAAGGCGCACTCAAGATACTTTAGCGAGGACGCTTTTAAATCGCTTGGCAACAAAAATAAAGAGCTAGTTATCGTCACTGGCGCCGTGCATACAGACCTATACGATAACAAAAACAACAAGATCCCATACGATAAATTTGAGGAATTTTTCAAAGCAAATTTGAAATAACCGCTGCCCCTGCGCTTTGCAGGGGTAAATTCGAGAGATAAGGAAGGTAAAAATGAGAAAAATTTTAGCCATCTTTATGCTTTTTGCAGGGATAAATTTAGTGGCTGGGGAGAAAATGCGTAATTTAAAGATAGTTCTAAAAAGCTCTAGCAGCGAAGTCACTGCTGTCTTAGACGACACGATCGCTGCAAGGAGCTTTGCCGCACAGCTACCGCTAACGTTAAATTTAAGCGACTACGCCGGACACGAAAAGATCGCCAAACTGCCAAAACCGCTTGACGTAAGCGGCGAGCCAAAAGGACGCGACGGCAAAAGGGGCGAAATCTCTTACTTTGCTCCGTGGAATACCTTTGTGATCTACTACGGCTATCAACCCTACTACGATGGTATCGTGCGTCTAGGCGTGATAGATGGCGATGTGGGCTTGGTTGTAAAAGACGGGCAGATCAGGATAGAGCCAGCAAAATAAATCCGCCGTAGCCGCAAAAGCGGCTCGCAAATTTTAAAATATGGCGGCAAAATTTAGCCCAAATTTAGGGCTAAATTTCACGTGCTTTCTAATTTTTCTCAGCTAATTTTCTCTCGATAAGCTTTAAAATTTCATCCGCGCTTAAGCTCTGCCGCTTTAGGCCTGCACGGGTGATGAACTCGACGCTTCCTTCTGCTAGGGCTTTGCCTACGAGCACTGCGTACGGAAAGCCCATCAGTTCGAAGTCGTTCATCTTCACGCCGAAACGCTCCGCGCGATCATCAAGTAGCACGCGCACTCCGCGCGCGCGGCACTGCTCGTATAGTTTCTCGGCAAATTCTACTGCCGCCGCGTCTTTGTGATTTGAGATGATGATCTCAAGCTCGAAAGGCGCCAGCTCGCGCGGCCACACGCAGCCTCGCTCGTCGTGACTGCTTTCGATCGCCACGGCGATTAGGCGGCTTGCGCCGATGCCGTAGCAGCCCATGTAAAACGCACGAGCCTTGCCGTTTGCATCCAAAAATCGCGCTCCCATCGGCTCGGAATATCGCGTGCCGAGCTGAAAGATATGGCCCACCTCGATGCCTTTTGTGATGCCAAGCTCGCCGCCGCAGCACGGACATGCATCGCCTTCGCCTACGGCGGCGAGATCCGCGAAGCGTGATTCGTTAAAATTTATCACGCTAGCGCCCACGTAGTGGTAATCCGGCTCATTTGCGCCCGCGATCATCTCGCGCGCTCCTTTTAGCTCGGCGTCGATGTAAAATTTCGCTCCCTCGCCGAGCCCAAAAGGTCCGCAAAAGCCCGCCGTAAAGCCCGCTCGCGCGATCTCCTCCTCGCTGGCATCGACTAGCTCAAGCGCGGCGCAGGCGTTTTGCGCCTTGGTCTCTTGCAGCTCGTCGCAGCCGCGGATAAAAAACGCTACGATCTCGCTGCGATCCTCGTATAGCGCTTTTTTGATCACCGCTTTGATAGTGTAGAATTTATCCACTTTGAAAAATTCCGCCACCGCGTCGATCGTTTTCATCGCGGGGGTTTTAAATTTCATCATACCGTCGGTTTCGGGCGCGGCGGCGTTCGTGGTTTTGGGAGCACGGCGCGCAGCCTCGATGTTTGCGGCATACTCGCAGCGCTTGCACACGACGATATCGTCCTCGCCGTTATCCGCTAGCACCATAAACTCCTTGCTGCCGCTGCCGCCGATCGCGCCGCTGTCCGCATCGACTGCGCGAAAATTTAACCCAAGCCGCGTAAAGATCCGCGAGTACGCCTGCCTCATCACCTCAAACTCACGCTTCATATCCGCAGCATCTGCGTGGAAGCTATAGCCATCTTTCATTATAAATTCGCGTCCGCGCAGAAGCCCGAAGCGAGGGCGCGCCTCGTCGCGGAATTTCGTATTGATCTGATAGATATTTAGCGGCAGCTGCTTGTAGCTCGTGATCTTATCCGCTACCATCAAAACCGCCGCCTCCTCGTTGGTAGGGCTTAGCACGAAGTCGTTATCCTTGCGGTCTTTGAAACGCAGCAGCTCCTTACCGTATTTGGCGTAGCGACCGCTTTTTTTCCACGCATCCGCGGACGTCACGACGCTAAAAGAGACCTCCTGCGCGCCCGCAGCGTCCATCTCCTGCCTGATGACGGCGCAGATCCGCTCCAGCACTATCTTTCCTAGCGGCAAAAAATTATAAAGCCCGCTGCCCAGCTGCTCGATAAATCCCGCGCGGATCAAAAGCGCGTGGCTAGGTAGTACCGCGTCTCTGGGGGCCTCTTTTAGGCTCGGAGCGAAAAGCTTGCTAAATTTCATTCTGTCTGTCCTTTTTCTCGTTTTCTTGATTTAAAAATTTTTCGTAGTTTTCTTGCAGTTCAAAAATTTCGACCAGCGCATTTACTACGCCGTCTGCATCGTCCGCTTCGCCAAGGTTTTTCAAATTTACCGTCGGAGCGTGCAGAAACGCTTTAAAAACCTGATGGATCAGCTTGCGCGCTTCCTCCGCATCGCTATGCTTTAGATAACCCTTTTTAAGCGCCTTGGCTAGCTCTAGCTCGGCTACTTGCTTCGCGCTTTGGCGCAAAGCCTTGATGATCGGCGTGGATGCCGCCGCCCTCAGCCATTTGAAAAACTCATTCGTGCATTTTGCCACGATCGAGTAAGCGATCTGCGCCTGCTCCTCGCGAAGCAGCAAATTTTTCTTTACGATCTCCTCCAGATCATCGACGCTATAAACCTCGACGTCTTCACTTTGGGTGAGCTCTACGTCGCGCGGCACGGCGATATCGAAAAAATATCGTTTAAAGCTTTTGGGCTCTAACAAGCTATCGGTAATGATCGGCTCTTGCGAGCCCGTAGCGCTGAAAAATAGGCTATTTACGTTTAGATATTTTTTGAGATTATCAAGGCTATCGATTTTAATACGGGATTGTACCTGCGCGGAGGAATTTGCGCAGGCGGTGGAATTTTTATCGTCCTTGGGATTTTCGCCTGCTATGCGAGATTCATTGCTGTCTGTAAAAGTCTCTTTATTAAAATTTACGCCGTCTTTGGAATTTTGTTTTTGCGCGGGATTTTCGCCCGCGAAATTCGCGACATTTCCGGAATTTAAGCCGTCTGAATTTTTTCCTGTGCCGGGATTTTCATCCGCGTAATTTTTCGTATCCAAGGAATTCTCGCCAAGTAGCGAGGCGGCCAGCCTCTGCGCGCCGGCTAAATTTCGGTTCAAGATCGTGATATTAGCGCCGTTTGCGAGCAGGTGCTTGCACGCTAGCTCGCTCATCTCTCCCGCGCCTACTACCACGGCGTTTACGCCCTGCAAGGAGCCCAGTCTATCCTTTGCCATCGCCACGGCGACGCTTGAGACCGAGATCGGATTTTTTGAAATTTCGGTTTGGTTGCGGATGCGCGCCGCGCACTTTAGCGCTTCATCTATCGCTCTTGCGATCTGCGCGCCGGCGCGAGCGTTTTGCATCGCGAATTTATAGGCGTCTTTGAGCTGGCCTACGATCTGCGTTTCGCCCACTACGAGGCTATCAAGAGAGGCTGCGACGGCGAAAAGGTGGTGTATCGCGCCGTAATCCTCGTAAATATCGGCGCGCTCGGCTAGCTCGTCGTAGCTCACGCCGCTTACGCGCGAAAGTGCCAAAAGCACGAACTTTTGCGCTTCATCAAAGTCGCTTACGACGGTAAAAATTTCTACTCGGTTGCAGGTGCTAAGCACCAAACACTCCTCTATCGCGGAGTTTGAAGCCAAAAGGCGCAAAATTTCTTTCTTGCGCACATCGTTTGAAAACGAAAGTTTCTCGCGAACCGTGATATCCGTGTTTTTGTGGGTGAAGCTCACGCTCATATACGCCATCAAAACTCCCTATCTATCATATCTCGCACGATTTGCTCCAGCTTGTCGTTTTTAAATTCCGCCACGGCTTCGAGCGCCTTTTGCCCGTAGGCACGAGCTTCGTTTATACAGCGCTCGATAATGTCGTGCTCGCTAAGCTTCGCTTTGATCCATGAAATTTCGCTCTCGCGCAACTGCTTTTTAAAAAACGATTTTAGCTTTTGCCGCTGCGCATCATCTAAATTTTCGTATAAATAGATGTATGGCAGGGTGGTTTTGCCCTCCGCAAAATCGCTCAGGCTCGGCTTACCGAGCGCTTCTGAGCTTTGCGTCACGTCTAAAATATCATCGATTATCTGAAAAGCAAGCCCCAAATTTTTGCCGTATTCGCCGAATTTTGCACTCGCGCTTGAAATTTTATCATGATCTTTCGCAGCACTAGAGCTTGAAATTTCGCCCTCGTTTTCTGTGCGGCTCATATCTGAAATTTCGCCGCGATTTTCCGCGCCGCCGAATTTTAAAAACGCCCCGCAGCGCGCGACTTCTTCGATCAAAGCGGAGGTTTTTAGATAGATCATCTGCAGATATTTGCTCGCATCGTCGTTGAAATCGTCGCTTAAGCTAACATCCATCAGCTCGCCCACGGCCAGCTTCGTAACGGCGCCCGAAAGCGCGGCGGCGATGCGGCTTTCAAATTTAGAAAGCTCAAAGTATGCCTTGGAATAGAGTATGTCGCCCAGCATCACGGCGTTTTTGGAGCCGTAGGTGGCGTTGATCGAGGGCTTGCCGCGGCGCACCGAGCTTTCGTCGATGACGTCATCGTGCAGCAGGCTTGCGGCTTGAATGAGCTCGATGATCGCGCACAGACGCAGTGATTTTTCATCTTTTTGCGCGATGTTTAGTAGCAGCTTGGAGCGCAATTTTTTACCGGGGCTTAGCCTATCAAACATCTCGCTAGCGGGCTCGTAGCCGCAGTCTGCGATGAAGCTTTTCATAATTAAATCGATTTGATCTTGCATTATTCGTTGTTGCTTAGGATATTCCCGCTCATTTGCAAAAATTTGTCGTTTAGCTCGTCTTGTAGATCCTGCTGCGCGATGAAGCTTTCGATCTCGCGCTCGCTAATGCCGCGCGTTTCGCAGAGCCGCTCACAGGCGATGAGGCGGATTAGAGCTTCTTCGATTTCGTTTTGCACTAAAGTAGGGCTTGCAGCGGATAAAATTTCAAAAAATTTCTCTCTTGGGCTACCTTCAAAAATATCCATTTACCTTCCTTAAAATTTCGCGATTATAGCAAATGTAAAATTTAATTTAGGTTAGGGCGCGGCAAACTATCGGGGGCTTTTAAACATGAGTAATTACGCAGATTTTGCACTTGCGTGTGATAAATTTTAAGCTTAAGCGCGGGATTTTGGGCTTTGAATCTATAAATTTTAAAATTTTACTTGTTTGCGAGATAGGCAGAGCGAGCGGAATTTAAAAATTTAATCTTGGTCGCGTGGCAGATTAAACGCGAAGCTTTGCAGAAGGTGGAATTTTAAATTTACAGATAAGCAGCTTTATTTTTTTGCGGAAATTTTAAAATTCTTTGGCGCGAGTGAAATTTTAGGTTTCGCTTGAGCGGATAGAATTCCGCTTTGTTTAAACGGTAAAATTCTTGAATTTCGCGTAGGCGGAGAGGATTTTTGCTTTGCTTGTGCGGTAAAATTTTGATTTCTGCGCGGCGGATAAATTCTACTTATGCAAAATCTACTCGCGTGCATAACACAGATCAGGCTTTTTAAAATTTTAAAATTCCGCCGCTTTGCGAGAATTTGAAATTTCATGGACGCAGCAAAATTCCAAAATCGCGTTTGCATTAAATTTTAAGTCTGGTTTTCGAGGCAAATTTTAAATTAAGCCGCGAGAGAGCGTCTTTAAATTTTTAAAATTCCGTCACCTTTTACAGATAGAATTTCATTTTTCACGCAGATAAAATCGCGCACCACAAAAGCTACTTTTAAAATTTTAAATTCCACTCGCGCAGATGAAATCCCAGTTTCTCATGCTAGTGGAATTTTTCGCGCAAGGATCATTTTTAAATTTTAATTGCGCTTGCGTTGCACGCGAAGATGGAATTCGCTCCGTTTTAAGAGCCTAAGCGTGATTTTACCCTGCTACAATACTACTTTTAATTAGCTATGCCTCAAAAGCCAGGCTGCTTTAAATTCCGCCGATGATTTCGCGCGCTTGCGCGATGCTTAGGGCATTACGGCTTAGTTCGCTAGGCTCGCCAAACCCCCAGCATACCTGCAAATACTCAAGTTTTGCGCCTCTTAGATCTGCCAAATTTGCTTGAAAGCATCGCGCCGCCGCAGTTTGTGAGTCTTCCGTCGCTTCTGCTTTTGCGGAAATTTTGGCGCCTTTAAAGCTTAGCGTTGCCGCTCCGTCAGCATCTGTGTCGTTAGGGCGGAATTTTTCATCTGCGTTAAGATTTTCGCCGCAAGAGCTTAATCCTCTGCTGCTAGCGCTGAAATTCTTTCTACTAGTGTCACGGCTGGCATTTAAGCTCTCGCCGTCATTGCCGCCTTGAAATTCTAAATTTTGTAAGAATTCCGCGCCACGGATTGCGGCTAGCTCATCTTTTTTGCTATCACCTAAAAAAATCGCGTTTTTGTGCGGTGAGCATGCAATTACGTGTAGCAGCATCACAGGGTTGGGTTTTGATGGCATCTGCTCGTTCGCGCCTACGACCAGATCAAATAGCCTGCGCACCCCCGTTTTTTCTAAGATCGCGCTTAGGGTATAGGAAGGCGCATTAGAAGCGACTGCGAGAAAAAATCCTGCTTTTTTGCACGAGTGCAAAAGATCTTCGATACCTTCGTAAAGCACGGCGAAATCGCGGTAATTGCTTACGAATTCTTTTTCAAAAAACGCAAGCTCTTCGGCACTTGCTTCGGTTTTTCCATAAAATTCCAAAAAGGCGTTCTTGCTCGGATCGTTTATCGTGCGGACGATGAAATTCTTTTGCAGCGGTGCTAGACCGTAGAGCTCGCGGCGAGTGTTATTGACGCTGATTTCGATCGCGCGCGAGGAGTCGAGCAGCGTGCCATCCATATCAAAAATCACGGTTTTCATCTAATAATCCTTTAAAAAATCGATTTTGTGCTTGTCTTTTTTGTAACTCTTATTATTTTTGAGCTTTTGCAAAGCGTTTGCTTCATGCTGCAGTGCCGATCTAAACGCAGCATCGCCGATCTGTCCTGCCTCGCTAGCATCAAGGACGTTTTTAGCAAAGCTCTCAAGCGCCTTGGTGTAGGGACTATCGAGATTTGTAGCGGCCGCTTTAGATAAAATTTCATAGTTTTTAGCTATTCGCTTCGCAAAAAGCTCTGCGTCGAAATCCTCGCGCTTTAGCAGTGCTACGGCGGATTTTACGAAGCGTTCTAACGCGCGGATATATTTAACGCGCTCATCTTTTTCTTTGATTTGCATGATTTTTCCTTAATTAAAGCGCGCATTATAGCAAAATTCGAAATTTTGGCAAAATTACGCATATTGTAAAACTATATTTTAATAACATTTTTTCTATAAATCCTGTATTATAGGCATTTTAAAATCATATAAAAATACTTGACTTTATTTTAAAATTTAGCTATTATTCGTCAAATTTTTTACAAAGGACGAAAATGCAAAAAGAAACCCTCGCAACTCACTTCGGTTACGATTCTATCGCCGGCTACGGCACAATGGCGGTTCCGATCTATCAAAGCACCGCGTTTAACTTCGGTTCTAGCAAAAAGGCTGCCGATCGCTTCGCGCTGCGTGATCTAGGACCGATTTATGGGCGTTTGACAAATCCTACTACTGATGTTTTTGAGGCGCGACTTGCGGCGCTGGAAAACGGCAAAGCTGCAATCGCGGTCTCTAGTGGGCAGGCGGCGATATTTTTTGCGGTGGCAAATTTAGCCGCAGCGGGCGAAAATATCATCATCGCCGAGAAAATTTACGGCGGCGCGACCACGCTTTTGGCGCACACGATCAAGCGTTTTGGCATCGAAGCTAGGGTTTTTGACTCCGAAACGGCAGATAATTTGGAAGGGTTAATCGACGATAAGACTAGAGCGATCTTTTTTGAGACGCTTTCAAATCCTCAAATTTCAGTTGCAAATACCGCTAAAATCGCTACAATCGCAAATAAGCACGGCGTAGTAACGATTGCGGATAACACGATCCCAAGCCCTGCGCTTTACAATCCGCTTGATGACGGCGCCGATGTCGTAATCCACAGCGCTAGCAAATATATAAGCGGGCAGGGGCTTAGCATCGCAGGCGCGATCGTTTCGGGCAAAGGATTAAATTCCAAACTCAAAGGCAATCCGCGTTACGCGCATTTTAACGAGCCTGATGATAGCTACCACGGCTTAGTTTATGCAGATTTAGTAGATAATTTCGACATTTATACGCTTAGGATTCGCTTGTCCTTGCTTCGCGATATTGGTGCGACGCTATCGCCGTTTAACGCGTTTCAGCTCATCCAGGGGCTTGAAACACTGCCGCTTCGTATGCAAAAACACTCGCAAAACGCGCTAAAGATCGCAGAATTTTTGCAAAATCATCCGAAGGTAAAGCAGGTCAATTATCCGGGGCTTGCAAGCTCGCCGTTTAATGCCGCGATCAAAGCGAAATTTAAAAACGGCTATGCAAGCAGTCTGATGAGTTTCATCGTAGATAGCGAAGAAACAGCGCTAAAGGCGGTTAGTAAGGTTAAAATTTTCTCTGTCGTAGCAAATATCGGCGATACGAAGTCGATCATCACTCATCCTGCGAGCACGACGCATTCGCAGCTAAACGAGGAGCAGCTAAACCGCGCTGGCGTGCCTGCGAGCTTAATCCGCCTAAGCGT
The DNA here is from genome assembly GCF_938017705.1 of uncultured Campylobacter sp. Classification (GTDB taxonomy): domain Bacteria; phylum Campylobacterota; class Campylobacteria; order Campylobacterales; family Campylobacteraceae; genus Campylobacter_B. Next base: position 11,425 of record NZ_CALIIS010000094.1, read on the forward strand.
GGGTATAGAGGACGCGAATGATTTGATTTCCGATCTTAGCGAGGCACTGAAATAATGGCACTTTTAAGCACAAAGGGCGTTTATGGGCTGGCTGCAATTTTGCAGATCGCCAAAGCTAGCGAAGTAGCGCCGATAAGTATAAAAGAGATAGCCGAGCGTACGGGAGTTTCTAAGAATTATTTGGAGCAAATTCTAAATACCCTTAGAAACGAAAAGCTAGTGTGTAGCATCAAAGGTAAAAACGGCGGTTATCACCTAGCCAGAGATGCTAGTGAGATTTCTTTCGGTGAAATTTTTACCGCTCTTGAAAAGGATCTGCGGATGACTAGCATTCAGATGAGCGATCCCGGACTGCGGGCGTTTTTTGAGAAATTCGACGTTAAGCTGGCAGAGATATTTAACGAGCCTCTAAGCAGCTATGAGGAGATGATGGCGCGAAGCGTCCAGTATTTAAATTTCAGCATTTAAAGGAAAAATATGAAAATAGCAAACGATGTTACGGAGCTCATCGGCAATACTCCGTTAGTTAGAATCAATACGTTTGGCAAAAATGCCCTCATCCTAGCCAAGGCGGAATTTTTAAACCCAAGCCACTCGGTCAAGGATCGCATCGCGTGGCAGATCGTAAAAGACGCGCTAAGCTCGGGCAAAATCGATAAAAATAGCGTTTTGATAGAGCCTACCAGCGGAAACACGGGCGTGGGGCTTGCGATGATCGCGGCGAAGCTCGGTATGAAGCTCATCCTAACGATGCCAAGCTCGATGAGTATCGAGCGCCAAAAGCTCATCGCCGCATTCGGGGCTAAAATCGAACTAACCGATCCAAAATTCGGAATGAAAGGCGCGGTAGATAGGGCAAATGAGCTGGCTGCGAGCACTCCAAATAGCTTTATCCCGAGCCAGTTTGATAACCCAAGCAATCCAAAAGCGCATTTTCAAAGCACTGGACCTGAAATTTGGGAGCAAAGCGGCGGTAAGGTAGATATTTTAGTCGCGGGATTTGGTACCGGCGGCACGCTCAGCGGCACGGCGAAATTTTTAAAATCTAAAAATCCAAACCTCAAAGCCTACGGCGTGGAGCCTGCTAGTTCGCCGCTTCTTACGTGCGGCAGTGCGGGCGGCCATAAAATCCAGGGCATCGGCGCAAATTTTATCCCTGATAATCTTGATAGAAGCGTCATCGACGGCTTTTTGAGCGTTGAGAACGACGATGCGTTTGCGGCAGCTAGACAGCTGGCACAAAAAGAGGGCTTGCTCGTGGGCATCTCAAGCGGTGCGAACGTTTATGCTGCCGCGCAGATCGCTGCCAAGCCCGAGAACAAGGGCAAAGTGATCGTTACGATCCTCTGCGATACCGGCGAGAGGTATCTTTCTACCGAGCTTTTCAAATAGACGGCGGTTTTTGCACGAGCAGGCCGTTGGCGCGGTAATTTTACGCATTTTATGCAGACGTGCAGCTTTGCGCGATTAAATTTCACGCTGACGCCGGAATCGGTGCGATGAGTTTTGCGCGATTGTGCGGGTTATTGCAACGATTACGCGATTATATTTTACATTTTTGCGTTACGTAGGCGATAGATTTACGCGATAATTTCTGCGCGGGCGAAGCGATAGTCGCGATGGTTGCGCGATGAGTTTATGTGAGCATAACGATTTTTTGCTTTGTCGATTTTACGTTTATTGATTTGTTGATTTATCAGCTCGCCGCCCGTCGCGAGATAAAATTTAGCCCCAAAATGGACTAAATTTTAAAATTTTATCTTACGCGCCGAGCTGATTTCGGGTGCGCTATGTATAACGGCGCGGTCGCGCAATACGCAGGCATTAAATTTTAAAACTGCTAAGGCCGCTAAATCTGCGCGATCCGTACGCCGCAAAATTTTATATCGCCAGCCCGCGCACGGCATAAAATTTTAAAATCCTACTGAAATTTTTAAGCTCGCTCGCGCGGCTAAAATTCCAAGCCCGCGTCGTGCATAAATTCCAAACTTCGCTGTAAATAAAATTTCAAAATTCCGCCCTTTAAATTTAGCCGAATTTCAAAATTTAATCATAAAAACGCTATCATCGGGGCAAAATTTTTAAGGTTGCAAAATGAGTTTGAGCTTGAAATTTCGCCCCAAAAGCTTAGAGCAGATCGTGGGGCAGGGCAAGATCGTGGCGGTTTTTAAAAAATTCGTCGCCGCAGGCAGCATCCCGCACAGTATATTTTTCGGCGCCGCAGGCAGCGGCAAAACGACGATGGCGCGCGTGATCGCAAGCGAGCTAAACTACGATTTTTACGAGCTTGACGCCACGAGCCTGAAGGTTGAGGATATCCGCAAAATTCTATCCTCGCACGCCGGCTCACTCATCAAGCCGCTCATTTTCATCGACGAAATCCACCGCCTAAGCAAGACGCAGCAGGAGGTGCTGCTAATCCCGATGGAGAACTACGCCGCGATCATCATCGGCGCGACGACGGAAAATCCGCAGTTCGTGCTAAGTAGCGGCATCCGCTCGCGCTCGATGATCTTTGAGTTCGAGCCGCTTAGCTACGAGGATTTGGAGGCGCTTTTGGTGCGCGCTCAGGGCGAGATCGGCTTTGAGATGGACGAGGAGGCGCGAAAATACCTGCTAAACTCCAGTAGCGGCGATGCAAGGAGTATGTTAAACCTGCTGGAATTTGCGCTTTTGGCAGACAGCGCCATTACGCTTGATACGCTTCGTACGCTGCGTGCAAATGCCGTAGCTGCGGGCGTTAGCAGCGACGACGTGCATTACGAGCTTGCCAGCGCGATGATAAAAAGCTTGCGCGGAAGCGACGCCGAC
>NZ_CALIIS010000095.1 GCF_938017705.1 uncultured Campylobacter sp.
AATTTACGTGAAGTAAGCGCAAAAGGCCGCTACTGGGAGCGCGGCGAGTGGAAAGAGACTGAGCCGATGGAAATAATGTTCAAATGGGACTATCCGAAAGTAGGCGTCAAAGACAGCTACCTGCTCTATCACGAGGAGCTTGAAAGCCTTGTTAAAAACATCAAAGGATTAAAGCGAATCCGCTTTTTCATGACATTCGGACAGAGCTACCTAACTCACATGAAATGCCTAGAAAACGTCGGCATGCTACGCATCGACGAGGTCGAGCACAACGGCGTGAAAATAATTCCGATTCAATTTTTAAAGACCCTGCTGCCTGATCCTGCGTCGCTCGGTCCTCGCACGAAGGGCAAAACAAACATCGGCTGCGTGATCCGCGGGCTCAAGGACGGCAAAGAGCGCCAAGTCTATATCTACAACGTCTGCGACCACGAGGCTTGCTACGCCGAGACAGGCGCGCAGGCCGTGAGCTACACGACGGGCGTGCCAGCGATGATCGGCTCGATGATGGTGGCAAAGGGCATCTGGAGCGGCAAAGGCGTCTTTAATATGGAAAATTTCGACGCCAAGCCTTTCATGGACGAGCTAAATAAACAGGGGTTGTCGTGGGAGATGATCGAAATGAAACCGGGCGAGAGGTATGAAGCGGAGTGATACTCTTATAATATACTTGTAATTTAATTTTTTACATTATATAAACCCTAAAGGATAAATATGAAACAAAATAAAATATACGAGTATGATGTAGCATTGTCATTTGCTGGAGAAAATAGAGAGTATGTAGAAGAAGTTGCCAGTTTTCTTAAAAACTTTGGCGTAAAAGTATTTTATGATGATTTTAACCAAGATGAAATTTGGGGTAAAAATTTATTTGAATACCTTCAAGATATCTATCAAAATAAGGCTAAATACACAATAGTTTTTATTTCCGAGCAATATAAAAATAAAAAGTGGACCAGGCATGAATATAGATCTGTTCAAGTAAGAGCGTTAAACGAAATAGACCAAGAATATATACTTCCAGTTAAATTTGATAATACAGAGTTGCCTGGTCTTAATGAAAATTTAGCATATATAAGTGCCAAAAATAAAACACCAAAAGAGATAGTAGATTTTTTTATTAAGAAAATCGGATTAGTTTTTAATCAAAGATGGTGGGGTAAATGGGAGCGAGATAGTATCGTGCCTAGCAATACGGGCTCTTTATTTATAAAAGACGTAAAACAAAATGGTTTTATTTTTGATTTAATGGTTCAAAATGGAGCATATTTGGGTATATTGGGAAATGAATATGCCAAATTTATATCAAAAAATGAAGCTATATTCGAAGAAAGCGAAAGTAAAATTAAATTTGTGAAAATAAAAGATGGAATTCAAATAGATCCGATAAACTGTCAAAATTTGTGTGGCATAGGTGCATATTTCGACGGTATTTATGAATTTCAAAAGGATATTTTTACATTTTATGATGACATCATAGATGATTTTGTTTTATCAAAAATATATGCATTAATCACTAAAGATGAAAAACATGATTTAGAAAATTATAGTCCAGAAACCAAATGGAATGATTTTTTAAAATGCTTCGGGCGTGACATGCCCAGCGATAATCTTGATGACTTTAAAGCAACTATAATTGACGCATTTGTTCCAGGATTTTATAGTGACTATGCTGCGATTTTAATAGTAGATGATAATAAAGAAATTTGGGGTGCTTTTTGTGATGTAGATAAAATATATTATTTTACAACGGAGCAAAGATACAAAAACAAAATTCCAAAAACTATAGAAAATTGGGCAAGTCGTTTCAAGACAACTGATATAATTTATTTGGATTAAAAGAAATTTGAAGTTAACAGCAGCAAAGTTTTAGCCGCTTTCCGTTACACAACTAGCATCCCCGAAATCCGCCTCACGCTCGAATGCCACCGTACTCATAGACTTGCTGCAATACGGCAGCAGCATCCTCTCCTCGGCGATGCTTGCGGCGTTTTCTGCGGGTACGCCGTGGACGATGTCTTGGATAATAGCCCTGTTTGTTTGGTTAAGCGCACTCGCGGCGTATTTTAATAAGTAAATTTTAAATTGCGGCGAAATTTTATAATTTGCCATCGAGTCCGGCTCTGTTTTAAACAGACGAGCGGTTTCTTAAATTTAAACTCTAGCTAAATTTAGACCGAAATTTTTAAGTAAACTTTGCTATAATCGCCGAAATTTTGAAAAAACCGAGGAGAAAATATGAAACTAATTTACGCTGCTTGCGTGCTCGCCGTGTTTGCTTCGGCTCAGACCGAAACTGTGCAGGTACCGGACTTTGCCAAAAGTTCGATGAAGACGCATGAGCAGGCCGAGGAAAAACTAATCGCAAATGCCCTAAAAGGCGATCTAAGCCAGATCGCAAGCGATCTAAAGATTGATAAAACTCTAAAGGGTGGCGAATCGCTTGTCATTAACGGCGCGCATTACAGAACGATCGAGGGTGACAGCACGCAGTGGAAAGAGGGCGACGCCGTGCGCCTGCTAAGCGGTAATAAGGACGGCAGATGCCTAAGCTCGATCATGCTCAATCTGCGCACGAAAACCGTCTGTAAATTTATGTGCGACGCGTATTAGGCGAGAATTTCGTCTAAACCACAAAAATCCACCGGCTCGTCGTAAGCTTCTTGCAACGACCGGTTGTTTCTGCCATTTAGCCATAGCATAGATCGCTAAATATATGTCTATGAATAAAACGTTATTATATTTTTTTAAAAGCGTTCGTTATGTTTATTGTCCTATATTTGTTCATTCCGCACCCAGAAGATGGAATTTATAATATGCTAGATATACGCATGTTTATTGGCTTAGTGTTGTTTTGTATCTGCCTTATATTGGATATTTAGTTTAAATCTTAATCTCTATCTTTATGTATCGTATTTTTTGATGGTCGCCAAAATTGCATATCACAAATTTAAATTCTAAACGGCTTGACTTCGGTTGTTTTTAAAATTTTGCTTTTAATATTGATAAATTCTGCTATAATAAACGCAAATTAAACAATGTCGTTAAAATTTAGCGCGGGGCGATAAAGCGAGTAAAATTTGTAGAGGCAAATTTTGCCTGCCGCTCGGTACTTCAAACGGCAAATCAAGGAAAAAGATGCAAAAATTTAGAATTACAAACGGCGAATGCTTCCGCATGGATATCTTTTTGATCATGACGCTGGTTTATATATTCGGCGTGGCGTGCAGGTTTTTTTGGATATATTGGGCTAGCGGGATCGAGCAGTTTTCCTTTGACGGCGAGCTCATCATGACTACAAATGACGCTTTTGCCAATGCCGAGGGCGCGCGCGATATGATAGCGGGCTTTCATCAACCTGGCGATCTTAGCCCATACGGCGCGTCGATCCCAACTCTGGCATTTTTAATTAGCAAAATTTTACCCGTCAGCTTAAACAGCATTACGATCTATATGAGCGTGTTTTTAGCGCCGCTGGTGGCCGTGCCGATTATTTTGATAGCAAGAGAGTACAAGATTATGGGCGCCGGCATCATCGCAGCGCTGCTTGCTTGCGTGCTGCCCGGATATTATATTAGGACTTTGGGCGGGTATTTCGATAGCGATATGTTAAATGTTGCTCTGCCGCTGCTAACGCTATGGGCTTTGATTAGGCTCATAGGGCGAAGGAAGCAGAGCAGCTTTGCTTTACCTGCCGTTTTTACGGTGATTTATGATTGGTGGTATCCTAGCTCGTATTCTCTAAATATGGCGATTATAGTGATATTTTTAATCCATACTTTGATTTTTAATAGACACAATGAGGAAAATTACAAAGCGATTATTCTTATGGTCGTTGCAGTTATAAATTTTAGCGCGTATTACGAAGGTGAGACAATAATTGTAAATTATATTTTATTGTTCAAAATCTCACTGATTGCATTGCTATATTTTTTAATGATTAAAATTCCAAGTCATAAAAGTAAAAAGGCTCTTTGGATCTTGGGTGCGATCGTCGTAATTATGTTTATCATATTCGGCGGACTTACGCCCATAGCAGTGCAGCTTAAAGCTTACATCTTAAAGGATGTAAGTAAAGAGGAAATTTTCTACTTCTATGGTGTTAGAAATACGGTTAACGAGGTTGCCAATGCTAATTTCATGAAATTTGTGCTTGAATCTAGTGGGCATCTATTTATATTTATATGCGCCGTAGGAGGGCTGGCTCTACTGCTGATAAAATTCCGTTCGTTTATATTAACCTTGCCGATGATAGCGCTTGGAGTTTTAGCACTTTTCGGTGGAAGTCGCTTTACAATGTACGCTACGCCGATGATAGCGCTTGGATTTGCTTATTTTATATATTTCACGCTGAATTACTTTGAAATACGCACCTGGCTTAGAAGTACTTTGTTAGCTATTTTAACTTGTTTAGCGATAATGCCTAGCATAGATTTTATTTATAAATTCCGAGTTGCGCCTACGCTTACGAAAGACTCCATAATGCCTCTTGCAGAGCTAAAAAATAAAGCCAGCAGGGAGGATTACGTGCTATCGTGGTGGGATTACGGATATTTAATCAGATATTACTCCGATGTGAAAGTAGTAGCTGATCCCGGAGGTAGACAGGCGGGAGAATACACTTTTATGAGTGCATTTTCCTTTAATAAAGATGAGGTAAGCTCTGCTAATATGGCAAGGCTTAATGTCGAATATATACAAAAGTCGCAAGGTAAAAAAATTGATCCTAAACTGGAAGATAAATTTAAACTAAATCTATATCAAATTCAAAAAGATTATGGCGAAGCCGATATCAATAAATTTCTAAGTTCTTTAAGCGATAAGAATTTCAAGCTTCCACAGAAAACTAGGGATATATATTATTATTTCGTACCGCACATGATAGATATATTGCCTAATATCTTAAGATTTTCTACCGTAAATATAGAAACAGGTAAAGAGTCTTGGACGCCATTTATTCATGTGGGTTATGATATTAGAATGGGCAAAGATGGAGAGAGCATCATAATAAATGATGAATGCACGCTGCCTAGCGTCGATCCTGAATACCTAATCTATGACGGAAAAAGAATGCCTATTAATTCATATTATCAAGTGGGCGAAGTAAACGGCAAACTCGTAAAATTATCTAAGCAGATAGATAAAAATTCCAATCTTTACGTGATATTTTTACCGGATTACCAAAGAATTTTAATCTTAGATAAAAAGGTCTTTAACTCGGCATTTATCCAACTTTTTGTGCTGGAAAACTATGATAAAGATCTGTTTGAGCCCGTTTATTTAAGTAATTCTGCGCGGATTTACAAGTTATTAAGATAAATTTATATTCAGAGGAATACCGCGTAAATTTTTATTGCGCTATATTTTTACAAAGCGTATGTTACTAAGCGATAAAATTATAATGTAAATTATATGCTGAGATTTAGAATTTATACTGGCTATAAATAAATTACAAAAATACTTTAAAATTTTGTCACTAAAAATCGTAAATGTTATGTATTTACTTTAAATTTAGCCTAGGTTTCGAAGCGTGTCGCTATCATTAAGATGAAATTTCACCCAAAGGAGTAAAGATGAGAAATTTAGTTGCAAAAGCATTGTTGCTTAGTTCTTTAGCTGCAGTAAGCGCGATGGCAGAGGGGCTTTTCATAGGCGGCGAGGGCGGATACAATTTCAAAAACCAAGCTGCGGGTTTTGATGACGGACAACCGCAAATCGGCGTTAAAGCCGGATATGACTTCGGCACGTTTAGAGCTTACGGCGGATATTTTTACGGATTTAAGGGCGAGGATTCCAGCTCGAATGCCAATTCGAAAAGAAAGGTTAAATGGAGCACGCACGATTTCGTAGCCGGTGCGGATTTTACGCCGGAGCTTTTCGGTAGATTTAAGCTCGTCCTAGGCGCTTACGCTGGGCTTTCGGTTTTAGATACTGAAGTTAAAATAGATTATAGCAATGGCGGCTGGGTTAGAGCGGACGATACGCTGGGCGGCTTCATTTTGGGCGGCAAGATAGGTACCGCGTATGAGTTTGGCTCCAATAGCGAGATTGAAATGGGCTTTAAAGCAAGCAAGGCGTGGTACAAAGACGGCGATTATATCGAAGATAACGACGGTAAAAAATACGGCGTTTACGCAGGATATAATTATAAATTTTAAGAATTTTCATATTTAAGGCATTGCGTTGCTTTCATAGAGCCTTGATGCTCAGTGGCTTTGCGGTGTGTCGGGTAAGGCTAGCTTCGTCGCAAGGCTTTACTAAGTTTTAGTAGAATCTTGCGATGAGGTTTAAATTATGATGAATTTAACGCCTTTAAATTCAATCCTAAAATTTTAACTTACGGAATTCCGTCGATAAAAATTCCATTTCAGATTTTATCGAGAAATTCCACCCCTGCGCTTTTGGATAAAATTTCGTTCATTTTCGAGATTAGATTAAAATTTTAATGACGGCAAAAGAAATTTTAGATAAAATCAACATTTTCATACCAAAATTTTACTCAAAGGATAGAGATGAAGAGTTACGTTACGGGCTTTCCGCGTATCGGAGAGCAGCGCGAGTTAAAGAAGGCTTTGGAGAGCTATTGGGCGGGCAAGTGTGATTATGACGCGCTGGAACGGGTCGCCTCAGAGCTAAAAGATCGCCACATCAAATATCAGCTGGATGCTTGGAGCGGCCTGATTAGCGTAAACGACTTTTCATACTACGATCTGATGCTCGATACCAGCGTGCTTTTCGGCGTGATCCCGCAGCGCTTCGCAGCTCTTTCGGCACATGAGCAGTATTTTGCGATGGCGCGCGGCAGTAAAGACGCAGTCGCGATGGAGATGACGAAGTGGTTTAACACAAACTACCACTATATCGTGCCCGAGATCTCGGCGTATACGGAATTTAGCCTAAATCCTAGTAAAATTTTAAGCGAGTACAAGGCTGCGAAGAATAACGATTTTAAGGATTCCTGCGCGCTAAAGATAAATTTAATCGGACCTATCACCTATCTCGCGCTTAGCAAATCAAGCGACAAAAGTGATCCACTCGCGCATTTAGATGCCCTTGTCGCGAAATATGAGGAGCTGCTAAAGCTTCTTAGCGAGCTTGATAACGAGGTCGTAGTTCAGATCGATGAGCCGATTTTCGTAACGGATCGCGCGACTGAGCTAGCGCCAAAGATTGAGCCTATTTATCAGCGCCTAAGCAAGGCTGCAAGTAACGTAAAAATTATCTTTATGACCTATTTTGAGCATGCGACTGAGGCCGTGCGCGAGATAGTAAAGACCGATGTTTGGGCGGTCGGGCTTGATTTTGTTTACGCAAGCGAGGAGAATATCAAAAAAGAGCTTCAAGCTTTAAAAGACGCTAAGACCGTGCTTTTCGCAGGCGTGATCGATGGGCGTAATATCTGGAAGAGCGACATCGACAAAAAGCTAGCCCAGCTCAAAGCTATCGAGGTCTACGTGCCTAAGGAACGCATCTACGTGGGTACCTCCTGCTCGCTTTTGCACGTGCCTTTTACGCTAAAATATGAGGACAAGCTAAGCACCGAGATCAGATCCTGGCTAAGTTTCGCGGTCGAAAAACTAAGCGAAATTTCGATTTTGACCCATCTTTTCTTTGAAATTCCGATGTGCGAGCACGGCATGAAAGCTTACGAGCAGAATCAAAAATCCGCCAAAACTCGCGCTAGCTCGCCGCTCATCCACGACGAGAAGGTCTCTGCTCGCGTGAACTCGTTAAGCAAACTTGAACGCACCGATCGCTACGAGGATCGCATTAAGGTACAGAAAAAGGAGCTAGGCTATGGAATTTTACCTACTACTACGATTGGCTCCTTCCCGCAGACTGCCGAGCTTCGCCAGGTTCGCAACGCCTACAAAAAGGGACTTTTAGCGCGCGAGGATTACGAGAAGCAGATCAAAGCCTATATCGACGATTGCGTCAAATTTCAAGATGAGATCGGCCTAGACGTGCTGGTTCACGGCGAGCCCGAGCGTAACGATATGGTCGAGTATTTCGGCGAGCAGATGAGCGGATACGCGTTTAGTGCCAACGGCTGGGTGCAGAGCTACGGCAGCCGCTGCGTGAAGCCACCGCTACTTTTCGGCGACGTAAGCCGTCCAAAACCGATGACGGTAGAGTGGATCAAATACGCTCAAAGTCGCACCAAAAAGATTATGAAAGGCATGCTAACGGGCCCGGTTACGATCATGAACTGGAGCTTCGTGCGCGACGATAAGCCTCGCGAGCAGATCGTAAAACAGCTCGCGCTCGCGATTTTTGATGAAATTTCAGATCTGCAAGACGCGGGTATCAAGATCATTCAGGTGGATGAGGCGGCGTTTAAAGAGGGCTATCCGCTACGCGCGGAAAATATCCCTGCGTATGAAAAATTTGCCGTCAGCGCCTTTAAGCTCGCCGTTAGCGCAGCCAAAGCGCAGACGCAGATCCACACGCATATGTGCTATTCGGAGTTCAACGACATCATTAAAACGATCGAGGCGATGGACGCCGACGTCATAAGCATCGAGACCGCTCGCAGCGGCAACGAGCTGCTTAAAATTTTTAGATCGGTCGGCTACAAGCAGGAGGTCGGTCCCGGCGTTTACGACATCCACAGCCCGCGAATTCCTAGCGTACATGAGCTCGTAAGCCAGATCCGCGCGCTGCTTGAGGTGCTTCCGAAAGAGCAGCTGTGGATCAACCCGGACTGCGGCCTAAAGACGCGCAAATGGGAAGAGGTGGAGCCGAGCTTAAAAAATATGGTCGAAGCGGTAAGGATTATCCGCACAGAAGCATAAATCTAGCACAAAAAAAGACTTTGCTGTCGGGCAAAATTCCACCCGACAGCTGTTTTTGCGATAGAATTATGTGGAACGTTTATTTCGAGCATGGACCACTAAAATATTTGTGCGAAATTTTACTTCGAACGAGCATGAAAGGACGGTGCGAGATTTCTACGCGTCTGCTTGGCAAGCATATTTGATAGCCGCTAAGTAATGTAGCAATATGAAATTTCGCACAAGATTTACGGATTTCGCAGTTGGGTGGGCGCGGGATTTTTTAAAATGTGGCGTAAAATTTCATCTCGATTGCTAGCTTGGAATTTCATCGCAACTGCCTGCTTGCTTGAGACGCAGAGCGTAAATTTTATCGCGATTGCCCTGAAGGCGGGCTGGGGCAAGCGATAAAATTTTAAAATTTTCGCAAATCAGCTCTTGCGCGCACAAACCTCGCTAGCCGAATAAAAAACGCTGAAATTTGCAATTTTACGCGGCGCTTTATGAACTCGCGCCGCTAAATTAGAATTTCAAGACACGAGCCAAAGCCGGTATCGTTGCGCTAGAAATTTTAAATTGCAAATTAAAATTTACATTATCTCGTTAGAATGGCTAGGTTACGAAGCGAGATTCGGCTCTGCTAGGTTAAATTTCAGCTCAAACTAAACTTTATGTAGCGCATTAAATTTACGACTAATTTCGCCTGGCGAGCCTGAAGTTGCGTCGCGCTAAAACCAAGTCTAGAGCCAAAATTTTACTACGCGAAACTCATTGATTTTAACTTGTGTTTTTTGCAAGAAAGAGCGAGGCTAGCGTAAGGCGCGTTTGCGTTACCATAAAATTAAAAGAGCCTTTATGGAGGCGCAGGTCTGCAATTTTCAGTAAAAATTAAAAGCTATGATTTTGGCTCATAAGGCGCAGCTTTTAGATGGTTTCTATCACGCTTTAAAGTGAGATTTACTTAGTAATTTCGCGCGATAGATTTTAACGGGCGGAATTTTATCATCGCCGCAAAATTTTTGGCTTTTAAAATTTTGCTTTGTAGAATTTTAGCCCTCATAGTTGTGATGAAGTGGCTCATCTTATTTCGTAGGATTTTAGCGGCGTCGCGCGCCTAATTTATATGGCATAATTCCAAAAGGCGCTTATTTTGAAATCCTGCGGGTGGAACCTATGAGACTGCGTTTGCGAGGTTTTATAAGAATTTGACGGCAAACCGCTCAGTGCGTTTAAAAATTTTATTCGTGCGTCGAGCTCTCATTTGGATTTTAAATTTTGCTATTGTGGCGGAATTTTGCTCACGTGGCAAGGGCTTGCATGCAAGCTGTCCATGAAATCTAAGGATTTGGACGCTAGATTTATTAGAGCGTTTAGCGGCGCAATGCCGCACCTGCGCATAAAATATCGTGCTGTAAGCGATTTAAAAAAAGCTTTTTCGCTTCGTATAAATCTCACGCCGCGAGCGTTTAAAAGCCGCAAGAGCTTTAAAAATTTAAATTGGAAAGATTAATGACATTTTTTTCGCCCGAGTTTGTCCTTGCTTTTTTAGCGTTTTTAATCGTTTATTGGACGCTCAAAAATCATATTTTCGCGCAAAAAATCCTGATCCTGTTAGCAAGCTACGGCTTTATGTGCTCCGTAAATCCGCGCTTTGCGCTGGTGCTTGCAGCCTATAGCGCTTTCGTATATTTTGCAGGGGTGTGTATCGCTCGCGCTAATCGCGTAGTCGCAAAAGCCATACCGCCCGCAAAGCAGTCTTCGCATAAGAAAAAGCTCTCGCGTAAAGTGGCAACCAAGCAGATGGGTGTAACAAAACAAGCTGGCATAGCAAAGCAGGTGCAAAAAGCGGGGTTAGCGAAGCAGCTCCCACTACCCACTACGAAGGCACGCGCAGTGATGCTTGCGGCGGTTGCTGGCGGCTTATTTTTTCTCGCGTTTTTTAAATATTATGGCTACGTCAGGGAGTTTTTCAATGCCGTGCTTGCCGCGCTGCACCTAGATGCCGTTGATAGCGTGGCGTTTCCGCTTGGAATTTCATATTATGTTTTCATGTCGATCACCTATTTCGTCTCGGTTTATAGACGCGAATGCGGCGAGCAGGGCTTTTTGAGCTTGGCGTGCTTTTTGGCATTTTTTCCTAGCGTCGTGATGGGTCCTATCGGGCGCGCTAGCGCTGTCAAGGGCGTAGAGCCAGTACTGCCGCAGTTTGATCGCTTCAAGCACTTTGGCAATGCCGATGAAATTTATGTGCTTATAATTTTTGCCTTAGTTAAGCTGCTGCTTATTAGCGGCTATTTGGGCGCGTATTATAGCGATGTGATTTCAGGCGTTTACGGCGACGAGCCAGAGTCTTCTGCGGCGCAAATTCTAGCTGCACTGCTACTTTATGGCGTGGTGCTTTATACGAATTTTAGCGGTTTTATCGATATGGCGCGTGCGCTTGGACTTGCGATGGGCTTTAAGCTGCCGCAGAATTTTAATATGCCCTACGCGGCTAAGAATTTAGGCGAGTTTTGGGATCGCTGGCATATTAGCTTATCCACGTTTATACGCGATTATATTTATATCCCGCTTGGTGGCTCGCGCAATGGCTTTGCGCGCACCTGCGTAAATTTGCTAATCGCGTTTGCGCTATCTGGCATTTGGCACGGCGCGGGATTAAATTTTTTGATTTGGGGGCTTTTGCACGGAGTGGCGCTTGTGTTTTTAAAATGCCTTGCCAAAGTGGGCGTAAAGCCGCTAAATCCACATTTGGCGCTATTTTGCACCTATATTTTTGTAAGTTTCGCTTGGATTTTTTTCGCCAATTCCCTGCCAGATGCGGCGGCGATTTTGGGCGCTTTTACCCGCGCACGAGCTTTCGGAGATATTAGCGAGCTAGCGGCGCTTGCGGTGATTTTAGCGGGGATTTTTGTTTATCCTAAAATTTCAGCTATTAAAGATACTTTGATCGCGCTTTTTGCCGAGCTGCCGTTTTTACCTAAAGCTCTCGTGCTCGGCATGATCTTCACGCTGATTTTCGCGCTGATGCCAAGCGGAATTCCAAATTTCATCTACGCAGGATTTTAGATGCTTAGGTTTGTTTCGACTCTACTTTTTGCGCTGCTTTTCTCGGCATTTTTTATGCAAGGCTCGCTGCTTTATTATTTGGAGCAGCGATTTCACGATGATTTCGGGCTGGAAGAATGGCTGCGCCGCTCGCCGTTTCGCGTAGGCGGAGAGATCTACGAAAAGATTGCAAATGTCGCAGATAAGCTTGAGCAGCGTATCAAAGGCGAGGATCTTAGCAAGGATGAGGACGCAAGTCCGCATGACGGAAGCGAAAATTTTAAAAAATCTGCGCAAGATCGCATGGCGGAAAATCAAGCTTTGCAAAGCACGAGGGCGCGAGATCACGATGCTTCGCAAAGCGTTAAACCGCAAGATAGCAAGCCGCAAGCCCATGCCGCGAAGAATTCCTCTTTAAATAATTCTACGCATCATTTAAAGACGCGCGATTCTGCGCAGGGGCCTTACGCACAAAATTCCGCTTCTAAAAATTCTACTTCGCAAAATTCCGTGTCACAAAGCCTGGCTACAACAAGCTCTGTGCCGCGCAGCTCCTCTGCGTCACAAAACTCCGTTACGGCAAGCGCAACCTTGCAAAGCGGCGAAAATTCCGATTCTCAACTCCCTGCTTCGCAGGCTTTGGAGCAGAATTTAACGACGCAAAGCTCCGCGGAGATCGATGCTAAAATTTCGCTTAGCGACGATGGCAAAATCCGCCTAAATGCAGGCGATGAGGTGCTTTTTATGGGCGATAGCCTGATGCAATACGTGGGGATGAACGCTAAGAAATTTTTCCCGAAGCGAAGCCTGAGGGTGATTGATCTTAGCAAGCAATCTACGGGGCTTGCGAGTAAGAAATCCTTTGACTGGCAAAAGACGCTCGATACCGCGCTTAGAGAGAATGGCGGCGTTAAGCTCGTAGTCGTGCTTCTAGGAGCTAACGATGTGTGGGAGTACCGCGCAGGGGGTAAAACTTATGGCATCAAAACGCCGCGCTGGCGGGAGTTTTACGCCTCAAGGGTGCGCGAGATCTACGATACGGCGCACTCGCACGGCGCGGGAGTGCTGTGGCTAGCGATGCCGTGTATGCAAAAGCCGGATTTTGAGGAGAAAACGCAGCTGCTAAATCAAATATATGCCGACGCTAGTATGGCGCTTGGCGGGTATTTTATGCAAACAACCCCGCTGGTGTGCGAAAAAGGCGCCTATAAAACCTATCTGCAAAGCGGCTCCAAGCTCGTGCGCGTGCGTCAAGACGACGGCATTCATATGAGCAAAGAGGGTTGCGAAGCGGTAGCGAAAGAAATTTTATCAAGGATTGAAGTTGAGTAAATTTATAGTGATTTTATTTGCCGCATTATTAAGCGGATGCGCGGCAAACGCAGGCGTTCGCGGCATAAATTCCGCAAACGCAAAAAGCTCTGCGGGCTTTGGAGTGAAATTTTTTGGCGATTCGCATTTAGGAAGCGACGCGCTGATAGATGCTTTCAGACATGGTTTTTTCGTGCAAAACAGCGTCGGCTTCGTGCCTGCAATGATGCCTAAATATCACAAAAGCGAAAATATAGAATTTAAGCAAAGCGGCTTTAATGTAATCTCATCCCGCACCGAGCAAGACCCCGATTTTCCACTATGCGGAGTGATCGCTACCGGCAAAAAGGGCGCTAATGTGCGACTGGAGCTAAAGCAGCTTAGCGGCGATTTTTACGTCGAAATTTTGCATAAATCGGATCAGGGCGGTGAGATTTTTCGCGTACGCGATGCAAGCGGGCTAAGCGCGTATATTTCACAAGAAGTGCCGCAGAAATGGGAGTATTCTAAGCTGCGACTTAGATTTCCGATCGAAATTCGATCGCTGCGTGACGGAGCAGAGCTTGGAGGATATAAAATTTATCGTAAAAACGCGCGCTTTGCAGACTCTTGTGCGAGCAACGGCGCGTTTAGCAACCTCTACGAAAAATGGGGTGCAGATGCCTTTGGTAGGGATTTTTCGGGACTTAGATACAATCTCGTAGTCATCGCTTACGGCACAAACGATGCGATGGATCCGAAATTTGACGAGCAAAAATTTTATCAGAGCATCCGCGGACTTATTCGTAGCGTCCACTCCGCGAGCCCGGGCGCAAAAATCCTGCTCGTAGCGCCGCCGCGAAGCCCTAAAGTGCCAAACGCCTCACGCGCTGCGGAGGTGCTAGCGCATCTGGCGCGAGACGAAGGGGCGATGTTTTACGACATAGCCGGTCTTATGGATGAGGATGGCGGCTGGCGCGGCTGGCGCGAGCGTGGGCTGATCCGCCCTGACGAAATCCACTTGCAAAAAGAGGGCTACGAAAAAATCGGCGCAGCGCTAGCGACGAAATTGCGCGGCAGGCTTTAAATTTAATCTTTAAATTTAGGCGGCTCGCCGTGGAATTTATAAAGTTCGTTGTGAAAATTTACAAAGCTCTTTGTAGAAATTGCACAATCCGCCGCTAAATTTATGTGGTTCGCTATAAATTTACAAAATTCGTCGCTAAATTTAAAATTTAGCGGCAGTAAGCAAAGCTGCGCCTACTTGGATTTCGCCGCTTAAATCTGCGCCGCGGAATTTAAATCAGAAGCTGCGGCTTTAAATTTACGCGTCGATAGGCTTGATGCCTGTGCTTTTAAAATATGTCGCCCAAATTTACGCTTTTAATTTGGATTAAATTTATGTGGTTACGGCTAGGGGCGAAAGGTCTGTGCGGTGTGCGCTGCGTAAAATTTAGCGCTTAAAATTTCATTCGCATGGGTTGCAACAAAGCGCGGCGAGTTAAATTTAAGAAAGCAAAAAAGGAGAGGCAGATGATATATCTTTGCGGTGATACGCACGGAATAAACGAGATCGGTAAAATAACGAACAAAGCCTTTGCGGGCGGGCTTAGCGCCGATGATTTCGTCATCGTGCTCGGAGATTTTGGGCTGTTTTGGAGCGAGCGGATAGATGAGTTTATGGCGCGCAAAAATATAGAAAGATATTTCCCTGCCACGCTTCTTTTCATAGACGGCAACCATGAAAATTTCGATATGTTGGACGAGCTGCCGCGCGAGCGGAAATTCGGAGGCACCGTGGGCGTGGGCGGCGAGAATATTTTTTGGCTGCGGCGCGGCGAAATTTACGAGATTGCAGAGCGACAATTTTTGTGTTTCGGCGGCGCGCTTAGCGTCGATAAGGCACATCGGATA
Organism: uncultured Campylobacter sp.; assembly: GCF_938017705.1. Lineage (GTDB taxonomy): Bacteria > Campylobacterota > Campylobacteria > Campylobacterales > Campylobacteraceae > Campylobacter_B. Next base: position 15,027 of record NZ_CALIIS010000095.1, read on the forward strand.
CCGGGGCTTAGCTGGTGGGCGCGCGAGATTCCAAGCGAGGAGGAGTTTGCTTGCGCGATGCAAAATGCGCGCGATTTCATCGCTACGGGCGGGCGAATAGACGCGGTGCTAAGCCACACGGCGCCGGGGTTTGCGATGAAATTTTTAAAAGAATACCTTTGGTGTGGCAAAAGTACTCCCGATAAAACGTCTGAGTATTTAGAGAGAATCTTTGAGCTCATAAAGCCTGCGCGGTGGTATTTCGGACACTTTCACGGCGATAAGAAATTCCGCGCGCACGGCTGCGATTTTTATCTCTGCTACGATGAAATTTTAAAATTTGAGGACTAGCCTTGGGCTCACAGCAGTGAAATTCCAAGCTTTGCAAATGGTGAAATTCGCTCGTAAATTTTAAATGCTGAGGCGCGCGAAATTGAGCCTTTATATTAAAATTTAAGCTAGTTTGGCTACAATGTGGCACTTTTTTAGAAAGGAATAAAGATGAAGGTTGTAATTACTTATTGTAATTCTTGATCTTATAGACCGCAAGCTCTCCGTGTGAGAGATGAAATAACAGGCGTCTATAAGGATGCAGTTGTCGAGTTGGTCCCTGGTGACAGCGGAGACTTTCTAGTAGAAGTTGACGGCAGAAAGCTTTTCTTCAATAAAGATTTTGCTAAGCCTCGTTTTCCAAGTGAAGGTGAAATTTTAAATCTAATTAAAGTTGCAGCCTAGCTCAAAGCCCGAAAGTGGGTCGCAAGATTTGCTTTCGGGCGTTTTTTATACTCAAATTTCATATCCCTAAATTTAATCGTAAAACCATTTTAAATTTTGCCAAATCAGCGCTACGCAAAATTTAGATTAAATGATCCACGCTGCGGCAAATTCGAAAAGCCATTTTAATCAAAATTTACGCAACCGATGCGATTTAAATTTATCATCCGGAATTTATAAATTTTAAAAGAAAGAGGAATTTTTGCGAAATCAAAATTTCGCAAAAACAGAGGGGGGGGATTATTTATTTGCGCGCTCGATATACTCGCCGCGGACGGTGTCAACGCGGATGACCTCGCCTTCGAGTACGTGAAATGGGATCTGTACCACGGCGCCGGTCTCAAGGGTGGCGGGCTTTTTGTTGCTGCCCTGCGTATCGCCGCGGAAATTTGGCGCAGTTTCTACGATCTTAAGCTCCACCACCTGCGGCACATCCACGCCGATCGCTTTGCCGTTGTAAAACATTATATTTACCATCATGCCATCTAGCATCCATTTTTTCGCCTCGCCCACGTCCTCGTCGCTAATCGCGATCTGTTCGTAACTATCAGTATCCATGAACTGACACGCCTCGCCGTCATCGTAGAGGTACTGCATCTCTTTTTCCTCAAGATTCGGCGCCTCGCATTTATCGCCCGCATGGAAGGTCTTTTCAAGCACCTTGCCATCAATGAAAGATTTTATTTTAACGCGCACGAAAGCAGGCCCTTTGCCAGGTTTTACGTGTTGGTATTCTATGATTTTAAACGGAATTCCGTCCACCTCGATTTTTAGACCTTTTTTTAGATCGCCCATTGAATAAGCCATAAATTTCTCCTTAAATTAATGAGGCGCGATTATAACAAATTTTATTTTAAATTGATATAATTGGCGAAATTTTAAGGGGAGGGAAGCTATGAAAAAACTCATCTACGTTTTGGCTGCGTGTGCGGCTTTTGTGCTCGGTGCGAATGCGAACGAAGCGGAGTTCGTAAAAAACCTAAAGCAAAGTCTAAATGATAAAAACGCTCAGCTCATCTCGATCGACAAGCTAAACTCGCTAAACGGGCTAAATTTGCTGATCGTCCGCTCGGGAGATAAAAAAGAGGCGTTTTTGGTTAGCGACGACGGCAAAAGCCTAGTGGCGGTAACAGAGGAGCCTAAGCTTGCAGACGCGGCGGACGCGGCGCTATTTAAGATGAGAACTCAAATTTTAAAGGACGCCAGGGACGCCGCTGCGCTTGAGCTGCTAAAGAGCATAGATCCCGCGAGATTTGCCTATATCGAGTCGTTTGATAAAAACAATCCCTTCGTGACCTACATCGTAGGCGATCCAGAGTGCCCGTATTGCGCCGAGGAGATGAAGAGGATCACGAAGCATCTTCGCAATAGCAACGTAAAATTGATATTTGCGCCGGTGCACGGCAAGAGCGCGTTTATCAAATCGGCGCTGATTTTAAAGCATCTAAAAACCCTCTCTCCGAGCGATCAAAAGGGCGCGATCGACGTGATCGAGAAATACTATAACAAGGACGTGCAGGTAAGTGATGCGGACGTCTCAAAAGCCGAGCTTGACGCCGTGTATGCAGACACCAAGACGCTCTTTTCCAAAGGCGTGATCAAATCGGTGCCATACGTGATCAAGGTGAAAAAATAGTCTAAATTTGAGGAATTTATGGCGCGGGGTTTGTGCGCGGACAGCGCGAGTTTGCTCGCAGTAGTACAAGCCGCCTGCGCGAGCTGAAATTTCACAAAATTCCGCCGCTTTAAAATTTCAAGCGGCGGAATTTCAGTTTTTAAAATTAAACTCTTAAGACTTTGTAATCAAATTTGAAAATATAAAATTTTGCTATCTAAGCCTAATAACACCGCCGTTTTCATTTAGAATTTTTGCAACTTCGGGCAATTTATATGTTTCCATGCAGAATTCGTCATTTTGGCTTGCGCCTTTTCGTATCTCCAAACTAGCGTTTTTGCCTGTATTGATTGTGGTTATAGTAAAGCAGCTGACATAGCTCGTCGTGCCTATGCTAATCGAGTTTGGAGCTATCTGCTCGACCGTCATGCTTGTTATCTTGTTTGGATTTTCGTCGAATCTACCTTGCGATACGTAAAAATCAATATAGTCTTTTATCACGATTTGCAATTTTTTCGATAATGCCTCGTAGACCTCTTCTTTGCTCATTCTAAGGTCTTCCTTGAGAAACTTTATCTCCTTTCTTAAAAGCCTACATTTCGGGCTGATTGTATCATTTCTGCATTCCTCCAGTAGATAAGTCAGCCTATTTTTAGGCGCTGTAGAGTTTATCGGCAAACCCGTGACGGCTAGAAACAGAAAGCATTCCACGTCGAATTCCGTATTTCGCACCTCTTTGCGCTCGCACATAGCTTTTTGTTTTTCATCTTGCGCCTTTACCTCTTGCCTTGATGCCGCTTGCATCATACTTTTATAGAAGATTTTGAAATACGCCATCGCGGCTCGTTCGCAGTTGTCGTAAATCTCTGCCGATTCTTTGGATAGATCGGCTAGGGCGCACGCCTCGGAGACGCTTTTTGCTTTATCCGGATTGGCGGCATAAAAATCCTCCGTTTGAATATCCTCTATTTCTCCCCTATCGCATCCAGCCAAGCTTAAGCTCA
>NZ_CALIIS010000096.1 GCF_938017705.1 uncultured Campylobacter sp.
CGGTCAATCGCAAACAGATTTGGTTACCGAAGCGTTCGACCCTGACGGCACAGACTTCAGCCCCGAAACGCTTGCACAAAACGGCCTGATTGTTCACCGCAACGATCCTTGCCCTTGCGGTAGCGGCAAAAAATACAAAGACTGCCATGGCAAGGGCGGTCCGAAAAAAGGCGGCTTTGCAAGGTAGGCGCGGCGATCGGTCGTAAGTACGCACGATCGGTGATCTTGATTGCGAGTATCGCGCGATCGATGATCTCGATTGCGAGTATTACGCGACCGGCGCTTTTCGATCTTGCTTTGCTTCTGTGTTCAGCGGATATGTCGCGGGCGAGAGCGTCATAAAATTTTAAAGGGGCTCGATCGCTAGGCGGCGTGGACAGAAATTTTAAAAGAGCTTGATTGTGAGGCCGCGCGGACGGTGAGCAAAGCTGCGCGATGGAGCGGAACTTTGGTTTTGAAATTTTAAAATTTAAAAGCGCACTTGGTGCCTTTGGCTACTTGTTTTCGCAGCGCCGTTACGGTGCGCCGTGCGGCAAAACGCGAACGGCGCACGGTGCTTAAATTTAGTGCGCGGCTAAGATACGGCATTCATTTAAAATTTTAAATTTATGCGATACGGGCGAGTTTGTAAGCAAAGCTCGCCTTTAAATTTTAAGAATTTCAAAATTCTAAAAATTTTTAAATTTCTAAAATTTTAAAATTTTGAGGCATTTGAAATTTTAAAATTTAGAATTTAGGTTTAAAATTTTAAAGTTTTGGTAAAAAGGTCTGTTTGATTTGCCGTATCCGATATCTCTTGGGGGCGAATTTCATTGCGTATAAGAGATTGCGGCGCGATTTTAAATTTTCAAAGCCCGCTGGAACTTTCATATTTTGAAGGCGCAAAACCCATTTTTGGAATTTAAAATTCTAAAAATACTTAAAATTTCACATAGAATTTAGCGCTAAATTCTATGTGAAATTTTACAAGGACGGCTTTTTGGTAAAGTATTTATTATTCAAATATCTCAGATTCGACCGCTCTCAGCCCTTCATTACGCTTTCGGCGCTGCTTGCGTTCTTGGGCGTGGGCGTGGGACTTACGGTGCTGATCGTCGCGATGGCGATAATGAACGGCTTTGATAAAGAATTCGAGCGCAAGCTCTTTACGATGAACTACCCGATCACGATCCACAGCCACTTTCGCGGCGGTATTTCAAAAGACGACGTGGAGGGGCTGCGGGTGGACTTCCCCGATCTGATCTTTAGCCCCTACATCAGCTCGCAAGTCATCGCCAAAAGCGGCGAGAAGCTCGAGGGCGGGCTGATTTTCGGCGTAAATTTAAACGATGAAAAGCGCATCAACTCCGTCGTCGCAGCAGGCGCCAAAGACGCCAATCTAACGGACTACGGCATCATGATAGGGCGCGGGATCAAGGACGAATTTATGCTGGATGATGGTAGTAAGATCACGATGATCTTTACGAAGAGCGATCCGGGCGGCTTTGCGCTGATCCCCAAGATGAAGCGCTTTGATGTGCGCGCGGATTTCAGCTCGGGGTTGATCGCCTACGACAAGGCATATTCCTACGCGGACGCGAGCGATCTAGCCAAAATTTTGGGCTACGACGAGGGGACATTCGACGGCGTGCATGTTTTTTCAAACGATCCGTTTAAGGATCTGGAGTGCATCAAAAAAAGCCTCCCCGGCGGTGCTAGCGCCGTGGGCTGGTGGCAGCAAAACGGCAATTTTTTCAGCGCCCTTGCGCTTGAAAAGCGCGCGCTTTTCATCGTGCTGATGCTAATAATCCTAGTCGCGAGCCTAAATATCGTAAGCTCGCTTCTGATGACCGTGATGAACCGCCGCCAAGAGATCGCGCTTTTACTTAGCCTGGGCGCCAGCAAAAAGGAGGTCAAAAGGACCTTTTTCGCACTCGGAGCCACGATCGGCGGCGGCGGCATCATATTCGGGCTCATTTTGGGCCTATTCGGCGTGTGGCTGCTCGGAAGCTTCGACATCGTAAATCTGCCGGCCGACGTTTACGGAAGCTCGAAGCTGCCGATGGAGCTCTCGCTAGGCGATTTAGCGATGATTTTAATCGGCGCGGTGCTTATCGTGGCACTTTCGTCATGGTACCCGGCCAAAAAAGCCACGCAGATTGACGTGCTGCAAACACTGCGCAACGAGTAAATTTTAAACGCAGCGCCTTTAAAATTTGGCGAAATTTTAAAATTCCAAAGCGGCGCGGTTGTATTTAGCAGTGTATTTAGCGCGG
>NZ_CALIIS010000097.1 GCF_938017705.1 uncultured Campylobacter sp.
TTCATCGGATTTTTGCTGCTGCTTAGCCTTATGCTTTGAAAGGCGAATTTCAAACAGCAGCCTCACGAAATTTTGCAACTTCAAGGAATTTCAAATTTCGGAATTTCGCAGAATTCTGCAGCGAGCGGATTTGGATTTTAAATTTTAAGGCTTTTGGGCTGCAAATTTAAAAGCGTAGAATTTCAAGGCGCGGAATTTTAATTTCAGAATTTTAAATTTTGCGGCGCAGAATTCCGTAGCATGGATTAAAATTTTAAATTTCAAAACGCGCGGGATTTTAGGGTGCGTGAAATTTCAAAGCGCGAAATTCATGAAATTCAAAAGCGGGATTTTAAAATTTCAAATTTTACGGCGTGCGAGACCGCGGTACGGCGTGTGAAGCTATAGTGCGCGAGGCTGTGACACGCAAAGCTGTGGCGAGCCGCTCGCTAGCTCCAAATTCTTTCGTTTAGTTTTAGGTTTTTTACGATCGCTAAAAAGTGCGAAAGCTCGCGCTTGAGCTGCGCGGCAGGGTCGCGGCGCAGTACGCTTTCGTCGATGTCGGGCTCGAAATTATCGCGCCCCGTATTTACGAAAATGTAAATTTTGCTATCTGCGAAGCTAAGGCTAACGGGCGCGGCTACGGCACCTGCGAAGCGCAAGAGCCTCCGCATAAAGGCGGGCGTTAGAATATACATCGCGCCCGCTGCGTCCGCGGAATACACGGCGAAGGCGGCGTTAAACTCCGCATCGTCCATATCTATCTTTTTTAGCCCGCCTGTGTTCGGCGCGCCGGCGCGAGCGGGAAAAATAAGGGTTTTGGCACTTATGCGTTTGTTAAATTCCGCGTAGAAAAAGGTGCCGAGGATTTCGCTTTCCGAAAATCTATTAAATAAACTTACGTCACAAAATGCGAACTTCACGCCGTCATAAACGCCCGAGACCCTGTCGTTTCCGCCTTTGAATTTATCTAGTCGAAAAAAGAGCCCCGAGAGCTTAAGCTTGGCGGGATCGATACTGCCTCCAATATCGTATCGATAGCCGAACGCCTTGAAATAAGGCATTAGATAGTGCTCTTTAAAAGCGCACTGAAATTTTACCGAATAATCTTGTTTAAAGCCTCTAAACAATACGAATAAGCTCGAAGCAGCCAAGATTAAAGTTATAATCGCGAGTAAGATATATTTGGAAATCGTGGGGCGATTTTGTAAATCATCTAGAAATAGGCAAATTATAAAAAAACCCGCAGCTTGGATCATCGTAGCTTTTATAGGGGTTTGATCGAACAAAATGACCATGATAAGAACAAGCGCGAATAATCCGATAAGCGGCAACAAATCCGCCATACCTCCTCCGTCGCGCAGTTTGTATAACAAAAACGCGCCGTAGCCGAGCATGCACGCCGCCGCTAAGATCGTATTTCTTTTCGCCTTATACAAAAGCCCCAGCCTGATCTGCTCCAGCTCGCTTGCGCTCATTTTGCCCCTTTTAAATTTAAGATGGATTATGACGCTTGCGGGCTTTAAATTTACTTACGAACGGCGACGAAATTTTAAAATTTAGACTTGGATAAATTTGCGATTAAATTTAGCGACAGATTGTTTAAATGAAACAAAGACGGAATTTTTGTAGAAATTTAAGCGGCGCGAAATTTTAAAATTCTGCGCCGTAAGAGAGACAAAAATTTTACGGACGCGATTTAAATTTCGCTATAAAATTTCACTGCGCCACGCCGTAAAATTTCGCAAAATAAACGCCGCAGATTATGCCGTAAAATTTACGAGCGCCTGGGCGAATGTCGCGAAATTTACGGACGCCCGCGCTGCAAAAAACACCGCGCGGACGCCGCTAGCAAAATTTAGATTTTTCTATAAGGAGCCTGACCTACTTCGTAGAAGTTATTGCCCTCGCTATCGATCGCTACGATAGCTGGGAAATCCTCTACGGTAAGTCGCGCAACCGCCTCGGGGCCGAGCTCGGGGTAGGCTAGCACTTCGTATTTTTTGATACTTTGGCTGATTAACGCGCCCGCGCCCCCGATAGCGACCATATAGACGCAGCCAGATTTTTTCATCGCTTCGACGACGGCGTCGCTGCGGTAGCCCTTGCCGATCATGCCGTTGATGCCTACTTCGTTTATCATCGTCGGAGTGTATTTGTCCATTCGTCCGCTAGTCGTAGGTCCTGCAGCGCCGATAGCCTGACCAGGTTTGGCAGGGGTCGGCCCCAGATAATATATCGTCTCGCCGGCTAAGTTTACGGGTAGCTTCTCGCCGCGAGCGAGGGTTTCGGTTAGCGCCTTGTGTGCGGCATCGCGGGCTGCGATGATGGTGCCGCTGATTAGGACGTTATCGCCCGCCTTTAGGCTTTTTACTACGCTTTTATCGAAAGGTGCGGTAATTCTTTTAACTTCTGACATGATTTCCTCCTTATAGTTCAGCGTCGGCATGGCGAGCCGCGTGGCAGTTGATATTAACGGCGACCGGAAGCCCCGCTATGTGGGTCGGATACCACTCTACATTTACCTTAACAGCGGTGTTTATGCCGCCCAAACCTTGCGGACCGACGCCCGTAGCGCGAGCCATCTCCAGCAGCTCATCCTCTAGCTTGGCGTAGCGCTCGTCGGGATTTCTGCTGTCGATCGAGCGAACCGCGGCTTGCTTGGCTAAAAGCGCCGCCTTATCCATCGTGCCGCCGATACCGACGCCTACGACCATAGGAGGGCAAGCGTTAGGACCAGCGTATTTGACCGCCTCTAAAAATACTTTTTTTACCCCCTCGATGCCGTCTGCGGGAACGAGCATTTTTAGTATCGATTTGTTTTCGCTACCGAAGCCCTTCGGGGCTACTTTGATCTTAAGTTTATCTCCGGGGACGATACGGGTATTGATGACCGCGGGGGTATTGTTTGTGGTGTTTTTTCGCTCAAAAAGCGGCTCTGCGACCACGGATTTACGCAGATAGCCGCCTACGTAGCCGTCCGCAACGCCTGCGTTGATAGCATCCTCCAAATATCCGCCCTCGATATGCACGTCCTGACCAAGTTCGACAAAAACCACCGTCATACCGGTATCTTGGCAGATCGGCGCGACCTCTTTCGCCGCCAAATCGGCATTTTGTAAGAGCTTGCCTAAGATATCCTTGCCGATAGGCGAAGTCTCATTCTCGCGTGCTTTCTCAAATGCCGCGCGCATATCTGGCGTGACGTGATAACAGGCTTTTTTGCAAAGCTCGCTGACTACTTTGGTAATTTCATCCGCTTGGATCGTTTTCATGATCTCTCCTTGTATTGAAATTTTAATGGATTATATTCCGTTAAACTAAAAACTTAGTTTAAAATTTTATCTTCATTTAATAAATTTTAACAAAAGGCTAGAAAATAAGCGGTTTTTAATCTTTTTATAATAAAATACCGCTTTCCGAATTATCAAATACTAAAAATTTTGCGAAGAAATTTTAAAATCAAGGAAACCTATGAAAAAGAAAACTCTTGTGCTGCTCGTGGGCGCTTGTGTGCTTATAGGAATGATACTTTCTCTTGGGATTGCGGAGATGGTTCACCTTACGGGCACCGATAAATTCTGCGTATCCTGTCATACGATGCAGCCGATGGCAAACGCATTTCACAACGATGTTCACGGTGGCAATAACCCGCAAGGTTTCAAAGCCGATTGCGTCGCCTGTCACGTTTCTCATGAAAATACCTTTATGTATCTTTGGACCAAAGCTCTAACCTCCGCAAACGACGTCTATAAGACGGTCTTTACCGACGCCGATAAGATCGACTGGCAAGATAAGCGCAAGGAGCGAAATCATTTCGTTTATGAAAGCGGCTGCCTGAGCTGCCATCGAAATTTAAAAGAGCAGAATAATCAAGTAAATAAAGCCTGGCTCGCGCATAGGGATTATTTCGCGGGCACTACCGGCAAAACCTGCGTGCAGTGCCACGAAAACGTCGGCCACAAAAATATGGGTATAGAGATTACCAAATATTGGGATAAATACAACCGAGAAAATAACAAAACCAAGTAAAGGAGAAGCAATGCTAAAAAAAGTCGCTATTTTAATAGCCTGTATCGCATCGTTTGCATTCGCAGAAATGCCCGCGCAGCATGCGAATATGTCCGCGTCGGACGCGAACGTAAGCAATTCTGTAAACGTTAGTCTTACGAAGAATTTAAAGGTAAATAGGCAGCTTACGCCGCTAGCTAGACGCTGCGTCGAGTGCCATGCCGAAAAAACTCCGGGCGTCGTTGCGGATTGGAAGATGAGCCGCCACGCTCACGTAGGCGTTAGCTGTACCGACTGCCACTCGCAGCCAGCAGATAGCCCTATGGCAGCTAAAGAGCCGCATCCGAAAGACACAGACAATCATATTTCGGTGCTAGTTAGCCCAAAAACCTGTGCCAAATGCCACAGCAACGAGGTTAAAGAGTTCGAAAACAGCGGTCACGCAAGAGGCGCTATGCAGATGCAAGCCAACAAAGGAATAGTTGATCTAATGTATCACTATGAAGGACGTGATATCCCTGATCTTAAACATGCGCCTGATATTACCGGTTGCTCTCAATGCCACGGTAGCGTCGTTAAAATGGATGAGCATAACAAGCCTACCAAAGAGACCTGGCCCGTTTACGGCATCGGTACGGTTTATCCGGACGGTAGCGTAGGCGGATGCAAATCATGCCACTCGAGTCATAAATTTTCGATTGCTGAAGCTCGTAAGCCTGCTGCTTGCGCATCTTGCCACTTAGGACCTGATCATCCGGATATCGAAATTTACAACAACTCAATGCACGGACACGTATTTAACGCTGAAGGCAATGAGTGGAAATTCGATAGCGCTCCTGGTACTTGGGCGGTTCCTGACTACCGCGCTCCTACATGTGCAACCTGCCATATGAGCGGCGGTGTGGGCGATCTAAACTCCACTCACAACGTATCTCAACGCTTGAAGTGGAATTTGTGGCAGCCTAAGAGTAATCTACGAACCGGCGGTAATGAGACCGCAGTAAGCGAGTTTTTAAATACTGGCAAACTAAACGTCGGCAATCCTTTGGCGGGTAACTTAAACGGTCCTGAGGCAGCGCGTGCGGAGATGAAGCAAGTCTGCAAAGAGTGCCACGCAAGCACCCACACGAATAATTTCTTTGAGGTGGGCGATAAGCAGGTACTTCTATATAACGTTTACAACGACGAAGCGACTAAGATGCTAAAAGAGCTTAAGGAAAAGAAACTCCTAAAAGACGATCCTTGGGCGGATGCGTTCCAGCGAATCTATTATGTTTCATGGCATCACGAGGGTCGCAGAATGCGCCAAGGCGCGCTAATGGGCGGACCTGATTATTCGCATTGGCACGGCGTATTCGAGGTCAAAAATGACATCAGAGAGATGCGCGAAATCTACGAGCGCCGCATCAAAACCGGCAAGATCGAGGAATAATCCTTCTTAGTCTGCTAAATTTGCCGGACTAAACAGATCAAGCTTGTAAGCCCCTGCACTTCGCGGGGGCTTTTTTATTTGGATAAAATTTTGGAATTTTATTTTGTAATCCGTAAAGCCCATCGAAAATCGCCCCTAAAAGCCACTACAAAATCACTGTCTAATTATTTAAGATCATTGAGAATTTATGACGGAAGTAGCTGATAAATTAGAGTAAATTTATCTCTTTGCAATCCAAAATTAGCTACAATCGCGCATATCATTTAAAAGGAATTTTATGGACAAGCAAACGGCATTAGACTTTTTGAGACTTCATCAGCCGATGCCCGCGCAGCTTTCGGATCAGCTCGCGGCAGAGTTTCGCGCGGTGCGGGAGTTTTTGCGTGATAATCCCTGTGACGAGGCGCTTGAGCCGCTTTTGCGCTCGCTAAATGAGGGCGACGGCGCAGGTGAATATCCACTCGTGGACGAGGTGCTAGGTGCGGCGGACGATGCTGCTGCGGTAGCTGCGATTAGAGCGGTCTTAGAAGATCCGAGCGCGGGCAGCGGAGCGCGATTTTGGGCGACGCTTTTTAGCGTGAGCTTCGTCCGTAAGGAGCTCACCGCAAGCCTGGAGACATCGCTTAAATACGCAAACGATGATTTGATCGAGCTTACGAAGGAACAGATCGAAATGTTTAAACAGCTGACGTAAAGCTAGCTGCATAACTTATGGTTGCGCTTTACTCGCCAGATTGCGCCGTTACAAAGCAAATCCAAATTTATAAAAATCGGCTTAATCGCAGGCTACTTTTAAATTTTAAAATTTTGCGGTCGCTTAAAATTTCTAGAGACGGCGATTATGAAAGAGACGCGCTTTGTTTTCTACGCGCTGTGGCAGGCGCCCTGTGCGAGGATTGCTATCGGCAAAGAATAGCGTCGCCGCTAAGTGCGAGCGGCGCAGGCACCGAGAGATATGTGCCTAGGCAAGGGTAGAAATTTTACGGCGTCGTTTGAAGTAAAATTTTAAATCTGCGGGCTTGTGATAGAATTTAAGTCGTAATAATGAAGCATAATTTAATATCGCTACGAGCTCACCGCTGAAATTTTAAGCTTGCGTCGCGCAGTGGCAAGATTTCGCTCGGTGCGATCCGTACGAAATTTTAAGCCGTAAAGATAAAGCGGAATTTCTCATACGTGATTTTTTTGAGACGAAATTTTAAGCAATGAGTTTGAGGCGAAATTCTAAAGCGCGAGTTAGACTATAAACTCGCACCGTCGGTAGAGAATACCGCGTCTTTTTGCGCCCAGAACTTCGATTGCACGGCAAAGAATTTCACGCTTTTAGCATTGCAGCTACGAACCTCGGTTACGCAGCGAGTAAAACTGTGCTACGGTTATACGACTAATGATGCCGCGCCATTTTGCAAGCGATCTTGTAGCGAGATTAGATTATGAGTCTCGGCGTGCGGCGTAGGAATTTGGGCGGGTGTGATCCGTGTAAGGTTGCGTGGCGCAGATTTTGCGTCCCCTTCTGCACCGCCAAAAAATTCTACCGAGCGGAGTTGTGATCTAGAAATTTTGCGGCGGCATGAAATCTCCTAGCGCGGATTTTGAGCTTGCGCAAAATTTCGCACCGCTAGCATGTGAGAGACCTGAAATTTTAAATTGCATGTCGCTTTAAAATTTTAAACTTATGAATTTGACCCGCACTTACTTTTAAATCCTAATTCCACGCCATGCTTGGCGATGAAATTTTAAAATTTCATCGCGCCAGGAGCAGCTCGATCAATCGGCGGACGCAGTTAAAATTAAGTATAGATAAAATGCATCGGCGCGCGTGAAGCGGAGTTAAATTTAAATTGCGAGCAAAATTTTAAAGCGTGGCTTGGACCGCTACGCGGGCGTTCGGCTCGGTTCTAAAATAGTTAAATTTAGCGCTAGCGCCTGCGGAGCTTCGGCTACCTGATTTTTGCGCTGCCGAAGCAAAGTCCGTTTTCGTTGCACTGCATATTTTCGATTTGCGGATCCTCGCTTTCGCCGCAAATTTGGATCATCTGATGCGACGCCTCGTCCATTTTGGGCTCGCTGCAATGCGAAACGCCTGGCTTTGGATGCTCTGGAGCGGAGCAAGCGCATATAAATAGCGCTGCGCAGGCGAATAAAAGAGCATTTTTCATTTTAAATCCTTTTAAAAAAATTTCATAATTTTATCTTTGTAAAACTGAAATTTTACGGAATTTAAAGCGTTTCGGATAATTTAACGCGCCCTTGCGACGAGTATGGCGGCGAGCATAGCGATGAAATTTTAAAATTTCATCGCGCCAATTCATATTCTTGCGTAAATTTTTAAAATCACCTCAGCGGGCAGCTTTTTCGCAAGATTTTTGCAGTATCTTGTTAGAATCGATACTTATGATTTTTTTGCCTAATTTGCACGCCTTGTCGTAGTATCTCATCGCCGCTCTTTGATCGTCGCTCTCTATATTAGAGGCGTATATCGCGCAAGATACCCAGTTCCCCTCAGAATCGCAAGATATTCTATACTCTTCGGCGATTTCCATTCTGGCTATGTATTCCATAGATTTTAAAATTTTCGCTTCAAGCTCCGCAGGTCTGCTGCAATATAGCTTTACCGCATCGTTAAATCTAGGGCTATTTTGCAATGCGGGATCCGAGCTGTTTTTACCAAGCTCGCAGGCCTTTTTATAGTATTTCGCCGCTTCATTATTATCCTTTCCCTCCATAAACACGGCAAATAACCCGCAAGCAAATATATCGTCCTTGCTATCGCAATCTTTCTTGTGTTGCGCGGGTGCCTTTGCTAAATCCGCGTCATTGCCGCTCATAGTAGCCGCCATAGTGCAGCCGCTTTCATAACCCGTATCGCATGCCCTTTCAAAGAACTCAAGAGCCTTTTTATCGTCTTTTGCTACCGCTTTCCCTTCATGATAAAATCCTCCTAATCCGAAACAACTAAGAGCATGGCCGCCGTCGCACGCTTTTTTATAAAATTTAAAGGCTTTTGCCAAATCTTGCTTTGGTGCTTTCATACCGAGAGCATCGATTACAGGGGAGTTTTCATATAATATACCAAGAGTAGCGCAGGCTTCCTCATACTTCACGGTTCCATTTTCATTCGTGAAATCTTTACCGCTCTCGCAGATCTTTACCAATGTATTTATTTGCTCATCCGTAAGCTCTTTCGCCTCTTCGGCAAACATAAAAGAGCTTAAAAAAGCCAAAGCTAAAATGATTTTTTTCATTTCTTCCTCCTTAAAATTTGTCGTATTATTTCACTTTTCGTTGTCAGATACTGTCATTTAATGGCATTAAATTTTATTGCTCTATTTGTTTTTAAAATTCCGCAGAAGTATACCCCCCCTTAATAATCACTAAAATTTAAACAAAGTATCGCTTATCCGCGACTCTTCTGCGCTTCGCTACTGCTCGCCGTAAATTTCACGTAAAGCGGAGTTAAATTTTACGAAATTTTCAGGCAGAAATAGTAGAAGTGTGCGAGCAAAAGCTTAAATTTAAAATCTCAAACCTTCTTTAACGTTGATTTAATGCTAAATTTATATAATCTAAGTCTAGTTATGTTTTAAGAGAAGATTAAGAATGAAATGCGCTAAGTTTGGAGGCGGATAGAGTATGCAAGATTACGAATTATTGGACGTTTTGTCCAATAAAAGGGTTCTTTGCCTAGAGGATGAGCCCGGGATTTTAAAAAATATAACCGAATCGCTGCAGCTGTTTTTCGGCGAAGTAGTGGGAGTTGGAGACGGGCTGGAGGCGCTTGATGAGGCGATGAGCGGCTCGTACGACGCGCTGGTTTTTGATATCGGCGTGCCGCATATGGACGGGCTAGAGGTTGTTAAAAAGATCCGTGCCGCGGGTATCGGCGTGCCGATCGTGATACTTTCAAGCCACACCGAGCAGGAGTATCTGTGGCGGGCGGTGGAGCTTAAGATCACTAGGTATCTGCCTAAGCCGTACGACAAAAATGCCTTTATAAAGGCGCTGCAAGACGTCGCTGCGGAGCTGATAAATCACGCACCGATATTTAGCATAAGCAGTGAGCTGAAGTATGATTTTGCCAAAAAGATCATCTACGTCAAAGACAGCGCCTGCCATCTTTCCAAAAGCGAGAGCAAGCTTTTGGAGTACTTCTTAGCGCGCAAAAATCAAACCGTAACCTACGAGCAGTTATTCGACTACATGTGGGAGTTCGAGCAGCCCAGCAAGGAGGCGATCAAGGCGATCGTCAAAGAGCTACGCCGCAAGATAGGCAAGGACGTGATCAAAAATTTATATGCGGTGGGGTATCTCTTTGAAGTATAAATTTAAATTTATCGTAACGCTTTTCGTGCTGCTATATATCGTAATTACGGCTTTGGTTTTTAACTTCTACCGCGAGCTTGCGCTAAAGGATACGAGGCGCGAGGCGTTTTACATCCTAGATACGATGAATGCGGTGCGCGATTACGTCTCGACCGTGCAGCGCCCGCTAATAAACGAACTTAAGGAAAAAAAGCTTCTGAGTGAGGATTTTTTCGATCCGAGGCTGATGTCCTCGACCTACATAACGCGCGAAATTTATAAAATTCAGCTCGCCAAAGAAAACATCAACTACGACTACAAGCTCGTCGCTACCGATCCGCTCAATCCCGAGCACGAGGGAAGCGAGTTTGAGAATGAAATTTTAGAGGGCTTTAAAGAAAACAAATATAAAGAATACTCCAGAGTCATCTATGATAAAGGTGGCGCCTCGTATCTTTTGAGCCTGCCGATAACAAACTCCCAGCCTTCGTGCACTGAGTGCCACAGCATCAACGCAGCGCCTAAAAAGATGCAAGAGCTCTACGGAGACGTGGGGAATTTCAAAGGCGGTCTAGGCGATACGATCGCGATGATAAGCTTTAAAATTCCGATAAAAAGCATTCTGCTCTATCACACCAAAGAGTTTGTCGTTAGCGGCCTAAGCTTGCTTGTGGTATTTTTGATCTGCATATTTTGTATCTATAAAATTCACAAAAAAAACGAGACCTTAAAGATGCAGACTCAGCTTTTACTGATAAATCAAAGCCGCCTCGCGCTCATGGGCGAGATGATCGGCAATATCTCGCACCAGTGGCGCCAGCCGCTATCGCAGATCAGCTCCACGCTCATAAATTTAGAGCTTTACAACGAGCGGGGCAAGCTCTCAAAAGAAAGGCTCGAAGGCGGCATTAGGGACGCGGGCGAGCAGGTGAAATTTATGAGCGATACGATCGAGGATTTTAAAAATTTCTTCAACCCAAACATGCCGAAGAGGGAATTTAGCGCCGGCGAAGCGATCGAGCAGGCGCGTAAAATTTTAAACGCCTCGCTTAAAAAACACGTCATCGACATAAGCGTGCGGATAGAGGAAAATTTCACCCTTTACGGCAACGTAAACGAGCTCATCCAGGTGCTAATAAACATCATAAACAACGCAAAGGAGGCGTTTTTGGACGTGCCGCTTAAACGGCGCGAGATTAAAATTCGCTCGTTTTTAAAGCAGGGCGAGCGAGTAATCACGATCGAAAATAACGCAAGCCGCATCGATGAAGCGCAGCTAGATAAAATTTTTGAGCCGCACTTTACGACAAAACAGCAGGGCAGCGGACTTGGACTATATATGAGCAAGATGATAATCGAAAAAAATGGAGGGAGCATAAGCGCTGCGAATTCCGACGAAGGCGCGATATTTATGATCTCTTTTCGTTAAATTTAGACTTTATTAAATTTCTCCCTTTTTCACCCTTTTTTGTTGGTATTATTTCAATCGTAAAACTTTGCTAATTTAAAAATTTGATTTTCAAAGGAGGAGCCATGAAAAAATGGAATAAGATGCTACTAGGCGCGCTCGCCTGTATTAGCATTTTTGCCGCAGGAGCCTGTGCTGATGAAGGCATGGGGCATGAGATGGAAATGTCGCAAAAATCGCGCGATGTCATCGCAAATCCTAAGGGCACGTTGCAAAGCAGAGGCGTCATATCCTTGCAGGACTACGTCGTAGAAGAGCGAGAGATGTATGACTGGCTATTTAAAAATCACCCGATTTTTACCAAATACGGCGGTAAGACGGTCGGTAAGATGGATGTGCACGACCGAGGTTTGGAGTGGCTTGCGGAAGGGCATGGATTTGACTTTTCAAAGGCTAGCAAAAGAGACGACGGCAAGGGCTATAGCTCTATGATGTATAGAATCCCTGCGGGATCTTCCTTGCAATTTCCGAATAAATTCATAGGTCCTGAAAAATGCGGCGAGTGCCACCCTGCGCAGTATGAGACATGGAGCAGATCGCGCCACGCCACTACTATCCGCTTCCCGGGCGAGCACCCGGAGGTTAATAACAACCTAACCGATCCTGTATTTAGCCCAGATACGGCGTCGATCCTTCCAAAAGGTATTACCCCTGACGTAATTTATGCGACCGTGGGACACTTAAGAACAAAATTCGGCTACGTAGATGCATGGCTTCTACGCGGAACCTATCACGTAGAGGGCGGCTTGCTAAGAGATGGTACCGGTCAAATCGTAGCCGGCGGCAACCAATTCCAAAGGACTTGGGCGTTAAATTTAGACGATGAGACGGTCAAAAAGATCAAAAAGATCGTTCCGGAATTCCCGGGCACGCTTGAGGAATACGGCGATAACGGCGGTTACGTAAGAGGGCTTGCGTCGTATGCTGCGAAATACAAAAAATCGATGTTTTTCCAAGCAAACAGCTCGTATTGCGAAGTCTGCCACCCATTCAAATTCGACTTTAAAACTAAAAAAGAATTCTATGCTGCTTTGGGTAACGCAAAAGA
Source organism: uncultured Campylobacter sp. (assembly GCF_938017705.1). Lineage (GTDB taxonomy): Bacteria > Campylobacterota > Campylobacteria > Campylobacterales > Campylobacteraceae > Campylobacter_B. The sequence continues at coordinate 12,241 of NZ_CALIIS010000097.1, forward strand.
GCTTCAAAAGCACACTATCTCCAAGGGTATCACCTGTGAAGAGTGCCATGGAGCGGGCGGTCACCTTGACGGCGCTACAAATTTTAGAACCTCAAACTGCGAACGCTGCCACCAAAGATTTAACTATAGCCCTGATTTAGCTCGTGCTAATCCGCTAAACAACGGAAATCCCGATCTATCTCTTAGCTCTAAATTTAAATCTATGGGTCCAGGCTGTGGCTCTGAAGGCTCTCAGTCCTACTTTACCGCTCACTACGAGAAGGGTATGCGCTGCATAACCTGCCACGATCCGCACGATAACACTGGGCCGGTAGTTGGCGATAAAACCGTCAAGGGCGTAAATTATAACTCCGAGCAGGGCTATTTGAGCGCGTTTTATACAAAGCCTAAGATCACAAAAGAGTGCAAAGACTGCCACCAAGAGCAAGCCTACATCGCCGCAAGAGCCGATACGCATAAAGACAATACCTGCGCATCTTGCCACATGCCGTTTATGATGAGCTGCGAGAACTTCTACGCTATTCAGTTCCAAGACAACGCGGGATTCGATACTCAAAGAAGATCGCACATCTGGAAGATCGACATCGATCCTACTAGAAAATCTCTAGTCGCAGGCGATGCCGCTAAAGGTCCAAGAGATGCAAAAGATTGGCACTTCCAAAGAAATAAAGATGGACGAAATTTCGTCGATCTTATGTGGTCGTGCGCACGAACGTCTTGGGCGGATAAAGATATGCAAGATACCAAAGGCTGCCACAGCCCTGTCGTTTCCGAGCTAAAAGAGACGCTTCACTTCAAGAACCAAAAGCAGGTTTACGATGAGGTTATGGGCTGGCAAACTCCAATTAAGAGCGATTTCTCGCAAGTTAAGATCGGTATTCAGGGAATTTACTCGATCCTTGAGACTAAAAAGCTTAACTCCAGCGATAAAACTCGCGTTTACGAGCTAATAGAAAAAGCTCAAGACACCGTCGATCTTATCGAAAAAGACGGCTCATGGGGTATGCATGGCTTTAAATATACTAAGCAAAGGCTAGAAGCCGCTAAAGAGTATATCAAAGAGGCTCAAAGAATTCTAAATAATAATTTATAATTCTTTCGGGGTCGCGTAAGTTCGCGGCCCCGAAATTTAAAAGGCAAATGTATGCAAAAAAGACTAAAAATTTTCTTGCCTATCGTTTTGGCAAGCTGCGCGTTGGGCGCGAATTTAACTACGCAAGAACAAAAAGAATCTTATAGCATCGGAGCTTCTACCGGAAGCTATGTTTCAAACCAGCTGCATTCACAAGCCGCATTAGGCGTCAAATACGACTTAGATGCGGTAATAGAGGGGTTTTTGGACGCTCTTAAAAAGCAGCAGAAACTAAAAGATGAGGAAATTATTGCGCTTTTGAATCAAAGAGCCGATAAGCTAAATAAGATCGTAGAAACAAATTCCAAAGCAGAGCTTGATAAAAATTTAAAAGCAGGCAAGGAATTTATGGCGAAAAATGCCAAAAATCCGGACGTTAAAACCACAAAATCCGGTCTTCAATATGAAATTCTAAAGCTAGGTATGGGCGAAAAGCCAAAGCCTGAGAGCGTAGTGGTGATGAACTACAAGGCGTATTTGACGAACGGTAGCGTATTTGACGATACTTTCGCGTCTAAAATTCCGGCGCATCTTTCTATGATAGGCTTAATCGACGGATTGCGCGAGGGGTTGCTTTTGATGAATACGGGCTCGAAATATAAATTTACAATCCCTAGTAATTTAGCCTACGGCAACGTGGACGTAGATAGAATTCCTGCGGGTTCTGTGGTGATTTTTGAAGCCGAACTACTAAAAGTTTTAAAGCCCGGCGAGCTTGCCGATGCGGCGAAAAAGCTTAGCGAGAGCGAGGCTAAAAGCTTTCACGACGCGAACAAAACAAAGTAGTTTTGCTTAAATTTAGTCGGAGGAGAATATGCAAAAGCAAAGAAGAAATTTTATAAAATCCGCCGCACTCGGCTCTTTGGGGCTCGGCGCAATCGCCTCAAGCTTGCTCGCACAAAACGGCACAGATAAAAGTGCGCAAGACGCAAACGTAAGCGTTCAAAAGCAAGAGCCGAAAAAGCCGCACTACGGCATGATATTCGATCAGAATAAATGCGTGGGCTGCACCGATTGCGAGATAGCCTGTAAAAAGGTAAATTTGGTTCCGAAAGGTCAGATGAGGCTTTTTATCCAGGACAAAACCGATCCGCTAAATTTGAAAGAAAAGCGCTATGTTAGGGTATCTTGCCAGCAGTGCGAGGACGCGCCGTGCGTAAAAGTTTGCCCGACGAAAGCCTGCCACAAGGACGAAAAAACCGGCATCACGACGATGAACACCGACGACTGTATCGCCTGTAAATATTGCATCGTCGCCTGTCCTTACGACGTGCGCTTTATAAATCACGAAACAAGAGCCGCAGAGAGCTGCAACTTCTGCTTGGATACGAATTTAAAGGACGGTCACGAACCAGCCTGCATCGAGGCGTGCAGATACGAGGCGATCGTATTTGGCGATCTAAACGACGAAAGCTCGCACATCAGCAAGCTACTTCGCGTAAAAGACAGCCTGCGCATGCATCCTGAGTGCGGCACGAAGCCGAGCCTGCGCTATATTCCTGCGGTAAAACTGGGGGTGTGATATGAACGGAGCTATAAATTTTACTGCGACCTTCTCGCACGGCGTGGAGTGGGGTTGGCCGATCGCGGTCTATCTTTTGCTAGCGGGTATGAGCGGCGGCGCTTTGGTAGTCGCGATCCTCGTCAAATTTTATAAAAAGCAGACCGAAAGCACGCCGCTGTTTAAGGCTGCGTCGCTGCTATCTTTCGTCGCGATTTTACTCGGCATGGTTTGCCTGGTAGCCGACCTTGAGCGACCGCTTCTTTTTTGGAAAATTTTGATCAATTATAACTTTACTTCGGTTATGTCCGTGGGCGTGGCAGCGCTTTGCGTCTATATTCCGCTTAGCTTCGTAGCCTGCCTTTATGCGTTTGAAGCTGATCTTAGCGGATTTTTATCGCGCAGACTTACTTTTTTAAAAGGGCTTTTCACGCTCGTAATGAAAATTTTAAACGCGCTTCGCCCGCTACTTCTTGCGCTTACGCTTGTTTTTGCGGTCGCGATCTGCGCCTATACGGGATTTTTGATCTCGGTTTTGGTTAGATTTCCTATCCTTAATACCGCCGTTTTACCTGCGCTTTTCGTGGCGTCTGGCTTATCTGCGGGCATCGCGGGCTCAAGCCTCATAGCCGCGCTTTTCTTTAAAGCTGAGCTGCACGGCGGCGATCTAAAAACTCTACACGCGGTCGAGTGGCCGGTTTTAGCGATGGAAATTTTACTAATCGGCATGATTTTTGTTTCACTCATCACGGGCAGCGATGTGCAAAAAGCCGCGAGCGTCGCCTTTAGCGAAGGCGTTTACGCTCAGCTATTTTGGCTCGGCATCGTGGGCGTAGGTTTTTGCGTACCTCTAGTTTTAAATTTCGCACTGGGCAAAAAGATCGCTCACACCGCATTTGCGTTCTACGTTAGCGCGCTTGCCAGCGTGGTTGGAGTATTACTTCTTAGAATGTTTATACTATACGCAGGGCAAACTTACGATATAATAATGTAAAACTGCGGAGGGTTAATGAGCGCGCTAAAAATATTAAAATTTTTCATCTCTTACAAATTCGCGCTCTGCCTCCTTTTCATTCTAGCTGCAGGTGCCGGCGTCGCGACCTTTTTAGAGAGTATCTACGACACGCAAACGGCTAAAATTTTAGTCTATGAGGCGCGCTGGTACGAGTGCGTCATGGGCGCTGCGACGCTGAGCCTGCTAGGAATAATCATAAAAACCAAAATGTGGCGCCACTTCGGTTCCTTCGTACTTCATGCTGCATTTATCGTCATCTTTATCGGCGCGGCTTTGACGCGTTATCTGGGCGCCGAGGGCGTACTGCACGTAAGAGCAGGCGAGAGCGAAAATGAGATGGTGAGCGTCAAGCCGTTTTTGCAAATACGCACAAAAGACGCATTTTTCGAGTATCCGCTAAATTTATCCCAAATCGGCGATAATAATTTTAGCTTCACGCAAAGTATAAATTCTAAAAGCTTCACCGTCAAATTTGGCTCCTACAAACCCGCGCCCAAAGGCGAACAGGGCACGCTTGCGGTAAAAGCGGGCTTTGAGGGCGGAAGCGAGCAAGAAGCGCAGCTGCGCGGCGGCGCGGGCTGGCTCGGGGAACCTAAAATTTTAAACTTTGACGGCGAGGAGATAATGCTAAGCTGGGGCTCGAAACTCATAGAGCTTCCGTTTGCGGTAAAGCTTTTGAAATTTAAGCTCGAGCGCTACCCGGGCTCGCAAAGCCCGTCATCCTACGCCAGCGACGTTGAAATTTTAAAAGAGGGCAAGAGCGCGGGGGAGCATGAAATTTATATGAACCACCCGCTAAGCTTTGACGGTTTCAAGCTCTTTCAATCCTCCTACGACACCGACGAGCTGGGCACGGTGCTGGAGCTTAATCGCGATCCGGGTAAAATCCCCACTTATTTCGGTTATTTCTTGCTTTGCGTCGGATTTATCGGCAATCTTTTTACCGCCGGCAGCAGGTTTAAAAAGCTAGCTAAATTTATTAAAAATAATGCGCCCGCCGCGCTTCTTTTGATTGCGCCGCTTTTTTTCAGCATTGAGCTTCGCGCCGCGGATGAAAACTATCTAGCAAACCTTAAAGCCAACTCGCGTGTTCACGCAAACGGCGCGTTTGCGGAGCTTTTGGTGCAAGATTATATGGGCAGGATCAAGCCGCTTAGCACCGAAGCAAGCGAAATCGTAAATAAAATTTCAGGCACGGAAGGGCTTTACGGCTTAAGCGCCGAGCAGATGATCCTAGGAATGAGCCTAAATCCCGCGTTCTGGCGCGATCAAAAGATCATCAAGATCAGAAACGACGAGATCAAAAAGATGCTAGGCTTAGCGCCGCAGGAGCGATATGCGAGCTTTAATTCGGTCTTTGATGAAAACGGCAACTATAAGCTCGCGCGCGTCGTGGACGAGGCGAATGAAAAAAGCGCCTCGCGCCGCGGCGTGCTCGATAATGAGCTGATTAAATTCGACGAACGGCTAAATATCGCGTATCTGACCTTCAGAGGGGTGTTTTTTAAATTTATCCCCGTGCCGAACGACCCGCAAAACGCGTGGCTCTCGCCGAACGACGCCTTTGCGGATTATAGTATCGCTCCGCAGATCAAAGGCGTGCTAAATGACTATCTAAACGGCTTGCAGGATGGAATTTCGGATAATGATTGGGCTAAAGCGGATGCAGCGTTAGCGGAGCTGAAAAACTACCAAAGAGCCACCTCGGCGGCTATTCTTCCAAGCGTTAGTCGCGTCAAGGCCGAGGTATTTTATAACAAAGCTTCGGTTTTTAAAAAGCTAGTTTATTGCTATATGATCCTAGGCGGCATAGCTCTTGTTTTAGCGCTTTTGGGCACGCTTTTCGGCAAACGCTTCGCGCTCGCGCAAAAAATTTTATTCGCTGCCTTTGCGATATGTTTTGCAGCACATACCCTCGCGCTTGCGCTGCGCTGGTACGTCGCGGCTCACGCGCCGTGGAGCGATAGCTATGAGTCGATGATCTACATCGGCTGGTCGGCGGCGCTTGCAGGGATCATATTTTTTAGAAAGTCCCTACTTACGCTAAGCGCAAGCTGCCTGCTAGCTAGCATCGTAATGCTCGTAGCGCATATGAGCTTTGTAAATCCGCAGATTACTAACCTCGTGCCGGTGTTAAAGTCGTATTGGCTTAGCATCCACGTCTCGGTTATCACGGCTAGCTATGGATTTTTGGGGCTTAGCTGTCTGCTCGGGCTTTTGGCTCTTATTTTGATGGTGCTTAAAAACAGTGCCAATCGCGAGCGGCTCAACGCTCAGATCAGATATATAACGGCGATCAACGAGATTAGTCTCATCGTGGGGCTTTCGATGCTGACGCTCGGAAATTTCTTCGGCGGCGTATGGGCGAATGAGAGCTGGGGGCGATACTGGGGCTGGGATAGCAAAGAGACCTGGTCGTATGTCTCGATCATCGTCTATGCGATCGTGCTGCATCTAAAATTTATCCCGAAACTCAGCTCGATCTATGTTTATTGCGTGAGCTCGACGCTCGCGTATAGCTCGATCATAATGACCTATTTCGGCGTAAATTTCTACCTCACCGGCATGCACTCTTATGCCGCGGGAGATGCGCCGCAGATACCCGCGCCGTTTTATTGTATAATAGCGGCGGTCTTTTTAATAATCGCTCTTGCTTTTAGAGGCAGGGACGTAAAAACGATATAAAGGAGTAAATTTGAAAAAAATTCTAATAGCGTTAGCCTTGACGGCCACGGCAAACGCGGGCTTTATCAGCGAGGGCATTCAAGCTCAGCAAAGCGGCGATCATAAAAAACTCGCAGAAATTTACGAGCGAGCGTGCGGTTTGGAAAATAAAGCTTCGGGATGCTATAATCTAGCCGTTTTGTATTTTGAGGGCACCGGCAACGTAGAGAAAAATTTCGAAAAAGCTATCAGCCTCTACGAAAAGGCGTGTAGCGCTAAATTTGCGCTTGCGTGCAATAATCTAGGCTATATCTACGAAAGCGGCAACGGTGCGGATCAAAATTTCACCAAAGCTGCGGCTTATTACGAAAAAGCTTGCAAAGATAACGAAGGCTGCACCTCGCTTGGGCTTTTATACGCAAACGGCGCCGGGCTCGCGAAAGACGTCGCCAAGGCGGCGAGCCTTTATGAAAAGGCCTGCACCTATGGCGATATGATGGGCTGCAACAACCTGGGCTATCTGTATCTAAAGGGCGAAGGCGTACAGCAAAGCTTCGCAAAGGCTAAAATTTTTTATGAAAAGGCTTGCGGCGGCGACATCGGCATCGGCTGCAACAATCTAGGCTATCTATACGCCTTCGGGCAGGGGGTGGACCAGGATTATAAACAGGCAAAGCAGCAGTACGAAAAGGCGTGCAACCTCGGCCACTTCGATGGCTGCAATAACCTAGCCATAATGTATGCCGAAGGTAAGGGCGTGAAGTCCGATAACGCCAAAGCAAAAGAGTTTTTCAAAAAAAGCTGCGACGGCGGCATCAAGATGGGATGCGAGAATTTGGAATTTTTAAATTCGATTAGTAAGTAGATTTAAAACATCAAATTTTAAGGAGATAGTATGATTTTACGTTCGTTTTTAGCTTCGGCTGCGCTCGTCGCGCTCGTTTGCGGTGCCTCCATGGATGGGGCTAATAAGCCGGCAAATCCTATGTTTCAAAGCGTGGATCCTAGCAAGGCTACGCTTGTAGGAAGCGGCGAGGGCAAAGAATACTGCGCCGTTTGCGGAATGAATTTGGTTAAATTCTATAAAACCAACCACGTTTGGAATGGCAAGCAAGTGGCTTCCCTACACTGCCTGTACGAGCTAACGGAGGGAAAAATTCCAAGCGATGCGCAGGTCGTCGATACGAAAAATCTAAATTTGATCGACGTAAATAAAGCTTTTTACGTCGTGGGCAGCAAGGTCAAAGGCACGATGACGCGAAATAGCAAATACGCCTTTTCAACCGAAGCCGACGCGAAAGAATTCCAAGCCGAAAACGGCGGCGAGATAATGAACTTTGCCAAAGCCTACGAGATTGCAGGGCAGGATTTCGAGGGCGATAACAAGATGATTAAAGCCAAGCGCGAGGGCGGCGTTTACGCGCACGGTAAAGAATTTTACGAAACAAACTGCGCTAAAACGGACGCCAAAAGCTTCAAAGCCATCTCCGAGCTCAAAGCTCATCTCAAAAAAACTTGCGACGCAAAGGGCGCTAGCAAGGCTCCAGAGTACGACAAGCACCTGCAAGCCGCAGCGCTATATCTATGGGACGCGCCGGCAAATTTAGGCAGTAGCGATAAAAACGCAAAAGCGAAAAAGGCTGAAAAGATCATCGTGCCTGAGGGCGCCAAATGCCCGGTTTGCGGCATGCTAGTAGGTAAAAACCCTAACTGGGCGGCGATGATAGAGATCCAAGGCGGTGAGAATTTGTATTTTGACGGCGTGAAAGATATGATGAAATACTACTTCCAAAAGGGCAAGAGCTTTGATAAAATTTACGTAACCGACTACTACAAGTTACACAAGATTGATGCTAAAAGCGCCTTTTTCGTGCTCGGCTCCGACGTCTTAGGACCGATGGGCGATGAGCTCATTGCGTTTGATAGCGAGAGCGCGGCTAAGACCTTCGCTAAAGATCACGGAGGCAAGAGTGTACTTAAATTTGATGAAATTCAAGAGAGCGTAATAGAAGGGCTATGAGGCTCATTTGCGCTTTAACGATCTTTTTTGCCGTCCTTTACGCGCTCATTGCGGTGCATTATGTAAGCTTTGATCGCGCAAAGGGCGAGCAGTGTCTGCAAAAGCTAGCGCGCGAGATAAAGGACGTGCGGCTCTCAAGCAGCTTTAAGAGCAAGGCCTACGCGGAGTTCGTCTATGATAAGTAGAAATTTCATCGACTACTCCGTAACTCTGCTGCGAAAAGACAGAGCCGATCACTCCTTTAGCTTCGCAATCTTTGCCTTTATCGTTTTTATTTTAAGCTCGGTGCTTTTTATCTCGGGCTCCATTCAAAACGATCTTGAAAAGGTTATCAAGCTCAGACCCGACATCGTCGTAGAAGCTCTACGCGCGGGCAAGCGCGATCTGATGCACGACGGCTATATCTACGACGTCTCTAAGATCGCGGGCGTCAGCGAAGTGCAGGGCGCCGTGGACGGGATGTATTACTTCGCTCAAAAGCGCGTTTGGTTTCATATCGTAGGCGACGAAAGCCTGAGCGAAAACGAAATGGTCGTAGGCGAGGGGGTAAAGGCGGCGATGGGCGAGTGGTACTACGAGGACGAGTTTCACTTCTTGACCGAACAGCGCCTAATCGCGATTAAGATTAATAAGATTTCGCCGCACGAAAGCAGCATCGTCTCAAACGACGTGATCTATCTCAACCCCGCTACCGCGCGCGAGGTACTGAGCCTGAAGGAGGGCGAATACACCAAGCTCTACGTAAGTGTGCCCAACCCCAACGAAGTAAGCGAAGTAGCGCTTAAGATCGTAAATTTATACCCCAACACGGAGGCTCTTAGCGCGGAGGACGCGGTAGCCGAAGTGAGGCATCTGTATTATTACAAGGGTGGAATTTTTATGGTGCTTTACGCCGTGGCGATGATCTCGTTTTTCATCTTGCTGAAAAATCAAATTTCGCTCGCATACGGCGAGAAAAAAAAGGAGATCGCGATCTTGCGCAGCATCGGCTTTTGTATAAAAGACATCATCGCGATGAAATTTATCCAAAATTTCATCGTCTCGCTAAGCGCTTATCTACTCGGCGTCGCGGGCGCTTATGCTTATGTTTTTATCCTGGATGCGCCGCTTCTGCGCGATATATTCTTAGGCGGCGAGCTGCGAAATTTCATCACCTTCACGCCCGCGATAAATTTCAATATGCTCTTTTTGATCTTCGTCTTTAGCGTGATCCCGTTTTTGGCGTTCGTCATCATCCCATCCTGGCGCATCGCTATCGGCGATATGAGCGAGGCGGTCAAATGAGTAAAATAGAGATCAAGCAGCTTTTTAAAATTTACAACGAGGGCAGGGCGAATGAGTTTCGCGCTTTAAAAAACATAAGCCTAAGCGTCGAAGAGGGGCAGATCGTAATCTTAAAAGGCGTTAGCGGCAGCGGCAAAAGCACGCTTCTATCCATCATAGGCGCGCTTGCTAAGCCTAGCAGCGGCGAGGTTTTGGTGGACGGCGCAAACGTCTCCAAGCTCGCCGATATCGAAAGCTCCGCGTATCGCCATAAAAAAATCGGCTTTATATTTCAGTCTTTCAACCTGCTTGAGGCGCTTAGCGTTCATAAAAACGTCCTTGCGCCGCTTAGCCTTGAGCGGCTGAGCAGAGATGAGCTTAGCGCGCGCATAGACGAAGCGATGCAGATTGCTAATATCGCGCATAAAAAAGATCAGATCGTCTCCAGCCTTAGCGGCGGCGAAAAGCAGCGCTGCGCTATCGCAAGGGCGCTCGTGATGAATCCGCAGATCATCTTGGCCGACGAGCCGACGGCAAATTTAGACAAACAAAACTCGCTCGGTTTCATCGAAATGCTCTCAAAGCTCAAAGAGCTTAAAAAGACCGTTTTGATCGCGACGCACGACATACTCTTCGACGAGCTAAGCTTCGTGGATCGATACGTGTTTTTAAAAGATGGAGAAATTTCAGCATGAGCGTATTTTTATCGGGCAGCGTGATCGCGTTTTTAGCCGTAGAGCTGATCGTAATAGCGCTGATGGCGATCTCGCAGTTTCACATCGTGCGGATCATGCGCTATTGGGACTTTAACGCCACCTCAAATTTACAATACGCCCTGGAGAAAAGAAACTATCTCATCAACACCATTTTGTTCTTCACGATAGCGTGCAAGATCATTTTGTTTATATTTTTTGCGCTCTGCTTAAACGAGCTCTCTTCGGTCGTGCCAGGCGCGATGTGTTCCGCGGGCGTCGTGGGCTCGAACCGCTACGGCAACATCCTGCTGCTTTTAAAAATTTTACTGATCTTCGGCTTTGGGCTCTGGCTTATTTTAAACAGCCTCGATCTTAAAGCGGGCAAATTTCCCTATCTAAAGCGCAAATACCTGATCTTTACCATCCTTTTTACTGGCGTTTTGGCGGAGTTTATTTTAGAAATTCTATTTTTTATCAATATCCCGTTGCGTGTGCCGGTGTTTTGCTGCTCGGTCGTATTTCGCGCGCCGAAGCTTCCGTTTGGATACACGCAGGCGCTTTTGGCGACCTTTTTCTATGCGATATTAGGTGCCATTTTGATCTTAAATTTCTTAAAGCAGTCGATGGCGAGCTTTGCTTTAAATTTGCTCTTTTTGTTCGTCGCATACTACGCGATCACCTATTTTTTCGGGCTTTACGTTTACGAGCAGCCCAATCACAAATGCCCGTATTGCATGCTTTTGAAGGATTATTACTTCGTCGGCTATGCGATCTGGGGCTCGCTATTTTTGGGTATATTTTTCGGCATCGTGCCGTTTTTAACGGAGCTCATCACCAAGCGCGCCTACACCCACCTGCTTAAATACTCCTCGTTCTGGCTCATTCTAAACGCGCTCATCTGCAGCGCCTACGTCGTCAAATACTACTTCGTGCGGGGTGCGCTGCTATGATTAAGAAAATTTTTGCCGCGGTTTTGCTCGCCTGCGTGATGGGGCTGCTCATATCGTCCATGGATATAGCCGAATCCAAAATTTCCGTCCGCCACGGCAACACGGATAAGCAGCCGCTGCAGATCGAATTTGGCAAATACCTATGCCACGAGAGCGGCACGGTGATAAACGATCTGTATAACACCGCCCAGGCCGTTATGCCAAACGGCGATACATATTTTTTCAACGACATCGCAAACGTCTTTATGTGGCTTATGCGGCAAAAAAACAAAGATGAGATCGTAGTGTGGGTTTATTCGCAAGACACCGAGAAATACATCATTGCCAAGGACGCCTGGTACTCGCGCGTCGAGATCACGCCGATGGGCTACGGCTTTGGCGCGTATGAGTTTCACAACTACGGCAGGAGCGACTACTACTACGACGAGATTGTGCTGTGCGCCGCTCGCGGCGAGACGCTGCTAAATCCGCTCATAAACATCCTGCTATCCGAAAATAAAATTTAGCTTTGCGGCGGATCGGAAAATAAAATTTAGTCCTGCGATGGATCGGAAATAAAATTTAGCCGTGTGGCAGGTAGGAAATAAAATTTAACTCCGCAGCGAGCGCAACTTGTCATGGATACGGCCGCCGCGTAAATTTTACCCGTGCCCGCACCTTTTATTAAATTTTGCCCGCTGCCGCTTTCGTTAAATTTAGCTCGCGTCCGAGTTTGCGTTCGCTTGCAATTATTAAATTTGCTCGTATTTGCCCGAGCTCGCGCCCATTCGTATTCATTAAAATTTATCCCGCATTCGCTCATTAAGCTAGCCTAAAATTCAGCCCGTATCGGCTTACTATTGTTAAATTTACCCGTCTATGTCCAAACTCTTGCTTGTCCGCTCTTATGGAATTTAGCTCGCATTGTCTGCTCGCATCGGCTTGCTCGTTAAATTTGATCCGTCCGCACCGCCTGTTCGCTACCCCATCAATATCGCTTGCTCGTTTGCCGCTTCGTCCGCGCCGCCGATCAGTTTAAAATTTAAAGTCGTACTCGCTCATTAAAATTTTAAATTTACCTGACCGATTAAAATTTCATGTTTGTCCGCACGTTTCAAATTTTAAAGCCGTGCCGCACTTTTTAAAATTCCAAGCCGCGCTCGTCCGCTACATAAAATTTTATTTCGCGTCTACCGCTTGCGTTAAATTTAGCTCGCGTCTGCTTGGATGTCGCCGCTCGCGCGATCAATAAATTTATATCAATACGGGCGCCGAAATTTTAAGCTATAATGGCGCTAAATTCCGCATTAAAGGAGCTAAAATGAGCGAAATTTTAGATCAGACGCTGGAGCGCGCGAAAGAAATTTTAGGAGCGGAGGCGCTGGATCTTAAGATCGAGCGCGCCGTCGTGGGGCTATTTTTTAGCGGCGTGAAGCTGCAAGGCGGCGCGTGCGGGCTTAGCTATACGCCGCTAAAGTCCCTATCAGGCGCCGTTTGCTGCCCCTCGCAGGCAAGCGTGATGCCCGATTCGGGCAATATCGCAGGCAAAAGCGTGCGCTATCTGCTGCGCGATCTGGGCTCCGCCGCGCCGCTTAAAAAGACGCTGGCGCTCGCTGCGCTAAATGCGCTTGGCAGGGCGTGCTTTGATAAAATTCACGCGGATTACGACGTGAAATTCGGCGCCGATCCCTTTGAGCAGCTGCAGATCGAGCGCGGCAGCTTTAGCGTCGTCGTGGGCGCGCTGGTGCCCTACATCAAGACGCTGATGAAAAATGGCGCGGATTTTAAAATTTTAGAGCTTGACAAAAGCACGCTCAAGCAGGCCGAGCTGCCGTTTTACCTACCTGCAAGCGAGGCCGCAAGCGTCGTGCCGCGCGCCGACAACGTGATAATCACGGCTACGACGCTCATCAACGACACGCTGGATGGACTTTTGCGCCTGAAAAAAAGCGGCGCCAAGCTCGTGCTCCTGGGGCCTACCACGCCGCTACTGCCGCAGGCGCTGTTTGAGCGCGGCGTGGACTTTGCGGGCGGCACGCTCGTGCGGGATGCGGACGCGGTGCTCGATATCATCGCACAGGCAGGCTCGGGGTATCACTTTTTGGGTAAATTTGCCGATAAAATCACGATCTGTAGGGGCTAGCACGCGGATTGAAATTTTAAAATTTAGCGCGCAAGCGGCTTTGCAGCGGATTTTTATAGATCTACGCGAACGTTTTAAGAGGTCTTTTTTAAAAAACGATGTAAAATGTCCGCTTTAGAAATGAGAGGAGCTATAGATGAATAGCAAAAGACGAAATGCGATGAAATTTAGCTTGGCGTGCGCAGCTTCGCTACTTTGCGTCGGTACCGCCTCGTTTGGGGCGAGCTTAAATTCGAAGGAAAAAAATATGCAAAAGTGCGTCTATATCGTGCACGGCTACGACGCTTCGCCTAAGAAGCACTGGTTTGCTTGGCTTAAAAGCGAGATCGAAAAATCGGGCGCGAGGGCGGAAATTTTAACTATGCCTACGCCCGCGAATCCTAAGCTTGATGAGTGGCTGAAAACTCTGCGAGAAAGCGTAAAATTTGAAGGCGAAGTCTATCTGGTCGGACACAGCCTCGGATGCCCTACGATCTTAAATTTCTTACAAAGCAGTGCCATGGGCGGCGCAGTAGAGGGGATCGTGCTGGTCTCGGGGCTTGCAAAGCCGCTTAGCGATCCGCAATTTAAAATTTTAGACGAGTTTATGGATAAAGGCTTTGATTTTGAGCGCATAAAAGCCGCCGCAAAACAGCGCGCTGTAATTTCTGCGAAGGATGATTATATCGTGCCGTTTAGCTTCAGCCGCGAGTTAGCGGGGCAGATCGATGCTAAGTTTTACGAAGTGGAGAAGGGCGGGCATTTTTTAGACAGGGACGGCTTTACGAAGTTTGATCTAGTCTATGAAATTTTAGAAAAAATGATGAAGCTAAAGGGCTAGATTTGGGGCAAACGCGCCCGCTAGATCGATATTTGCTTCTGCATTCGCCGCTCGCGCATTCTCTGCCGAAGCTCGGATTTGATTTAAAGAGCGGCAAAAATAAGACCTCTTCGTTAGCTGCAAAGCTCCGAGCTCGCGCAGATAAGTCCGCGGCGCAATCACCGTTTGCAAAGGCGAGTTCTGCGCCTTTTTAAAATTTTGTAAACGCTACAGCGGCATAAATGCGTTTTACATAAATGTTAAAGCGCGGCGGCTAGTAGGTTTTGAGTTGCGGCGAGATAAAATTTCGCGTCCGCGGCGGAGCTTTTGCGACGATGAAATTTTAAAATTTTAAAGCAAGCGGGATGATGAAATTTCAAATCTCGCTTGGCCCGCGCGGGCTAAATCCGTGCCTAAGCCCGTGCTGCGCGAGAGATAAAATTTGGCGGGCGCGAAAGGCGCATAAGTTTAACTTTTCTTTTCGTTAAACACATACGAGATCACGAAAACGATCAGACAAACGAGCGCGAACGCGAATACAAACGCCGCGCTCTAGCCGGCGGTACGCTCGCCCAAAAAATACCCCTCTGCGAGGCACGCCAAAAACCCGCCGTAAAAAGCGCCGAGCGATAAATTTTCTACCGCAAAAAGCAGCAAACTGAGATTTGGATTTTTTATAAATAGCTTACTTAGCTTAAAGTTTTTATACCTTTTAAACAAATACCAAAGCAGCACGCAAGCCAAAATCGCAAATATTGCCGCAAAAACGGCAATCCTTAGCGCGCCATCAAAAGGCAAAACCGCCAAAATCAATGCCGCCGCCCACCAATCAAGCAAGAAAACCATCGGCACCGCCAGCAAATATCTCGCCGTCCTGTGAAATTTATACCTTTGCTCCGCACTCACTATATATTGCGCACTCCTTGATATTTTATCATGGCATATCTGCCAATTCTTTTATCATACTCTCAACACTTTTGTCTATATTGGTTTTCGTAGTGCCACAGTTATCAAATTCTAAATAACTAATATTTTGTTTAAGATCTGATTTATGGTTCTCATACCAACTTAATTCTTTATTTATTTGCTCCATAAATTTTTCGTTATCAAAAAGATAGATGTAGGTAAAAGCCAATTTATTTCTATCTAGAATTATGCCATCTCCATTATATAGATAATACTCATGCTCGCCTACCAATTGAATTATCGGAGTAGTAAATCCCGCGCTATTTTTATCTAAATTTACGCTTATAAACTCTGGCTTCAAAACAATAGGCTTTAAATTTAGTAATTCAAAATAGATATATCTTGATTTGTTATAAGAGATATTTCTATCTCGGTTTATTTCCAATACTTTATCATACGTTATTTTATTGCCATATCCATAAGCAGCGTAATAATTCAGCATTTTATTATAGATATCTCTACATTCTTTGATGCCCTTAAATTTTTTACAATCGTTACTCCTCATCGTATAAAGAATTATTTTGCCTTTTTCTAAAAAATCCAAAATCGCTCTTTTATACAGCTCCTCTTTGGGCAAAATTCTATCCTCTTTAAGGCAGTATCCCTGCTTGTATTTGTCGTAGTCGGAAGTAGAAACGACGGCGAAGCCTCGTGAAGTGGAATAATCAGGGATTGTTCGGATAAATGCGGCACAGAGTATCGCCGCTAGAAGTAGTGTGCCAGCTAGCGCTTTAAATTTAATAGATTTATAAAATTTCATATCAGTCCTTTTCTATCCATTCATTCGTTAGAGGCTAATTCTTTCGGACCAGGAGGAGTTTTCTTCCCCCGCAAATAATAACTCAATATATCGACGCCATAATTGCCCTCTAATTCTAATCTCAAATCAGTTTCTTTTTTGCTCATCTCTTATCCTTTTTCGGTTACATTCGTTAAGATAAAATTTCAACCAATCTTATCCGCCGTGAATCCACATATCCAGCTCCTGTTCCGCCGGGGCTTTGATATCAAAATCTATATTTCCGCAATTATCGTATGAGAATTTACGTCTATAATGTTTCATATGAGTATAAGCCAAGACTTTGTTAAAGTTTTCTAAACTCTCATATCCGCTTTTTATTGCCATTAAATTTTTAATAACATTATATTCAATGTAAAAACTTATATCATCGACATCAACATAATTCACAAAAAATTGATTTTCTTTAATTAAAAATGATTTTTCTAAAAACATTTTTCCGTTATGAAATGGATTTTTCTCTTCCGATAAGATAATAGGCTGTCTAAAGCCTAAAATTTCATCCTTATATACAAAATATTTTGATAGATCGGAGATATCTATTTGCATCTTGTCTTTTATCTCATAATCAAAACTCTTTCTATCGGTATTTTCAACCAAAAAATCAAACCAGTTTTCTTCATTAAAATCGCCGATTAGATAGAGCTTGGAGATGTGCGCCGTATAAAAACTATGGCCGAAAATTTTTATATCGTGCTCATCGATAATGGTATTTCGCAGAACCTCATAGTCGTGATATCTTTTAAAATAATTTATAGCGGCATTTTGAAGTAGCTCTTCGTTACTCAGAATTCTATTCTCTTTTAGACAATATCCCTTTTGATATTTGTAATAGCTAAAAATAGTAACTACGCAGGAGCCTTGCGAAGTGGAATAATCCGGCACGATGCGGATAAACAGGGCGCAGAAAAGTAGTGCTGCGGCTAGGATTTTAAATTTAAGTTTGCGAAATTTCATTACGATCCTTTAGGCGCCGCCAGTAAAACAAACCGCACACCTCGCCGCTCCGTTAAATTTATACCTTCGCTCCGCATTCATCGCCCCGACCTTTTTAAATTTGAGATAAATTTTAGCGACGCTCAAAGTTTTTCTACCCGCGCCAAAACCCCTTTGCATCGCTAAATTTCATATCTCGCACTACCAAATTTTAAATCGCCGCAACATTTAAATTTTTGGTTCTCGCGATGCTTAAATTTTACTCGGCGCGGCGCCAAAAATTTCAGATAAGCTCTAAAGCCGCGCCTTAGTTTTATATCCGCAAGCTTTAACCGCGCCGTAAAAAGTCGGTCTGCCACGTAAAATTCAGCGGCGCGGCGAAGAGGGTCCGTCTCGTAAAGCGGTGCTACATCAAATTTAGCCGCACCGCAAAAGCTACTCCGCTGCGCAAAATTTAACCGCGCCGCGCCAAAGCTCGTTACTTCTTCGGTTTGCTTAGCTCATAGCCGAAGTGGATCTTTTTGCTCTCGCCCGGCTTTAGCTCGAAGTCCCAGCTAAGCAGTCCGTCCTTGCCGAGGCTGCTCTGCTCGGGCGAGTTTTTCAGCGCGACCTTTACGTCCTCATGCGTCGAAACGGGCGCTCGCTCTTGCAAAACCACGTTCCACGCGCGCTTGGAGCTATTTTTGATCTCGTAGTCCCAAGCCATAGAATTTTTACTTTCGCCGCCGAAAAATGAGTTTTTCGTGAAGTTGTTCGCCTGCTCTTTTTTAACTTCGATCAGGCTGTTTTTACCCAAGTACGCCGTAGCCTCCGCATTTGCGGCAAAGCCTAGATGCACGAGCCCGATCTGCACGCCGTCGAGCTTTATTAGCGTTTCGCTCTCCTCTATGCTTCTTTCGGGGATAAATTTAGCCCGCACGTAGGCTGCCTCGCTGCCGTAGCCGTCGATGAGTAGATCAAATTTTGCATCCAAGCTCTGTTTATCGAAGCTGAACTCGCCCGCCTCGCCCGCCTTGAGGCTTACGCCGCTAATTTTCCACACCTTTGAGAGCGAGCTTTCGATATTCGAGCCCGTCCTTGCATACGACGATCTCGCCTCCGCCGCAGGCGCCCTCTGCATATCCGCCACCTCTAGCATCACGTCCTTTTTATAAGCCGCCGCGGGCTCAGGCTCCATAGGCTCGCCCTCGTACCACGGGTAAAAGGGCTGCGGCGCGGTCTGTGAGGAGTACTCGTAAGGATACAGCGCGATCGTCAAATTCGCTAGCTCAGCGTTTAGCGGATTTTGCACCGAGAGTTTTTGCGCGACCTCGATTTTGCCGCTAGCAAGATCTGCGGAGAGCTCGTTGTGCGTGTAGGCGCTAACATCGACGGGGTAGCTTATTTTTACAAAGCTCGGATCGCAGCCAAAGTTCGCGTTTAAGCGGCGCTCGTTTTTGATCCGGTATTTTGAAATTTTCTCTTTGAGCTTTCCGATTTGCTCGTCCGTCTTTGAAATTTCGCCCGCTACGAGCAAGACCTCGTCGTAAATTTTTTGCGAATCCGCCTTTAGGCTCGCCAGGCTTCTATCTTTTAAGCTCGCAAAATCGCTTAAAAAGCGCTGCTGCGCCTTAAGCGCGACCAGGCGGTCGCTTAGCTCGCGCAAGCTCTTTTCGTCCGCCTCTTTTTTGGCGAATTCCGCGTTTTTCACGGGCTCGCTCTCCTCCAAAGACAATTCGCGCACTTCGCAAGAGCCCGCAATCTCGATGCTGCGGATATCCAAGTACTCCGGCACGTTCACGCTGAAGTTTGATTTTTGCGCGCCGAAGTTTTGATGCAAGAAGGCGGAGTTCGCGTAGATCTCAAGGCTGTTTTCCTGCGCGCTTAAATTTACGGCAAGCGCCGCAGCTGCGCTTAAAGGCACTATTTTTTTCATTTTTACTCCTTAAAAATTTTACGTAATTGTAACGATAAATTTTGATTTTTATGCTTAAAATTCAGAGCAAATTTTAAAATTCCGGCCCCGCCGCCCACTTTGAAATTTTAAAATTTCGCCGCCGTAAAAACTCCGCCGCAGAGGCTAAAATTTTACCGCTGCTAACGCCTATTAAGTCCTCTCGCTCTCGCAGCCGAAGCGATAAAATTTTAAAATTTCGAAGCTTCTATTTCGAGGACGAGCTGTACCCCTCCGCGAAAGTCA
>NZ_CALIIS010000098.1 GCF_938017705.1 uncultured Campylobacter sp.
CTTTGCATCGCGCCGAGGTTTATTTTGCGTATCTGTCCGTTTGCATCGATACGCCAAATTTTACCGCTTAAAAGATCCTCGCCCCAGTCGCTAATTAAAATTTCGCCGTTTTTTCCGCGCGCTATGCCGTAGAAAACCCCCTTCATATTGGCAAAGATCGAAATTTCGCGAGATTTCAGATCCATGCTTAGCACGCGCCCCGGGACCTTTCCGCTAAGATCGAAGGTAGTAATCAGAAGCTTGTCGCCTTTAGCCAAAAGTCCGTTTGGGCTACCTAGCGATGGATCAATGCGCGCAAACTCATCCGCGGTGCGCGAGAGCAAGTCGATGCGCCAGATCGTCCCACGCGCGGGATCGCTTGCGAGCAAAACCTCGCTACCGAGCGCTACGACGTCGTTTAAGGCCTGCGCTCCCTCGATTTTTAGATTAAAAACCTCCTGACCTTTGCTAAAGCCTCTGATCGCATCCAGATCGCACACGTAGAGCACGCCCTTGATCTGCGCCATTCCGCCAGGATTTACCAGATCGTCTATAAAATTGGTCTCAACGACGTTGGAATTTTTTACGATCCTGCTTATAAAGCCGCTTCTGCCTAGCGAATCTTCGTTTTTGCCGCGATTTGCGATGTAAAAAGCGTCCTCAGTGATTAGCGAACCCTCGGGCGCACTGAATCCATCGAGCTCCAAGCCGAAAAGCGCGCCCGCCAAGGCGCACGAAAGTAGAACTTTTTTCATAATCTCTCCTTGATCTCGCCAAAATTTTAAGAATTTTAAAATTTTAAGGGAAGCGACGAGTGCCGGGTTAAAATTTTAAAATTCGCAGCGAGCTTTAAGATGAGCGAAATTTAAACCCGCAGAGCAAATAAAAGTGCAATTTTAGTTAAACGAGTCGGTAAAATTTAGGACGAAATTTCGGAATTTGCTCTAAGTTTTGTGAAATTAAATGCATAATTATATGTAAAATTCTATGCTAAATTTTACAATTTTGATTTGCAGATAGCGTAAATTTATATTTTTATCTGTTCGCTTTGTAGCGTGAGGGTGTCGAATAAAAGGCGACATCATAGCTCAAGACGACGTAATAAGCGCGATAAGGACGATGAAATAGCCGGAGGCGCCATGCGATAAAGCAGGCGATTGCGCGGAATTTTAAATTTTAAAGGTGCAGGGATGGTTAAAGTACCGCGATAATTGGATCGCGAGAGTTTTATAAATGATAAAACGTCATTGATTTGATAAACGATAAAACGCCGTTAAAATGCAGCGCCGCCGCGGCTTGCCACGCGCAAAATCACGTTAAATGTAAAATCTAAATTTAGATGCTCGTTAAATTTAAAATTTACGTAAATTTAAAACCTGAGGCGAGCCGTCGGCGATAAGTAGCGATAAATTTAGATTATAAAATCCTCGCCGAGGTAGAATTTGCGCACATTTGGATCGTTAGCTATTTCTTTTGCGGTGCCGCCTGCAAACAGCTCGCCGTCCTTGATGACGTAGGCGCGGTCACAGATCGCAAGCGTCTCGCGGACGTTGTGATCGGTGATGAGCACGCCGATGCCAAGATCGCTTAAATCGCGCACGATCCTTTGGATGTCGCTAACCGCGATCGGATCGACTCCCGCAAATGGCTCGTCCAAAAGCAGAAATTTCGGCGTTATCATCAGGCTTCGCGCGATCTCGCAGCGTCTGCGCTCGCCGCCGCTTAGGCTCACGCCTTTACGCTGGCGGATCGGCTCGATGTTGAGCAGATTTAACATCTCATCGACCTTTTGCAATGCTTCGGCCTTGTTTTTGTAGGTGATCTCCGCAGCGAGCATTAAATTTTCCTCAACGCTAAGCTCCTTAAAAACGCTACTTTCCTGTGGCAGGTAGCCAATGCCGAGTTTGGCGCGCTTGTGAAGCGGAACTTTTGCGATGCTGCGCTCATCAAGTAATATATCGCCGCCGCCAGCGCTTATCAGCCCGCAGATCATATAAAACGTCGTGGTTTTGCCCGCTCCGTTGGGCCCCAGCAGCCCTACGATCTCGCCGTTGTAAAGCTCCAGCGAGATGCCCTTAATGATCGGCGTGCCTTTTATGGTTTTTTTAAGACTCCTGACTTCCAGTTTATGCATAGCTTACCTCGTATTTTCGCCCTTGCGCGTGCGGCGTGATCCTCACTACGCAAAAATCAAGCTCATATTTTTTAAGTAAATTTATCAAATTTTCATCCGCCCATTCGATCAGATGAAGCCCCTCTTCAAATAAATTTTCAAATAGTCCGTTTTTTAAAATCCCCTCACAGCCACCGTTATAGATGTCGTAATGATAAATTTCGCCGTAGTTTTGCATGATTGAAAATGTTGGCGAGCTTACATTTTCATCCGATCCGTGCGCTCGCACGATCGCGCGCGCAAGCGTTGTTTTGCCGCTGGCAAGATCGCCGATTAATAAAATTATGCCGCTTTTTGGCAGAGCCTGCACGAGGCGCGAAATTTCATCCTCGCCGCAGACGAGTTCAAAGCTCTTGGGCATACTTTGCCTGCTCACTTTTGGGCGTATTTTTCGCGCTAGGAAAGGCTAGGACTTTAAAGCTTTGTTTTCTATCCAAAAAGCTTATCGTGATTACATCGCCGATTTTAAGCTCTTTGGCGGGCTTTGCTACGACGCCGTTTACGGCTACGACGCCGCTTTTGCACATATCTTCGCTGATGGCGCGCCGCTTGGTGATATTTACTGCGTTTAAAAATTTATCGATTCTCATAGGCGTGAGTTTAGCGATATTTGCCTTAAAAGCAACTATTAAACTATTTTTGGTAGAATTTCGCCAAATTTTACGTAAAGGATTTGAGATGGCAAAAAAAGATGTAAAAAAGGTCGTTTTGGCGTATTCTGGAGGACTTGACACTAGCATTATTTTAAAGTGGCTCGGCGATACTTACGGCTGCGATGTGGTGACTTTCACCGCAGATATCGGTCAGAACGAGGATTTGGAGCCGATCAAAAACAAAGCTGTGAAACTGGGCATCAAAAAGGAAAATATCTTCGTAGAGGATCTGCGCGAGGAATTTGTGCGCGATTACGTATTTCCGATGTTTCGCGCAAACGCCGTTTATGAGGGCGAGTATCTTTTAGGCACATCGATTGCCCGCCCGTTAATTGCTAAAAAACTAGTCGAGATCGCGAAAAAAACTGGCGCGGACGCCATAAGCCACGGTGCGACTGGCAAGGGTAACGATCAAGTCCGCTTCGAGCTTGGCGCATACGCGCTAAATCCCGATATTAAGGTGATTGCGCCGTGGAGGTTGTGGGATTTGAACTCTCGCGAGAAATTGCTTGCCTACGCTAAGAAAAACGGCATCGACATCGCCTCAAAGCCAGGCAAATCGCCGTATTCAATGGATGCGAATATCCTTCATATCTCCTACGAGGGCTTGGTGTTGGAAGATCCCGCTCATGCGCCTGAGGAGGATATGTGGCGATGGACCGTGAGCCCTAAAAATGCGCCCGATAAAAGCGAGATCATCGAGATCGAATACAAACACGGCGATCCCGTAAAGCTAAATGGCAAGGCGCTTAAGCCGCACGAGATGCTAGCAGCGCTTAACGAGCTTGGCGCTAAAAACGGCATCGGCAGGCTCGATCTTGTTGAAAATCGCTACGTCGGTATGAAGAGTCGCGGCTGCTACGAAACTCCGGGCGGCACGATCATGCTAAAGGCTCACCGCGCGATCGAGAGCATCACGCTGGATCGCGGCGCAGCGCATCTAAAAGACGATCTGATGCCGCGCTACGCCGAGCTCATCTACAACGGCTTTTGGTTCAGCCCGGAGCGCTTGCTGCTCCAAGAGCTGATAAATAAATCCCAAGAGCACGTAAACGGCAAGGTTAAGCTAGAGCTTTATAAGGGCAACGTGACCGTGCTGGGCAGGGAAAGCAAGAGCGATAGCTTGTTTAATACCGATTTCGTGACGTTTGAAGAAGATAAAGTTTTTAATCAAAAAGACGGGGACGGATTTATCAAACTAAGCGCGTTAAGATTTATCATCGCGGGCAAGAATGGACGCAAGCTTTAGCTGAAATTTTGCCACAGGGCGGACGGGCAAATTTCACAAAACGAAATTTTAAAATTATCGGAAAAGCGCGAGCGGCTGCGGGCGAATTTCATAAAATTTCACGAAATTTTAGATCCGCCCGCGCCGCTTATAAAATTTTATAAATTTAAAGCTAAATTTAAAAGGATAATGGATGAAAGTATTATTGATCAAAGACGTTAAGGGACTCGGAAAGGCGGGCGAGGTAAAGGAGGTCAAGGACGGCTACGGCAATAACTTCTTAATCGGCAAAGGCTACGCCAAAGCCGCTACGACTGAGGTTTTGCGTAAATTTGAAGCGGATAAGAAAAAGCAGGCCGAGCTTGAAAAATATGAGGTCGCAAGCTTGCAGAAACTAGCCGAGGAGCTAGCCAAGATCCGCGTAAAGATTGTAAAGCAGGCGGGCGAGAGCGGCGCGCTTTTCGGCTCGGTTACCAAAGATGAGATCGCAACCGCGCTAAAAGAGCAAAAGGGGATCGAAATCGATAAGAAAATTTTAGAGATCGAGGCTATCAAAACGACCGGGATCTACGACGTAAATGCTAAGCTAAAGCACGGCATAAGCGCTAAATTTGAGATAGAGGTGGCTAGTGTTTGAAGCGACTACCATTTTAGCCTACAAAGGCGCGAAGGCCTCTGTCATCGGCGGCGACGGGCAGGTTACGTTCGGAAACACCGTCTTAAAGGGCAATGCGACTAAAATTCGAAAGATCGGCAAAGATGGGGGCGTCTTAGCGGGCTTTGCGGGCAGCACCGCCGATGCGTTTAATCTTTTTGATATGTTTGAGAAGTGCTTAGATGGCACAAAGGGCGATCTTTTAAGGGCTGTGATAGAATTTAGCAAGCAGTGGCGCAAGGATAAATATCTGCGAAAGCTCGAAGCGATGATGCTGGTGCTGGACCGCAAAAATATCTTTTTGCTTAGCGGTACGGGCGACGTGGTAGAGCCGGACGACGGCAAGATCGCGGCGATCGGAAGCGGCGGGAATTACGCTCTTAGCGCGGCGCGAGCTTTGGATAAATTTGCAAGCTTAGACGAAGAGGAGCTTGTAAAGCAAAGCCTTAAAATCGCGGGCGAGATTTGCATTTACACGAACGAAAATATCAAAACATACGCAATTTGGGACGAAAAGAGATGATGACGCCAAAGCAGATTGTAGAGAAACTAGACGAATATATAATCGGACAAAATAGTGCCAAACGCACGATAGCGGTGGCTTTGCGAAATCGTTATCGCAGAATGGCGCTTGAAGATGAGATGAAAAACGAGGTGATGCCTAAAAACATCCTGATGATCGGCTCTACCGGCGTAGGTAAGACCGAGATCGCGCGCAGACTTTCGAAGATGTTCGGGCTTCCTTTTATCAAGGTCGAGGCGAGCAAATACACCGAAGTAGGCTTCGTGGGGCGCGACGTGGAGAGCATGGTGCGCGATCTGGCCGCCGCGTCGGTAAATTTAGTGCGCGGCGAGGAATTTGAAAAGAACAAAGACAAAATTGATGATTACATCAAGCGTAAAATTTTAGAAAAAGTCCTTCCGCCGCTTCCGCGCGGAGCGAGCGAGGAGAAGGTTGCTGATTACGAAAAAAGCTACGAAAAGATGGCTGCCAAGCTCGAGCGCGGCGATCTGGATGATCTTAGTATCGAGATCGAAGTGAGCGAAAACGCGCTTGAATCAAATCCGAATTTGCCGCCCGAGATGGCGAATATGCAGGAAAGCTTCATTAAGGTAATCGGAATTTCGACGCGCAAAAGCAAAAAAGAGATGAAGGTTAAAGACGCCAAAGTTGCCCTCAAAAGCGAGGCTAGCGAGAAGGTCTTAGATATGGAGAGCATCAAGGCCGAAGCCGTTAGGCGCGCGCAAAACGAGGGCATCATCTTTATCGATGAGATCGATAAGGTGGCGGTCTCAAGCGGCAATAGCGGTAGGCAGGATCCGAGCAAAGAGGGCGTGCAGCGCGATCTGCTTCCGATCGTGGAGGGCAGCAGCGTAAGCACGAAATTCGGCAATATCGACACCGATCACATACTTTTTATCGCCGCGGGCGCCTTTCATATCAGCAAGCCGAGCGATCTCATACCCGAGCTTCAGGGGCGTTTTCCGCTTCGCGTCGAGCTTGACAGCTTAGACGAGGCGGCGCTGTGTGAAATTTTAACCAAGCCCAAAAATTCGCTTCTTAAACAGTACTCGGCGCTTTTAAAGACCGAGGGCGTCGAGCTGGAATTTAGCGAGGACGGGGTTAAAGCGATCGCGAAATTTGCGGCGAGTACGAACGAAAAGGTCGAGGATATCGGCGCTAGAAGGCTGCATACGATAATGGAAAAAGTGCTCGAAGATATCAGCTTCGAAGCGGATAAGTTTAAAGGGCAAAAGATCGTCGTGGATGAGAAGCTCGTAAGCGAAAAACTCGCAGGCATCGCAAGCGACGAGGATCTGGCGAAATACATTTTATAAGGCGGCGCGGTAGCTACTTTTAGAATT
>NZ_CALIIS010000099.1 GCF_938017705.1 uncultured Campylobacter sp.
AGACAGTAGAGTTATCCTCCACGCTGCCAAATAGCCTGCTAGCGCGAAGCAGTTTCAAAGAGGCTTTGCCATACTCTTTTTTACCCGCAGGCACGACGCTGGCGCCAAATTTATGCGCGATGAGCTGCATGCCGTAGCAGATACCTAAAATCGGAATTCCAAGCTCAAAAATTCTATCGTCGCAAAAATACGCATCCTTGGCGTAAACGCTAGCGGGTCCGCCACTTAAAATAAGACCTTTGGGGTTTTTCGCTTTTATCTTATCGATCGGTGCGTCGTATGCGATTAGCTCGGTGTAAACGCCTTGTTCGCGCAAGCGCCTAGCGATCAGCTGGGTGTATTGGGAGCCGAAGTCCAGCACTAAAATGTCTGCCGTTTGCATGAAATTCCTTTGTAAAAATTTTTAAAAGTATAACAAAGCAAAGCTAAAAGTAGGCTATTTATCGCGTAAAATTCTAACGCCGCCTTTCGTGTCGTTTGTATTGTTGCCATCTGCGGCGGATGCCTCTGCGTTCGCGGTTTGCTCATCCGCGTCCGAGTAAAAAGGCGGCGCTTTGTATCCGCAGCCGCTAAGCAAAACTAAGATAAAAAATGCTAAAATCCGCTTATGGAAAATGCAAGAGAAATAATAGCTCATATCAGAAAAGATCCTTTATATGCCAAGATGCGAGAAAGAGGCGAGTTCTTAGCGATTTTGCCGCTTAGTTGGCAAAGGCTGATCGCTTTCATCTACGTCAAAGATGGCATTTTGATGATAGCCGCGAAGCACCCGGCGGGGCTTTGCGAACTAAAACGCGATAGTAATATAAATTTAATAAAAGACGTATTAAAGCGCTTCGTAGCTGCTAGAGAGACGGCGGAGCTTTGCGGTGTGCGCGAGATAAAATTTTTCGTCGCAGATAGAGTGATGAATAAAAGACGCGCGCAAGCCTTTAAAATGAGTATGCGCCGAAGCAGCAAAATTTTATCTTTAGAACGCGCAAATGGGGAGTTTACAAACAAAATTCAAGATCCGCAAATTTATAAAATTTTTGAAGAGATAAGAGGGCTGATCCTTGCTAATAGAGGAGATTAAGAGCCTGCCTGCCAGACCCGGCGTGTATCAATACTTCGACGCCGCGGGCAAGCTGCTATACGTCGGCAAGGCAAAAATTTTAAAAAATCGCGTCAAAAGCTACTTTTCTTTCACGCCCGCTCTTGCTCCGAGCCCGCGCTTAAGTGCGCGCATCGCCAAGATGATAAGCGAGGCGGTGCATTTAGAATACATCGTAACGCCCAGCGAGAGCGACGCGCTGATCCTAGAAAATTCCTTCATCAAGCAGCTTAAGCCCAAGTACAACATCCTGCTGCGCGACGATAAGACCTATCCATATATCTACGTAAATTTAGACGACGATTTTCCGCGCTTTGAGATTACGCGAAAGATCGTAAAGGGCAGAAACATCAGATACTTCGGTCCTTATTTTCACGGCGCGAAGGAAATTTTACAGACGCTTTACATGCAGTTTCCGCTCGTGCAGAAGAAAAATTGCGTCAAGGGCAAGAAGGCCTGTTTGTTCCACCAGATCGGGCGCTGCGCCGCTCCGTGCGAGGATAAAATTTCAAAGCAGGATTATGCTCGTATCGTACAAAGCGCGCTTGCGGCTCTGAAAAATCCGCAAAAGATGGTGCCGCAGCTTTTGGAGCGGATGGCGCGGCTTGCACAGAGCGAAAATTTCGAGGAAGCCGCGCAGATCCGCGATAAGATCGAAATTTTAAAGCAGATGAACGTAAAGGTGGAGGTCGATCTGGCAAAGCTCGATGATTTCGAGGTCTTTGCGATTGCCGCACGCGACGGGCTCGTCTGCGCCGTGCATTTTAGCATACGTGAGGGTAAAATTTCGGCCTCAAGCTCGCATATAATTAACTGCAAAGCCCCAAGCGCCGATGATATCGCAAACGCCTACAAACAGATGATCTTAAGCGCCTTTCCGGCCGCGGCTCCCGTGGCGTGCGCTAAAATTTACGTTTACGACGAGTTTGACGATGCAGATCTGGTATGCGAAATTTTATCCAAGCGGCACGAAAGAGCGTTTAAAATTTACGCGCCGAAAATCGGCGAGAAGCGTAAAATTTGCGAGATCGCATACCAAAACTGCGAGATCAATATCAAAAAGCATCTAAAAACACACGATTACGCGTTTTTGCAGGAGCTGAAGGATTATTTTGATCTTACGAATTTGCCCGTAAATATCGAAGTTTTCGACAATTCGCATATGTTCGGCGCCGCGGCCGTGGGGGCTATGATAAGCTTTCAAGACGGCGAGTTTAACAAGCAAAACTACCGCCACAAGCACCTTAGCTCAAATAACGACTACGATCAGATGCGCGAGTACCTAACTAGCCGCGCGCTTAAATTTGACGAGCTCGCCGCGCCCGATCTGTGGCTCATCGACGGCGGAACGGCTCTGCTAAACTTGGCAGAGGAAATAATCTGCAGCGTCGGAGCAAACGTCGATATAATCGCTATTTCAAAAGAGAAAATCGACGCCAAAGCCCACCGCGCAAAGGGGGCTGCGAAAGATAAAATTTGCACGAAAGGCGGAATTTTTTCGTTGCCGACGGATGATAAGAAACTTCAGTTTTTTCAGCGTCTGCGCGATGAAGCGCACCGCTTTGCGATCTCGTTTCACCAAAAGAGCAAACGCAAGCTTGATCTGCAAAGCTCAAAGCTGCTAAGTTTGGGCGTTAGCAAAGGAAGCCTGAAGAAGCTTTTGGACTTTTACGGCGATTTTGAGAGCATTTATGCGGCGAGCTTCGATGAGATCAGATCGCTTACGAATATCCAAACCGCGGAAAAAATTTTAAACAATCATTAATAAAAACCTAACGCAAAAAGCTATATTTAAAGATTTGTTTAGTAAAATCACCCATTAACTTTGCAGGACGGCTAAATCGTCTCCGCCTAGCGTGACGGAAGCGACTTCGTTTCTCCGGTTGAATAAAATTTAACGTCGCGTAAGCTGCGCTTTGAAGGATTTTGTATGAATTTAAATACTACAAGTGCTTTGAGACTTGTTAGCGGTATTCCGTTACTTTTGATTTTCGCGTTTGCATCATATTTCTTGTTTATCTCTTTGCAGGATTATGCCAGAGTGGGAATTTTGCAGCAGCAAATTGCTAAAAATAGTAATCTCGCGGCGTTAGTAGAGCAGGTAGATAAAGAGCGCGGTATCACTTCGGCGTTTTTGGGTAGCGAGGGAAACCCCGGTATGGGAACCCTTCTATCGGGTCAACGCAAAAAAACCGACGATGCGCTTGCAAAGTATAAAGAAAGCAAAAATATCAGTGAAAACGTCATAAAAAAGACTATTTTTGATATTTTCGCTTACGGCACCGGTAATGACGAGCTTTTGGCTGCCGAGACCGATATAGACGGTTTATTAGACAAACTTCCGCAGGTAAGAATGGATGTCGATGCTCAAAGCAAAAGCTTCGGTGAGCTTTTCAGCTCATATTTTCAAAAATTCGATGATGATGTAAAAACAATCCAACGAGTGCTAAGAGAGGGTCTTGTAAGCTCAAATATTACCGTTTGGACGGTTTCGTTGCTTAATACTTATGAGGCAATGGATGCCACTGCATCGGAGCGCGACTATATTATCGAATACATCATCGGTAGCAAGGCGATGAATCAGGCGCAGCTAAGGACTTGGGCTAGCTTCAACCTATCTAGTTCGCTCCCTAATTACTACTTCTTGCCGGAATCTGATGCTAGAGCTGCAATTTTAAAAATTCTAGACGGAGAGGAATTTCAAAACGCATTAAGAGAAACTGCTAAAATTTCAGCCACATTGCAGCAAGAAGCGGACGAGGGACACTATAGCGTACCTTTTCAAGAGTGGTTTGCCTCTACTACACTTAAATATAAAAAGCTAAGCGAAATTTCTGAAAAGATCAATGCTGAGCTTGCAGCGCATGCTGATACTTATCTAGCGCAAAGACTAAGAAACCTATTTATTGCTCTTGGCATATGGGTTTTAGCGGCTATTTTGGTCATTTTTGCTTTGGGTATTACAAGACGTTTAAGACAGAATGTTACCGACCTCGGCAACGTGCTTAGCCGAATTGGCGATTTGACGAATCAGCACGAGCATATCGACGTTAGGACTAGTGAGGGTGTTAACAAGGCGTATTCGCTTATCGAGGATGCGCTTGATCTGATTGCGTATCAAAAGGGCGCTGCGGAGGATGCCAACAAGGCAAAATCGATCTTTTTAGCTAATATGTCTCATGAGATCAGGACGCCGCTTAACGGCATCATCGGCTTTACGGAGCTTCTTAAAAATACCGATCTGGATGAAGAGAAGCGCGATTATGTTGATACTATCGAAAAATCGTCCGAAAACCTTCTAACGATCATTAATAACATTTTGGATGTCTCCAAGATCGAAAGTAATAAGGTCGAGCTTGAGGATATCTTATTTAACCCTATTCAAGATTTCGAAAGCGCGGTTGAAATTTACGTTGCCAAGGCTGCCGAAAAGAATATCGACATCCTGCTCTACATCGATCCTACACTCGTGCATCATCTATACGGAGACATCACGAAGATCAAAGAGGTTCTTATCAACCTCATGTCAAATGCGGTCAAATTTACGCCTGAGCACGGCACTATCGTAGTTGAAATTTTAAGAGAGCCTAGCAAAGCTCCAGGAGAGGCGATCGTAACGTTTAGTGTCGAGGATACCGGCATTGGAATTTCTGAAGACAAGCTTGCAAATGTATTTAACGCCTTCTCTCAAGCTGACTCTACAATCACGCGCAAATACGGCGGAACAGGTCTTGGACTTACGATTTCGTCGAAATACGTAGCGATGATGGGCGGTAAGCTTCAGGTCAAATCTACCGTAGGAAAAGGTACTAGATTTTACTTCACCCTTGCTTTTAAAGAGACACAAAAAACTGATGCGGACGCAGTATTTGAAAGTATCAAAGGGCTAAATTTTGCGCTTTTAGCTGATAGCGCTGATACGATGTATAATGATATCGTTAAAAACTACATCAGCAAGCTAGGTGGTAAAATTTCGATATTTAATACGAATGCGCAGTTCCGCTCAGCGCAAAATAATAACAAATATGACGCTCTTATCACTAGATTTAAGAATTACGGCGAGGTTAGTGATATATTGAGTATGCCTACGATCTTGACTCTTAAGCCAAAAGAGCTTCAAAGTATTAGTATTTCAAATTCTAAAATTTTTACCCTCACAGAGCCTTTTAATTTAACTAAATTCGTTAAGACGCTAGATAAAATTTCAAAATCCGGAATTGCTCTAAGTAGATCGGATTTTGCTCCACAGACGCATGAGATTAAGCTGGATGCCGAGGTAGAAAAGCCTATTGTCTCTGATGAAATGATTATGGAAGAGCCGGTAGTAAAAGAAAGACCTATCATCAACAAGCTCGATGAATTACGACATGCTACTACTTCGTCGGCAGACGAGCTACGCGCTATCTTGCAAAGCAGAAGGCGTACGCATGATGCTGAGGCTCATTCTGCGCATAAAGAGGAGGCTGTTAGTAAGTCTAGTATCGCTCAAGAGCTCAAAAAAGAAGCCCCTAAAGCCGAAGAGCCGGTCATTAAGCCTATAGACATCGAGCCTATGAGTGATATTAAGATTGAAAAGACAGAGCCTGAATCGCCAAAGATTAATGTTGATATTCCTGAAATAGTAATCCCGCACGCAGAAAAGCCAAAGGTAGAGCCTTCAAGCACAAAGGATGCCCAGACCGATATCGATGAGCCTATATCTTTGGAAATTCCTGATGATTTTGTGGGGCTCAAAACACATGCGGCGCAGACCCAGGTTCCTAAAGCCGAAACTCCTAGCATTGATCTTTCCGATATCGAAATAGAGCTTCCTAAGATCAAAAAAGAGGAAGAAGTAAAGGCTGAGCCTGCAAAAGTAGAAATTCCAAAGGCTAAGGTGGAGACACATAAGGCCGAGATTGAAATTCCTGATATAGATATTGATCTTTCGGATATCAAACCGAGCGTCAAAGCGCAAGAGCCTGTTAAAAAGGTTGAAATTCCAAGCGTAGAAGAAGAAATTCCTGTAGCCGTTAAAACCGAGCCTGAAATTCCTATCGCTAAAGCTTCGAAGCCTGATACTTCAAGTGTTTCTGCTCATGAAGATGAAATTTCAAGTGTTAAACTTTCAGAACCTGAAATTCCAACTAAAAAGATAATTGAACCAGAACCTATCGCTGTTGAGCCAGAGCCAGTAGCAATTGAGCCTGAACTAAAACCTATCAAGCCAAAACTTGAAGAGGTTAAACAGGGACCGTCAAATATCGAGTCTGAACCGGTAACGCCAGTAGTAGAACCAGCGGCTCAAAATATTCCTGCCGAAGAGCCGAGTATTGAGCCGGAGCCTGTAGATATTCCGAAAGTGGAGCTTGCTACTCAAAACGACCATGTCGAAGAGCCCGAGATCGAGCCTGTTAGCGTAAAAGTCGAACCGGTAGTTATCCCGCAGCCTGAGGAAGAGGAGATGGTCGAGGTGCCCGTTACCGTATACGAAGACGAGCAACAGGAAGAAACCATTATGGTCGAAGAGGATGTCGAAGTCGAAGAAGAGGTTGAAGTGCCGGTAGAGAGAAATCCTGCCGATGAAAATGTACCTTTGGTCAATAGAAAATATAACGCCAAAATCCTTATTGCGGAGGATAATGAGATCAATCAAAAGCTTATGAAGCATACGTTAAATAGCTTTAATATGAATTTGACGATAGTCGAAAACGGACTTTTGGCGCTGGAAGCCAGAAAAGCCAATAACGACTATGATCTCATATTTATGGATATTTCGATGCCTGTTATGGACGGTATCGAATCTACAAAACAGATCAAACAATACGAGCACGAGAATAATCTCCGCCACATCCCGATCGTGGCTGTTACTGCCAATGCACTAAAGGGCGATAGAGAGAAATTTATGGCGGCGGGGCTTGACGAATACTGCACCAAGCCGATCAAAAAGGATATCTTAGCCCAAATGCTAGATAATTTTATCGGTGATAAACGATCTGATGCAGCGCCAGCCGGTGGAACTACAAAGAAGCTGGTTAAAAAGCTTGTCAAACGCCAAGTGCCTAAGACGGTCATTAAAACTGTCAAAGTGCCAAAGACGATAATGAAGCTAGTTCCTAAAAAAAGTATAGTTTCCGATGACGTAGTGAAAGCTAAGGGTGCGCGCGTGCCGACAAAAGATATACTTATATGCAAGGCAAACATTATGGAAAGTAAAATTTTTGCCAGCATATTAAAACACCAGTATAAAGACGTAGAAATTGCGGGCAATTTCGACCAGCTTATTTCTATGGCGGCTACGGGTAGCTATAAGCTTGTTTTGATTGATAAAAAGCTAGCAGGGCTAGACTTAGCGGCGTTA
Organism: uncultured Campylobacter sp.; assembly: GCF_938017705.1. Lineage (GTDB taxonomy): Bacteria > Campylobacterota > Campylobacteria > Campylobacterales > Campylobacteraceae > Campylobacter_B. The sequence continues at coordinate 7,434 of NZ_CALIIS010000099.1, forward strand.
GAGAGCTTGCGCCGAAAAGCGTCTGCGACCAAGCTAGTTCTGTTTTCTAACGACAACGATGAAAATCCACTATTTAGCGAAGTCGCTAGTTACAATATTACCAAGTCGGGTCTTGAGAAACTCGCACAAAAATATATATAAGGATGAGGTTTTAAATGAGAGATTTGAAAGTTTTAACGGTTGATGACGACGCTATAAATTTAAAGCTACTTGAAGTTATGCTAAAAAAATATGGCAAATTCCAAACCATACTCCAAGCCAAAAACGGCTTGGACGCCCTTGCCGTACTCGAAGTTCAGCCCGTTGATTTGATTTTATTAGATATCGTAATGCCTGTGATGAATGGGCTGGAATTTTTAGATAATCTTCACGCTAGAGAAAGTATAGCTCATATCCCCGTCATCGTCCTTACTACGGACGAGACCGCTAAACGAGAGGCTTTAAATAAAGGTGCTTATGACTTTATGACAAAGCCCATCAATGACAAAGATCTTCACAAAAAACTAGACGACGTTATGAATATTATCGGCGATTAAATTGCCGATTTTTGTCCTCGTAGCTCAGTAGGATAGAGCGCAAAATTCCTAATTTTGAGGCCACAGGTTCGAATCCTGTCGGGGACACC
>NZ_CALIIS010000100.1 GCF_938017705.1 uncultured Campylobacter sp.
CGCAGTATAGCGTAGGACCGTCGTGGACGGAGTTATGCGGATTAGCCTTAAGCGTATCCATAAATTTAAGCCTCAAAGCGAGCTGCTTTTTGTCGCCGTGGCAGCTGATACAGCCCTTGTCGCCGATGCTTTTAAATTTAGACGGATCGCTTCCTTGATTTACGTGGCAATCGACGCAGTCAAACGCCAAATGCTCGTGGTGCGGCTTTAGTTTGTACTTTGCTCTAAGCTCATCCGAAACGACTATTGTCGTGGCGTTGGCGTCGTTGGCAGACGGCGCGCCGAACAAAGTCGCGATGATACAGCACAAAATTAATGCCGTAAAACTAAAATTTTTCATTTACAACCTTTTAAAAAACCGCCTTACCGGTAGCCCGGCAAGGCTTAAGAGAGCCTACGCTCCGACTAAACTAAGCGATCTGCTCGCCCGCGATCATTCCGAAAACTATGCAGTCTGTGATCGCTACGGTGCCTAAGCGGCTCGCGCCGTGAGTTCCGCCGGTGATCTCGCCTGCAGCCCAAAGGCCTGGGATCGGCTTATTGGTTTTAGATGATAAGACCTCGGCTTTGGTGTTGATCTTTAGGCCGCCCATTGTATGGTGAGGCTTCGGCGAGAGGCGGATGACGTAGAAAGGTCCCGCTTCGTTGATCTCGCTAAGCGCGCTTTCTTGCTTGCCGAACTCGTCTTTTTTCGCCTTCACGCCTTCGTTGTATTTTTTGACGCTCTCTTTTAAGGCATCTGCAGGCACACCGTATTTGCTAGCGATCTCATCTAGGCTTGCGCATTCGCCCACTAGCTTGCCGCTTGCCATGCCTTTAGAAATAACCTCTTCGCTTAGGTCTTTAAACGCCATTTTGGTATCGGCGAATGTTATCGGATAGGCTTTTGGATCCTCGCGTAAAATTTTAAATTCCGCATCTGCGCGAGTCTTGCGATCTGCAAGCTCGTTCATAAAGCGCTTGCCCGTGCGAACGTCCACGGCGATACCGTATTTAAAGGTGCCTTGCTGAGTTAGGATCGGAGCGGTGCCGAAGCCCTTCTCATCGGGGCTCGCCCACGGACCGAACTGGATCCAATAGACCTGCACCGGATACGCGCCGATCTCAAAGGCTTTTAGCAGCACGCCCGCAGTGGCTCCCGGGTGGTTCGTGCTATCGACATCATCTGGGATGCGCGGATCTTGAAGCTTGCGGAAAATTTTATCGCGACAAAATCCGCCCGCTGCGAGCACTACGCCTTTTTTGGCTTTGAGCGTCTTTTTGGTGCCGCTTGTGTTTTCAAGATCGTCGCTGTAGAGATTCGGATCAAATTTATACTCCTCGCGGATCACGACGCCCGCTACTCGCTCGCCGTCCATTACGAAATCGTCAAATTTTGCGCGGCGGCGAAGCTCGCAGCCCTTATCTTTCAGCGCTTCAAATTTTTCAAGCATCGGCTGGATGTAGCCAGAGCCGCTATCATTCGTAGTTAGCATCGAGCGCGCGACGCTGTGTCCGCCGAAGTGGGCGCAGTGATCCATCTTAAATTGCACGCCGCTATCGACGAGGAATTTAAACGCGTCCAAGCCGCGATCGGCCAGGGTGCTTAAAAGCTCGGGGTGGTTGATGCCAAGGCCTGCTTTTAGGCAGTCGTTCATAAATAGCTCTTTGCTGTCTTTAACGCCCGTTTTTTCCTGCACGGGATTCATCGGCACGCTCATACCGCCGCCGTTGATGACGGAGTTTCCGCCGATACGACCCATCTTTTCGAGGATCAAGACTTTATTGCCTTTCTCGGCTGCTTTTAAGCCCGCCGCAAGCCCTGCAAAGCCGCTACCGATGATGATTACATCCCACTCTTCGTCAAATTTGACGTCCTTTGCGTCCACAGCACTTGCTTGCGCATTTACCGCGCCAAACGCAAGTGCACCGGCTCCTACCATACCCATTTTCAGTATGTCGCGTCTCTGCATATTTTGCCCCTTTACTTAGAGATTTTTTAATCTTAAAGATTAATGTCGTAATTTTATATTAAATCTTTATGTAAGTCAAATGTTATTTGGTATATAATTTAATAGCTAAAGGCTATAAAATTTCAACCGAAGGGGCAAAAAATGAGCTTGCGACATATGGAATTTGCGGTAAAAATTTCGGAGCTTAAAAGCTTTACAAAAGCGGCGAGCGAGCTTGGAATCGCGCAGCCGTCGCTTTCTAAGAGCATTATGCTTTTAGAAAAGGAGCTCGGGATCGAAATTTTCGATAGGAAAAACGGCCTTGAGCTTACATACGCGGGCGAAATTTACATCGCCAGAGCGAAAAATATGCTTAGGCTCAATAAGGAGCTAAATAACGAAATCCGCGGGCTTTCGTCTATCAAGACGGGTAAGCTCGTCATCGGCGCGACCTCGACCAGCTTTAAATTTATCGAAAAGATCATCGCGATGTTTTACAGCAGGTTTTCCAAAGCTGACATCAGGATCGTGCACGCTCACTCCGAGCCCGCGCTCATCGAGATGCTAAAAAGCGGCGAGCTTGATATCGTCTATGCCGCGCACTTTGGCGAGCTTGCTGCAGAGGGGCTTGAGTGCGAGTTTATAAAAAAGCGCAGGCTGCTTCTAAGCGTCTGCTCCTCCCATCCCGCCGTTTCACAAGCGAGTATAAATTCTACCGAGAAATACCCCAAGATCGCACTTAGCGAGTTTAAATCCGATAAATTTGCAATTAGCAGTAAAATTTTAAAAAGCGAGTCGAATTTCAAAAAGATCTTCGAAAATGCGGGCTTTACGCCTCAAATTTTTTGCGGTACCTCCTATTTTTACGTGGCTAACGCGATGGTCGCGGCGGGGCTTTGCGTCAGCTTCAGCTTCGCGCGGTATATTTTTGAGACGCAAAAGGACTACATCACGCTCTTTGACGTCGCGGATGAGCCGCTTTTGGACGTGTCGTTTTCGGTCGTGTATAAAAAACCATCCAAGCTCGCAAAGGAATTTATAAAGATGATAAAAGCGGGCAAAAGCGGCGAGTAGGGCGGATCGGCGCGCAGATTTAAATTAATAACGCGCCGCAAGGGTTTAAATTTAAAAATACACTACATAGGTTCAAATTTAATAGCATGCTTCGAGACGCTGCGCCAAAGATCAACTTTTAAAATTTATCCCGCAACCTTGTTTTTTAAATTTCGGTTCGCAGCTTGCTTGGTCGAAATTTTATCTAAAATTTTATTTCGCGCTAATCAGTTAAATTTTATCTCGCGGCGCATTAGACTAAATTTTCATTCGTCGCGGCTACGTAAATTTACGGCACACTTTTTCATAAAATTTTATCTGCAAGCGACGCAAATAGCGTCTATTTAGTACTTTCGGCTCCCGCTTGATTAGCTTTTCTTGCTCGCCGCCAAAACTTGCGCTAAGATCGCCGCTAGCGCGATGTTAAGGCTGACGCAGAGCCCAAACAGCGCCACGGCTTTAGTGGAGCTGAAAGCGAGCG
>NZ_CALIIS010000101.1 GCF_938017705.1 uncultured Campylobacter sp.
GCACCTCTTTAGTGCGGATATTTTGCCCGGCATAGTCCTCAAAAAGCGTCGCCGCGCCCGCAAAATAGGAGCATAAAAACATCTCTATCATTGTTTTTCCTTTAATTAAATTTTCACTGATTTAAAAGCGCTCGTAAAGCTTGGCCGCAATGACTGCGAGCAAACGTATTTCAAAACGAGTAGATCAAATTCTACCGCGCCCGCAAAGCAAACGCACGACAAAAAAAACGGCGCGGGCGGAATTCTGTCGGTAAAAGGGCAAAATTTACCACCGCAACAGTTTGCAAACTATGCAAAAACCGAACGCAGCGCAAATCACTCCACAATCGCCAACTGCCTGGCGATTTTAAACTTCACTGAAACGACGCGAGCCTGCTAGATTAAGCTAGCTAGAGGAGTCGATCAGAGCGAACGATCAAAACGATCAAATCAAGCCAATCGATCTAATCAACCAAGGCAAAACGGCTAGTGCTTTTTATCTCTAAAAAATCTAACGATCTTAGCCTGTAGTTTGAACCACTCGCTAAGCTCCATTATAGGGTGCCCGGCGTAGTTTTTACCGCCCGCTAAGTCCTTGCTTATGCCGCCGCGCGCCGCGATCTGAGTGAAATCGCCCACGCTTACGTGCCCGCCGCTGCCGCTCTGTCCGCCCATCACGACGTTGCGTCCAAGCGTCGTCGAGCCCGCAAGCCCCACCTGAGAGACGATGAGGCAGTTTTGCCCTAGCTCGCAGTTGTGCCCGATCTGAACGAGATTGTCGATCTTGCTGCCGCACTTAACGATCGTAGAGCCGAACACTGCGCGGTCGATCGTCGTGCACGCGCCGATCTCGACCTCGTCTTGTAGCACGACGTTGCCGTTGTGATAAATTTTAACGTGCTCGCCCGTTTTGGTGTGCGCGTAGCCGAAGCCGTCGCTTCCGATGACGGCGTTTGCGTGGATTATGCAGTGCTCGCCGATGATCGTGTCATTGTAGATGACGGCGTTTGCGTGGATTATGCAGCCGCTTCCGATATGCACGTCATCGCCGATATACGCGCCGCTTAAAATGACGCAGTTCTCGCCGATCGTGGAATTTACGCCGATATGCACGCTCTGCCCAATCTGCGCGCTGGCAGCGATCTTTGCGGGCGCACCCTTGCGAATGAGGGGCTTGGCAAAATGCGCGCTTAAGATCGCAAAGGCTAGATGCGGATTTTCGCACTCCAGCGCTCGCACGCCGCTTGGGACGGCAGTGCCGCACTTTACCAACACGGCGGCTGCTTTGGTGGCGGATAAAAATTTCTCGTTTTTGTCGCTATCGCAGTAGCTAAGCTCGCTTTCGTTCGCGTTTTGAAGCGAATTTATCGCGGCGATCTCCGCGTCCGCTCCGTTAAGCTCTATGTTTAAAATTTCGGCAATTTTGGATAATTTCATTTGCGCTCCTTTGATTAAATTTTATCGCCGCTTACATATCCAGTGCGACGCTGCCGCCGCGGACGACGTCGATCGGATTGTATTTTTTTATCGTCTTTAAAAAGCCGTCGATGCGGTCTGCGTCGTCGCACGCCATGATGACGATCTTGCTGTCGTCGCTGTTTGCGATGCTGCCGTTGTAGGCTTTTAAAACGGCATCGAGCCCCGCTAAATTTTCACCCAGCGCGATCTTTACCAGAACCATCTCCTTTTCGACGAATTTTGCATCATCGATGACCTTGTAGACGGGGATCAGCTTGTGAAGCTGCTTGGTAATCTGCTCTATGACGCGCTCGTCGCCCGAAGTGACGATGCTAAGGCGCGATAGACCGGTGTTTGGAATCGGCGCAACGGTGAGGGTGTCGATATTATAGCCGCGCCCCGCAAAAAGCCCCGAGATCCGCGACAAAACGCCGTGCTCGTCGGTAACGACGACCGATATTACTCTTCTTATGCTATTCATCTTTACGACTCCTGCTCAAAAATCATATTATAAAGCGCGCCGCCTGCGGGCACCATCGGCCAGACGTTTTCGAAGCGATCGATCTTAGCCTCAATGACGCTTACTTTCTTACTCGCAAGAGCCTGCTTCAGCGCATCTTCAAATTCCGCTTTTGTGCTAACGCTAAAGCCCACGCCGCCGAAGCCCTCGACAAGCTTTACGAAATCGGGCTGCGAGCTAAGATCGGTCGATGAGAAACGCTGCCCGTAAAATAGGCTCTGCCACTGCCGCACCATGCCTAAGAAATTGTTGTTTAAGACGATATTTACGACGTTTAGACCGCTCGCGCTAGCGGTCATCAGCTCTTGGATATTCATCAAAATCGAGCCGTCGCCGCTGAAATTTATAACGGGTCTATCTCCGGCATAGGCCTTCGCGCCCAATGCTGCGGGCAGACCGTAGCCCATCGTGCCCTGCCCGCCGCTACTTAGTAGAGTGCGCGGCTTGCAAAACGGATAAAACTGCGCGACCCACATCTGATGCTGCCCCACGTCCGTAGCGATGATAGCGTCCTCACCCGCGATTTTTGCAGTACTTTGGATAACCCACTGCGGCTTTAAAATTTCATCGCTGTCGTTAAATTTAAGCGGGTGAATTTCATCGTATTTACGGATGAGTTCGCGCCACTGCTTGAAATTTTTAGGACTGACCTCGCTTTTAATGCGCGGCAGCATCTCCTCTAGCACCGATTTTACATCACCAACGATCGGATAATCCGCGTTTATGATCTTTGAGATCGAGCTAGGATCGATATCGACGTGGATGATCTTTGCGTTTTTGCCGAATTCGCTAAGCTTGCCGGTGACGCGATCGTCAAATCTCGCGCCCAAGCAGATTATCAGATCCGACTCGCTAAGCGCCATATTTGCGGCGTAGCTGCCATGCATTCCTACCATGCCGAGGCGGTTTTTATCATCGCTTCGCATAGCCCCCAGCGCCATAAGGGTTTCAACGACCGGGATCTGCGCAAACTCGCTAAGTTCGCGAACCAGCTCGCTTGCGTCCGCGCTGATGACACCGCCGCCGATGTAGAGGATAGGTTTTTTGCAGCTTGCGATTAGCTCGACGGCTTTTTTGATCTGTTTAGCGTTGCCCTTATAGTTCGGCTTATAAGTCTGCATCTTGATTTCGCTAGGATATTCAAAAACGCCAAGCTTCGCCGTTACGTCTTTGGGAATATCAACGTGCACGGGTCCAGGTCTGCCGCTGCGAGCGATGTAAAAGGCTTCTTTTAAAATTCTAGGCAGCTCTTCGATTGTTTTTACCAGATAGTTGTGTTTGACGCATGGGCGTGAAATTCCGATCGCATCGATCTCTTGAAAGGCGTCGGTACCGATAAGCGATGTCGCCACCTGCCCGCTGATAAGCACGATCGGAATGCTATCGCTATACGCCGTAGCAAGCCCCGTAAGCGCATTCGTGAACCCGGGACCGCTTGTGACGAACGCCACGCCGACCTTGCCGCTAGCGCGCGCGTATCCGTCCGCAGCTATCGCCGCGGCCTGTTCGTGGCGCACCAAAATGTGTCTGAAATATTTTTGTTTGTAAATTTCATCATAAATGTTTAGCGCTGCGCCGCCCGGGTAGCCAAAAACAACCTCAACCCCCTCCTGCCGCAACGCCTCCACGATCATCTGCGATCCGCTAATTTCTTTCATACGCCCATCCTGTTTCGTTGGAATAATTTTGTGATTATATTATTTTGTAAATTAAATTTCACGAATTTTAGGCGCTAAATCGGGTCGAATTTCAAATTTAATAGCGGCGCAGACGGGGCGAAATTTTGGAATTTAGAAAGAGTGGAAAAGGCAAATTTAAAATTTAGCCATAAATTTAAAACGGACGGGATGTTCGGATTTAAAATTTTAAAGTGCAGATTTGTTTCGACCAAACGCGGCACGGAATTTTTAACGTAAAATTTTAGCTTGAAATTTTACCACGTAAGCTGCTGATTAAATTTATAAATTTTTTGAAATTTTATCGTAGCGCAGAGCAACTCCTGTGTAAATTTTAAATTCCATAGCTACGAAATTAAAATTTAGCCGTAAATTTAAAACGGGCGGAATCTCGATTGTAAAATTCTAAAATTCCGCCTGCGTAAAATTAAATTTTAAAATCCTCTATCTACCTGCACGCCTACGCCCACGCTAGCGCAATTGCCGCTTTGCGGATCGCAGTCGCCGAAGCTTGTGACGCTACTGGATCTTTTTGAGCGGATCGTTCCCATATGCATAGGCACCGGCATGTTACGGCGCGAGCTTCCGCCAATCTCGCTATCGCTCATACCGCCAGAACTTCTCCTGCGAGAATAATCATCACGCGGAGGAGGCGGTGGCGGAGGAGGCGGTTTTATACCTCCGTGCGGAGGTGGTGGCATGCCGCCAGGAGGCGGGGGAGGAGGCGGCATCATGCCGCCGCGTCTATCATATCCTCGTGGAGGAGGAGGCGGAAAAGTACCGGTTTCGGTAATCGTGATGCCGTTTCCATAATTTTCCACGCGTCTATAAGTAGAGCCTCCGTAAACCGTGCGAGTGCGGGTCTTTTCGACCACGACTATATCGCGATCGGGTTTCACCGGCTGCTGCACATTAGCTCTAGGCGATATTTCAAAGCTCTTCTGCAGTTTGGCGGTATCGTAACTTGCAAAGCCGTTGATGCCCTTTAGCTCATCTGCACTTGAAATTTCGCGCTTTTGGCGGTATTGCATAAGCATATCCGCCCTACCCGCATCAAGCCCACCGATCGTCATCAGCTCGTAGCGACTAGCTTCGTTTATGTTGATTTTCGCCGCGGCGAGGCTCACTAAAAGAGCCAAAATCACTAAATTTTTCATGTGCGCTCCTTTGTTGAAAGTTACCAAATTCTAAACCCTCACGATAAATCTTTGATTAACACGCAAGCAAAATTTTGCTACAATTGCCTATCTTATTTCAAAGGATCAACCGATGAACGGAATTTTGCTCCTATGCGACGAGCCTGTCGCCTACCAATCCGAGCTAAAAAAACTAGATAAAATTTTATCCATGAGCTTTCACAACGTTTTGCAACTTTGCATCGCTGGCGATAATGCCCTTTTTAGCAGGAGTGAGCTTGAAAGAGCACTCGCGGACGGGCAGGATGAGCGCGTGCGAAAGGCGGCGATAGAGCGCTTCGCACAAATTTTAGAGCAGTGCAATTTTGTACTGGTTCGCGGCGTAGCGGGAGCCGATCTGCGAGAGCTAAATTTACAAATCGCAAAGGATCTAAATATCCCCGTTTGCGGATTTTATCCTAACGAAATTGCCGCGCACATCGGCACGCACTCGATCGCTGCAGCAAAAGCGGTAAGCTTTGCCAGCATATATGAGGATAAAATTTCATTTTCCGCGCTAAGACCTGCACAAGAGGGTGCAAATTCTAAAAAATCGGAGCTTTACGGTAAAAATTCTGCCTGCGAAAAGGGCGCGATAGAGCTTGATAAAGTCGTTGCCGACAAAAGCTACTTCACGGACGCGGCAAACTCCACGCGCTGTGAAATTCTAACCCCGTTGAAATTTGAAAGCAAGCTCTACGCCAAGGCTCGCGCGAACGTTAAAACCGTCGTGCTACCAGAAAGCGACGATGAGAGAATTCTGCGCGCGGCTGCGATTATAAAGCAAAGCGGTGCTGCAAATTTGATCCTTTTAGGGCGACAAGACGAAGTGCAAAAAAACGCGAGCGAGCTGGGGCTCAATCTAAGCGGCGTTAAAATTTTAGATCCGCAGACGGATGCGAGCTTAGAAAAATTTGCGCGCGATCTTTATGAGCTTCGCAAGGCAAAGGGCATGAGCGAGGCGCAGGCGCGCGATTTAGTGCGCGATCGCACCTACTTCGGCACGATGCTCGTGTATGAAGGGCTAGCCGATGCGATGGTAAGCGGTGCCGGCACGACTACTGCAGAGACGATCCGCCCTGCGCTTCAGATCATCAAGACAAAACCGGGCATCGCAACCGTTAGCGGCGCATTTATAATGTGCCTGGATACGCAGGCGCTGCTTTTTGCCGACTGCGCCGTAGCGCCGAGCCCGAGCGCGGAGTATCTGGCGGGTATCGCGATCTCAAGTGCTGCGACTGCAAAGGCTTTCGGGCTTGAACCGCGCGTGGCGATGTTAAGCTACTCCAGCGGCGATAGCGGTAGCGGTGAAAACGTGGAATTCATAAAAACTGCAACGCAAAAAGCACGCGAAAAGGCGCCCGAGCTTCTTATCGACGGACCGCTACAATTCGATGCTGCGGTCGATCCGGCGGTTGCCAAGAAAAAAATACCGAATTCTGCGGTCGCAGGGCGTGCGAACGTATTTATCTTCCCCGATCTTAACTGCGGAAATATCTGTTACAAAGCCGTGCAGCGCACCGCAGGCGCCGTGGCGATTGGACCGATCTTGCAGGGCTTAAAAAAGCCGGTAAACGATCTAAGCCGCGGCTGCAAGGTCGCCGATATCGTAAACACGATACTTATCAGCGCCATTCAAGCAGGAGAGAATTAATGGATATCCTAGTCATAAATTCCGGCTCGAGCTCGGTTAAATTTAAATTCCACGATATGCTAAATCACGCCTGCATTGCAAGTGGGCTCATCGAGGAGATTGGCTCGACGCACGCAAGCGGAAGCATCAATTGCGCCAATGGACGAAGCATAAAAGTTGAAAACGAGCAAATTCCAAATCACGAGACCGCGATTGCGATCGCGATCGATCTTTTAAAACAAAGCGGAGTAATCAACGATCTAACTCAAGTAGGCGGCATCGGGCATAGAATAGTCCAAGGTGCGGATTATTTCGACGCTCCCGCGCTCATAGATGATGACGTAATGGCTAAAATCGCCGAGCTTGCGCCGCTTGCACCACTACACAATCCTGCAAATTTAGCGGGCATCAAATCCTGCCTAAAGATCGCTCCGAAAATTCCAAACGTAGCGGTTTTCGATACGATATTTCATCAAAGCATCCCGCCTTATGCGTATATGTACGCGCTGCCGTATGAATTCTACGAAAAATATAAGGTTCGTCGCTACGGCGCGCACGGCACGTCGCATTGGTTCGTCTCGACAATGGGAGCGAAATTTTTACGTAAGAAATACGAAAACTTCAACGCCATTACGCTACATCTTGGCAACGGATCGAGCGTGAGCGCCATAGAAAACGGCAAGTGCATCGACACCTCAATGGGGCTAACGCCGCTTGAGGGGATCATTATGGGCACCAGATGCGGCTCGATCGATCCTGCGATCATCCCATACATCGAGCGCGTCGCGGGCTACAACGCGCAGGATATGGACGTTATAATGAACAAAAAAAGCGGACTTTTGGGCATCTGCGGTGCAAGCGATCTGCGAAAGGTATATGAAAAGATGGAAGGCGGCGAGCCGCGCGCGAAACTTGCGTTTGAGATGCTCGTGTACAGCGTCGTTAAGATGATCGGAGCGTATTATGCCGTGCTCGGGCGAGTGGACGCTTTGATCTTTACCGGAGGTATAGGCGAAAATGCGCCGCATTTTAGACAAAATGTCTGCGAGAAGCTTGCTCATATCGGCATCGAAATCGATGCGACAAAAAACGCAAAAAATACCGGCTCGATTAGAAATTTAAGCGCGGCGGATAGTAAAATCAAAACGCTCGTAATCCCTACCAACGAGGAGCTGGCGATCGCCGAAGCCACGGTCGATACGATCAACAAAAACTCCGCGCAGATCGACTATCAGAAATACTCGGAATTTTAAATTTGATCTAGTGGGATTCCGCGGTTATTTTGCGAGCAAGCAACGCCAACCTGCCTTTTTTGTTAGGCAATTAAATTTTAGGTTTTGGCTGTAAGCTTGCGTGAAATGAAAGGGCTTTCTTTATTTTAGTGGCTTTCTGGCTAAGACGATACGAGAAATTGCTACGCTACGCGCGGGTTTAAATTTTATTTGTCGCTTCCGATAAGGCTTAAATTCTTGCTCGGAGGGGGCGGGGAGGAAGGGGCTATGCTTGCAAAGCGCCTTTTTTGCTTTGCCCGGGCCTCGCCTCGCAACCGCAAGCAGGTCTGCCGCCCAAACCCCGCCTAGATCACTGCGCGTTAGAAGCGGCGACGCTTTGTTTTTAAACAAAGCTTTGCTGGTTAAATTTAATAAATTTGGCTTCAAATTAGACCGTAAAATTCCAAAACAGGTCCTTATTGTGAAATTTACCGGATAATAAGGCATAAAATTTTAAAATTTAGCGCAAGCCGGGTTTTGACACGCAAATTTTATTAAAGGAGCGAACGATGAGCGATTTGCCGAATTCTTAAGACGCACGGCAGCAAGATGCGCCGTATCCCGATACGAAATTTACTAAATTTTTCGGGCGACTTTACGCGGCGGTTTTTGCGCTGTTTGCGATCACGGCGCTTAGTGTATTTGCGCTACCCGAAAACATTTTAGACGTAAGCGCGGCATGCGCGGACTTCGTTGGATTTATGAAGCGGTTTTTTCCAAATATCGCCGCGATCGGCAAAATAAGCCCGCACACGCAGCTTGCGGAATTTTACGTCGCGGCATTGTGGGTACCTATTTTAACGGCTTTCGCGCTAAGCTGCGTGTATTGTCCGATCGCCACATTCTTATACAAAAAAGAGCTTCCCGCCGTCAAGACGCAGCTATTTGTGATATTGCTCGCTATACCTTTCGCTTACTGGGCATTAAACAATTATTTCTACGCCGATTTTGCCATAAACGGCATCCCACACAAAGTAGGCAACGGGCGGACGTTTCCAACTTTTGCGAGCAGAGAGAGCCTGTTTGGTTGGCTATCGTTTTTTGGAGGCGGCTCAATGTTTTTTGGTATATCTGTTCCGATTTTATTCAGTAATATAATCCGCTGGATATACTTATCAAGAAATAAAAGCTAAATTTTATGAAATCGCGGACGAATAACATTCCGCACCCATAACTTTTAGGGTCATTTTACGAGCGCAAAGCGAGCGGGCGATTAAATTTAAACGCTCCGGCAATTAGAGCCTTTTTGCGCGGAATTTAAGCGACCAAACTACGATTAAATTTAAACCGCAAGCGACCGCTTTTAAATTTTAAATTTCACTAAATTTTAAAATTTTACTCTCGCCACGTAAGGCGAAAGGTCGTTATCTCGCCCGGCACGCTGTCGTAGGAGATAGAAAAGGAGTATTTTTTGCAGACCTCGCTTACGATGCTAAGCCCGATTCCAAAGCCGCCCTCGCTTGAGTTAAAGCGCGCAAAGCGCCTGAAAATTTCGTCGCCCTTTTTCCTGTCGATCCCCTCGCCGCTATTTGAGATCGCTAGCTCGCCGTGCCTTAGCCGCACATCCACGTAGCCGCCTGCATCGGCGTATTTTACGGCGTTGCTTAGCAGATTGTCGATCAGGCGCGAAATTTCATAGACGTTTGCGTTCATGCTCGCATCCGCAAGATCGGTTTTAAGGCTTAGTCTGCGCTTTTGAATAAACGGCGCGAAGTATTCGCAGCGCGAAGCGACGAGGCTCTTTAGATCGATCGAGCTAATCTCGCCCTCCTTATTCATACCGAAGGTTAAAAACACGAGATCCTCGTAGATGCGCGAAAGCGTCTTAGCGGCAAGGTCGATATTAGCGACGCGCTTGGCGTTGTATTCTCCAAGCTCTGCGTGCCGCATCGTCTCGACGCTCATGGAGATAATACTAAGCGGAGTATTAATCTCGTGGGTACTATCCTTGATGAAGCGATTTAGCGTGTCAATCTTATCGTAAAGCGGCTTTGTACCTAGCCGCACCAGATAAAACGCCACGGCTAATATCACACCCAAAAGCGCTATCATCATCGCTGCGGTTTTGATACGAAGCGTTAAAATTTCGCCCTGCACGCTACTTCCAAGCAGAATGATTTTAGCTTTGGAAAAGGCGTTTCGCTCCTCCATATTTTGCAGATTCTCATAAATTCCTAGCCTTCCGCCACTTATAAATTCCGCCTTTAGCTTCGCTTTATCAAGTGCGCCAAGCTCACCACTGCAGCCGTAAATTTCATCAGAGTTTGGCTTAAATATACACGCACTCACGCCCTTTTCGCGCTCAAAGTCCGCTAGCGATTCCAGCCCGTCCATGCTTGCTTTCATATAGATCATCATTTTGATCTCTTTTAGCTCTTTTATCCTGTGCGAAAGTAGCGCGGCTTCGTTCATCCTGTAATTTATCTTGAAAAAATATCCCAAAAACAACGCACTTGAAATGAGATATAAAGATAGAATTTTAAGCGTTAAAGCGGTCTTTTCAGACATACAGATACCCTGCGTTGCGGCGATTTATGATGTGCTCTTCGCCTAGGACGCGGCGTAGATTTTTGATATAAGTTCGCAGCGCTTCCTCGCTCGGAGTTTCGTCAAAAGCGTAGATCGCGGAGAAAATTTCATCCTTGCTTAAAAGCCTGTTTTTATTTTGTAAAAAAAGCGCCAATAGCTCGCGCTCTTTGTTTGAAAGCGCGACGGGCACGCCCGATCTGCGCAGCTCTTTGCTTGCAAAATAAAATTTAAACTCATCGTCAATAGTTACAAAATCATCAAAATTATGGCTGAAGTTTCGCTTTATGAGCGAATTAACGCGCAGCAGCAGCTCTTTTAATTCATACGGTTTTTTGAGATAATCGTCGCAGCCGCTTTTAAAACCGACCTCAAGGTCATCGAGCGTATTTAGCGACGTAGCAAATATCGCAGGAGTGTGATCGCCGTTCTTGCGTAGCTCTTTTAAAAGTGAAAAACCGTCGCCTTTGGGGATTTTTACGTCAAAGATAAAAAGATCAAATTTTTGCTCATAAGCAAGATCTGCAGCGCTTTGAGCGTCGCTGCAAACGCACACGTCAAAGTCTGCATTTCTTAAATATTCGCCGATGAGATCGCAAAGGGTCTCATCGTCCTCTACGAGTAAAATTTTACTCACTACATCTCTTTTTTAATCTCTTTTTTCATCTCTTTTTTTGCATGAGAGCCCTTTTTAACGGCATCTTTTTTCATACCATGCGTCTCGTGCTTCATATGTTTCATCTCGGCTTTCACCTCTTTCGCACCATTATGCATTGATGTATTGGCGTCCTTCATCTCATCTTTCATGCCCATGTCGGCAGCTACGGCAAAAGTGCCAGCAAATAGCGCACTAAGCGCAAACAAAGTAAGTTTTTTCATTACGTACTCCTTAAAAAAAATTAGTGGAATTATACTTCCGCAAAAGTGAAGTAAGTGTGAAATTCCGAAAAAATTCAAATTTAAATTTAAACGCCTGTAATTTCAAACGCAGAGCGGCTTAAATGCGCTCGGTCGGTCGCGATCCCTGAAATTTAAACCATCTCGCTATGGCTAGTCGAATTCTAAACGCAAATCAAAGCTAGCCAGAGCGCACACCAACAGCGCATCGCCGAGCTTACTTTACCGCGGCGAGATAAAAATTTAAACCGCCGGCGAAACTGATTAAATTTATAATGCCACGACTCGGTCATTAAATTTAAAACGCCGCGCAAGTCTTTAAATTTGCGGCATCGCGCGAGCTTTTAAATTCGCTATGCCGCGTAAGCCCTTAAATTTAGTGCGGCGCAAGCGCACAGTGCGCGAAATCGCACCTAGATCGCGGCGCAGCTTTTGATCTCATCCTCACTTACGATCTCGTAGATCACGCCCGCGTTTTTGATAAACTCCTCCACGCGCGCGACGTGTGCGGGCTCTACGTTGATCACGAGGCTTCCGACGACGTTTTTATCGAGGCGCTCAAGCTTGCCCCAGACGATGTTAAAATTTATCTCCAAAGCGCGCGCCATATGCGTGATCACGCTGTCAAACGCAACCGCGGGCGGGAAAAAGAGCCTGATATTCACGCCGCTTGCGGGCAGCACCTCCTCCTCGCCCAAAAACTCCTTCATATTCTCATCCGGGTGCAAAAATAGCGAGACGATATCGCCCGAGTTGCTCACGCGTCCGCCCTTAAGCAGGATCGCCCGCTGCGCGATGCCCTTTACGACCTCCATCTCGTGCGTAACAAGCACGATCGTGATGCCTAGTTCGCGATTGATACGGCGCAGAAGCGATAAAATTTGCGCGGTGGTGTTGGGATCAAGCGCCGAGGTCGCCTCGTCGGAAAGCAAAATTTTAGGGCTTAGTGCAAGCGCGCGCGCAATCGCCACGCGCTGTTTTTGTCCGCCGCTAAGCTCGCTGGGGTAGGCATTTGCTTTATCCGCAAGCCCCACGAGCTCCAAAAGCTCGGCGACGCGGCGCTTTGTATGGTCCTTTGAATAGCCCCAAAACGCAAGCGGCGTGGCAACGTTTTGCGCGACGGTGCGGCGGCTCATTAGCGCGAAGTGCTGAAAAATCATACCGATATTTTTGCGCAGCTCACGGATCTGAGCGGCGCTTAGATCTCTTACCTCCCTGCCCTCGACTTTAAGACTTCCTTCTTGATAGTCCTCAAGCTCGTTTATGCAGCGCAGCAGCGTGCTTTTACCCGCGCCGCTGCGGCCGACGATGGCAAAAATTTCGCCCTGCTTTACTTCCAAGCTCACATCGTCGATCACGCAGGTTTTGCCGTAAAATTTCTTTAAATTTTCTATCTTTATCACTCAGATTTCCTCGTTCATAATTCCGCTGAAACGCCCCCAGAAATTTATAAAATTTCGCGCCTTAGCTCATCTGCGCTCTTTGGCGAAAGAAGTGCCGGAGCGATGTCAAACACGCTAAACGCGCCGCACTCGCCTCTTTGCACTAAGCGATACGCCGCGCGGGCGTAAGCTACGAGCACGCTTGCGGTAAATTCGGGATTTGAATCAAGCTTTAGCGAAAACTCGATCAAATGTTTATTTTCGCCGCGCTCGCCCGTCGCTCCGCTTCGCAAAACAAATCCTCCGTGAGGGATGCCGCCGTGCTCTTTTTTAAGCGTCGCAATATCGATAAAATGCACGCTCGTATCGTAGTCGGAGAAGTAATTGGGCATCGTTTTTATCTCACGCTCGATGCGCGCTTTATCGGCGCCGTCCTGCGCCACGACGTAGCACTCGCGCAGGTGTTTTTCGCGCGTGCTAAGACTCGGGTTTTCACCCGCGCGAACTCGCTCCAAGGCGCTATCTATCGGTACGGTGTATTGGCGCGCATCCACGACGCCCTCGATCCTGCGGATGGCGTCGGAGTGGCCTTGGCTCACGCCTTTGCCCCAAAACGTGTAGCTGCTGCCGTTTTGCAGCACGCTCTCGCCAAATAGACGGCTTAGCGAAAATAGACCCGGATCCCAGCCTACGGCGATGATACCAACTTTTCCGCCCGCTTTGGCGGCGGCGTCTACCGCGGCGAAGTGCTCTGGGATTTTTGCGTGCGTATCGAAGCTATCTACGACGTTAAAGCTCTGCGCAAACTCTGGCGTCTGCGTCGGTAGATCCGTTGCGCTGCCGCCGCAAAGCACCAAAACGTCAAATTCGCCCTTGTGCGATAAAATTTCATCCGCGCTAAATACCGGCGCGCCGCATGTTTGCACGCTGTGCGGCTCGCGGCGAGAAAACACCGCCGAAAGCTGCAAATCCTTGCTATTTCGCGCGGCAAGCTCTACGCCGCGACCTAAATTTCCATATCCCAAAACCGCTATTTTTATTTTTTCGCTCATTTTTTATCCTTGATAAATTTTAAAATTTAGCGCGTAAAACGGCGCGCTGCCGATGAAATTTTACCTCAGTAGGAAATAATAAATCACGTATAACCAACTTAAAAATCCGTGGATTATCGCCCACATTATGCTTTTATTGACTCCCCATGATAGTGCGACGGCTATGACCGTGCCTAAAGTAAATCCACCTATACTACCTTTTGACATATTTTTCTCCTTGATTTAAATTTAGACTCAAACGAGCGGGCTACTCGCCAAACGCCTTTAGCTCATCGCATACTTTGGCGAATTTCTCCTGCGCGCTTTGCAGCCCTTCGCGGTTGGCTTCGACTACGGCTTGCGGGGCGGAGGCCACGAATTTCTCGTTATTTAGCATGCCTGAGAGCTTTTCGATCTCTTTTTGCAGCTTCGCTTTTTGCGCGTTAAGGCGCGAAATCACGCCGCTAAGATCGACCCCCTCAAGCGGCACGAAGCTTTCTAAGCTCTCGCTTACGTCGCGGGCGGAATTTGCGATATTTTGCTGCGTAAATTCCACTTCATCCACCTTTGCTAGCGTTTTGATGTAATCCGCGGCGGCGCTTAGATCGACTGCGGATTTGACGTAGGCTTTGGCTACGCGCGCATTGCCGAGCTCGATCGTCGCCTTTGCGCGGCGAATGCTAACGATCGCTTCTATAAGAAGCGAAAATAGCTCCTCGATCCGCTCGTCGCGCTCGCCAGGATGTGGGTATCGCATCACCATGATGGAGCACGCATCTTGCAGCTTCGTGCCGCTTAGCTCCTGATACAGATACTCGCTTAGAAACGGCATAAACGGGCTTAGCAGCTTCATCGCTTCTTTAAAAATCATACCTAGCTCGCCGATCGCAGCCTTGTCCGCCTTGCTAAGCTCGATGCCCCAATCGCAAAATTCGTCCCAAAAAAACTTATAAAGCTCGGTCGCAGCGTCGTTGAAGCGGTATTCGTCTAAATTTTCCCGCACCGCGCCCACGCAGCAGTTAAAGCGCGAAAGCATATATTTGCCGAGGCTCGTTTTGATCCGCGCCGCGTCCAAATCATCGAATTTAGAAGCGTTTAAAAGCAAAAATTTGCTCGCGTTATAGAGCTTATTCGTAAAATTTCGGTAAATCAAAAGCTTGTCGTCGCTAAGGCGCAGATCGCGTCCCTGCACGCACAAAATCGTAAGCGTAAAGCGCAAAATATCGGCGCTAAATTCATCTATTTTTAGCAGCGGATCGACTACGTTTTTGCTCGATTTGCTCATCTTTTTGCCGTCTTTGTCCTTAACTAAGGCGTGCAGGTAGATGTCGCGAAACGGCAGCTCGCCCATGGCGTTTTGGCACTGAAACATCATACGCGCGACCCAGAAAAACAAAATGTCAAAGCCGGTAATCAGCATGGTATTCGGATAAAATTCGCTCAAATCCTCCTCAAACCACTTCTCGTTTTTCAGAGCCTCGCCGTTGCCCCAGCCAAGCGTGCTGATCGGCCAAAGACCGCTTGAAAACCACGTATCGAGCACGTCGGGATCTTGAGTAAAATTTTTGCCGCCGCATTTTGGGCAGGCATCGGGGCTCTCGCGCTCATCCGCCCACTGATGACCGCAGTCGCAGTAAAACACGGGAATTCTATGCCCCCACCACAGCTGGCGACTGATGCACCAGTCCTTCAGCTCACGCATCCAGGCGTTGAAGCTATTAATCCAGTGCTTCGGGAAAAATTCCGCCTCACCGGAATTTACTTTGGTAATTGCATCTTTTGCGATATCTGCGCGCACGAACCACTGCTGCGAGATGTACGGCTCGACGACGTTTTTGCAGCGGTAGCAATAGCCGACTTGATTTTCGTAATCCTCGATTTTTTCGATAAAGCCCAGCCTATCAAGCTCTGCTACGATCTGATCGCGCGCGGCAAGTCGCTCTAAGCCTTGAAATTTACCGCACTGCTCGTTTAAAATTCCTTTTTCGTCAAATACCGTGATAAAGCCCAGCTCGTGGCGCTTGCCGACCTCGTAGTCGTTGGTATCGTGCGCGGGCGTGACCTTTACGGCGCCCGTTCCAAAGCTCATATCGACGTATTCGTCGGCGATGATCTCTATCTCGCGACCGATTAGCGGCAGCACGACTTTTTTGCCGATCAAATTTTTATAGCGTTCGTCCGCGGGATTTACCATCACCGCAGTGTCGCCGAAGTAGGTCTCGGGGCGCGTCGTCGCGACAACAATGTAGTTGCGACTCGTCTCGCGCGAATCTTTGCAAGAGTTTGAATTTTGTCCGCCCGCAAAGTAATAACGCAAGTGATAAAGTTTGCCCTTGTTCTCCCTGTGCTCTACCTCCACGTCGCTTAGCGCGCCGTCGTGCGTGCACCAATTTACCATGTAGTTTCCGCGCACGATGAGCCCCGCGTCGTATAAGCTTACGAAAGCTTTACGCACAGCGTTTTTAAGCCCCTCATCCATAGTAAAGCGCTGTCTGCTCCACGCAGGCGTGACGCCAAGGCGCTTCATCTGCTTTACGATCTGCCCGCCGCTTTGCTCCTTCCAGCGCCAAACGTGCTTTAAAAACTCCTCGCGCCCTATCTCTTCTTTTTTGATCCCTTGCGCCAAAAGCTCGCGCTCGACGACGTTTTGCGTCGCGATGCCTGCGTGGTCTAACCCCGGTTGCCAAAGCGTACGGTAGCCGTCCATTCGCTTATATCGCGTCATAATATCTTGCAGTGTAAAAGTGAGAGAATGCCCGATATGAAGCACTCCGGTGACATTCGGCGGCGGTAGCATAATGCAAAAGTTTTTGCCTTTTTGCTGGATATCTTTATTTCCGTCGATCTCGAAGTAGCCGCGCTGCTCCCAAATTTTATAAAAGCTCTCCTCTACGGCTTTCGCGTCATAAAAATCTGCCATTTTCAGCCTTTTTTTAAAATTTTAAATTTTGCGATTTTAGCGGAATTTTTGTAAAGCGCTCATTAAAGCGTGCCAATTCTGCATTATACAATAAAATGTAGTATTTAAATATATATAGAAATATCGAATTTTAGAATATTTTAGATAAAATTTTAAAAAATCATATAAAAACACTTGACATTAAAAATTCTACCTGCTATAATACCGCGAAATTTTAACCAAAAGGATTAAATATGAAGAAATTTCTTCTCGCTTCGCTTCTTAGCGCCAGCGTCGTCAGCTTCGCTCTTGCCGAAAAAATCGTAGTCGCCGCTACTCCGATACCGCATGCCGAAATTTTAGAGCAGATTAAGCCTGATCTAAAAGCCCAAGGTTACGATCTTGAGGTCAAGGTTTTTAACGACTACGTAACCCCGAACCTCGCTACCGATAGCGGCGACGTGGATGCGGGATTTTTCCAGCACGTGCCGTATATGGAGGAATTTAACGCTAATAAAGGCACAAAATTAAAAGCGACCGTGGGCGTACATTTAGAGCCGATGGGCATCTACAGCCATAAGATTAAAAATTTAAAAGATCTTAAAAACGGCGCTAAAGTTGCCGTGCCGAACGATCCGACCAACGAAAGCCGCGCTCTTGATCTGCTCGTAGCCGCGGGGCTCATCGAAGTTGATCAAAATGCCAAGCTTCGCACGCCGCTAGACGTCACGAAAAACCCTAAAAATTTAG
>NZ_CALIIS010000102.1 GCF_938017705.1 uncultured Campylobacter sp.
AGCGGCGATGAAGAGCACGAGGAAAAACAAGCGAGGTTAAAACGCCTTATCGGGGGCAAGAATGGATCAAATCAGGCTTGAGGAATTAAAAAGGCTACTACAAAAGCGCTGCGGCAGTGCAAAGCAAAACCGCAGCGAGGAGCTTGGTGTCGAAAATTCCAAAACTGAGAATTCTGAAACTGAAAATTCCGAAACTTCGAATTTTAAAGCTCAGAATTCTGAAGTCTCAAATTTTGAATCTCTGAATCCTGAATCCTCGAATTCTGAGTTCCCGAGTTCTGAAATCTCGAATTATCAAACCCAGAATTCTAAAGTTCCAAATTCCGCTCCTGACGCTTTAAATTTAGAAGCCGAAGCGGATCAGAATTCCGCCTGTGTAAACAACACAGAGCCACAAAATTTTATCTCGGATGGCAGAGACGCTTTGCAGCAAAATTCCAAGGCTAGAGATTATGACAAAGATCCGATAGCAATCAAAAATTATGAAAAATTTTTTGTATATTCGTCTTTAGTCCTATTATTGCCGATCTCTACGCTACATGCATTTTTGATTATAGATTTTATAAATCATGATGATATTGACATAGTTCAGTATTTTGCTATTTTATTCATTATTTTACTATCTATAGTTATAATATCCATATTTACCGTAATCCGCCCTAGACAAGAGATAAAATTTACAAACAATTATATAGAATTTATTAGCGACGACTTAGTTGAAAAACGCTGCGAAATTGATGAAAACGCTTTATCTTTAAATTTCTCTATCGGAATTTTGGCAAGTTTATATGAGATAGGAAAATCTGAAAAGATATTTTTGTACTTTATCGCTATTTTTATGTGCGTAACATGGTGGAATATATTTTTTATAGCGGTATTCTTTACATATTTATTCGGGTTTTTATTAAATTTCATATTTTATCTGTTTATAAATAGGAATTTAAAAGGGTTTAGGGCTCTGCCGTTTATTAGGATCGCACGCCCCTCATATGGCAGATGGTTTAGGAACAAGCCCGTTTATCCAAGATATTATCTCGTTTATCTCTATAATCAAAAAATTTATGATGAAATTAAAAAATATTTTTTACGGAAAAGCGTAAACATAAATAACGTTAAGAAAGATTATTTGTTTATCTAACGAGGAGGATAAAATGAGAAGAGAAGAGGTCGCGAAAAAAGAGCCAGGCAACGCGTATAAAAGTCTTTTGTCAAATTAAGCTATTATAAATTTATATCTATTTTTAAAAAAGTGCTTGAAATAATGGAAAATTATAATAAACAAAAAAACAGAGATTACGACAAAGAGCCGATAATAGTAAAAAATTATGAGAGGCTATTGATATCTACAATTACGTTTTTATATATGCCTATGATTTTAGGCGGATATATTCTAAGCATATGGGATTTAATTTTTTCAAAACACCATATATCGATGATGGAAATAGGCTCTAGTATTATATTTGGAATTTTTATAGCAATAGCATTGAGACTTATTTATAGCTGCTGCGTAAGCAATAATAATCGAAAAATCTACTTTATGAATAATTCTATAGATTTCTATAACAACGGCGAGCTTGAGAGAAGGACGAACAATATTCATTTAAATTATGTGATAAGCAGACCATTTTGGGGATATTGCAACGATGATAAGATTCGTCGCTTCATTTATAATATTATTATAATTTTTTCTATTGCAGCCCTATCGTTTCTATCATCGCAAATTTTATTATTCTTCATTTTTTCAATACTTTCTGCAATCTTTTTGAAAATATTTTTTCACTTTTTAATTGTAGGCAATTTTAAGAATTTTTCATTCTTTTCTGCAATCGTAGTGGATTATCCGTACTATGAGCAGAAAAATACTTATTATTTAAGCTCTATTTTATCGGCAAAAAATTATTTAGTTTGCGTATATGATACGGAAAGGCTAAACGAAATAAAAGAATGGTTTTTAGTTCGAAAAAATATCAATATAGATAAAATAGAAAAATATTATCTTAGCTAAAGCGGGCGGTTATGGATACAAGAAACAAAGAGGTTGGATTTAGAGATTACGACAAAGAGCCGATAGTTATAAAAAAACTAGACGATCTGTTTTGGCTGATAGCTCTTGGAATTTTGTTAATTTGTTCTTTGATACAGAATTTTGATGGCGAGTATAAATTTAGGTTTTATATGAAAATATTACTAGGTTATGGCATTGCCTTTTTCTTTATATACGCGGCGCACTTTCTAAAAAGCAAAAAAACAATAACCTTTATGAGGGATAAAATAGAATTTAAAAATAAAACCAGATGCGAAAAAAGGATATCGTTAAAAAATATCTCCGTTTACAGATATGCTTATATGATTCCGAATTTTGCGCCATTTGATGCAAGAATCAAATTTTGTATTTTGGTTTTATTCATAATGATCATCGTGTCATTATACAGCTCCGGATTTTATGTATTTATTTTTATAATTATGGGCTTGTTGCTTATGCCTATTATTAAATTTGTCTGCTATATTCTGTTTGAGAAAACGGCTAGGTTCTTACTTTGTGATAAATTGCTGATATGCAACGGTTTCGATTCAGAAGTATTTACGATCAATAGTAAAAAGGAGTTTGGCAAGCTGCAAAAATATTTCTTGGATACGCTAAATATAGATATTACAGAGGGATATTTATTTTGGAAACCGCCTTATGATATTGCAAAAATAATAGTGAATAAAATGAACAAATTTATGAAATTCTAAAAACAAAAGATAAGGTTTAAAAAATATACAAACGATACATAATTAGCGCACCGAGGGATAAACAATTTAATTCACAGAATATTGATCTTTAATGAAAGATAGAATTTAGAAAATTTAAATTCTAACGCTCCGCTTGGAGTTTGCCTTTAAAATTTACGCGCTAATCTTCGCCGCTTTCATATACGCCGAGCTCTACGAGATTGCCGTCAGG
>NZ_CALIIS010000103.1 GCF_938017705.1 uncultured Campylobacter sp.
TACCCGGCGAAGTCGCGGCGCGGACTGTTTCAACCGCGCAAATTTAGCGGCGGGCACAATGAGCAAAGAAAATTTAGCGCAGCGAAATTTACGTGACGCGCTAAGTTTAACGCGCCGAAGCGGCATTAAAATTTAAAGGAGAAAAGATGAAAGCATTGATCACGGGCGCAAGCGGCGGTATCGGCAGCGCGGTTGCGGAGCTTTTGCGGCAAAACGGCTATGAAATTTTAACGCTAGCCTCGCGCTTCGAGGATACGCACGCGCTAGCGAAGGAGTGCCGCGCGCTGGCTGCGGCGTGTGAGATTGACGCGCTGATTTTATGCGCGGGTACGGCGAAATTTACGCCGCTTGAAGCGATGAGCGAGAGTGAAATTTTAAAAATTTTAAACGTAAATCTCGCCGCAAACATTATCATCGCGCGCGCGTTTTTGCCGAATTTAAAGCGCAACCGCGCCCATATCATCGGCATCAGCTCGATCGAAGCGCTGCGATCTAGCCGCTTTAGCGCGGTTTATAGCGCGAGCAAGGCGGGGCTGAGGGCGTTTCTGCTCTGCCTTTTTGAGGAGGCGCGCAAGCAGATCAGAGTAAGCTGCATCAACCCTGACATCACCAAAACGCCCTTTTACGAGGATTTGAGCTTCGAGCCTGCAGATGATGAGGCGAGCTTCGTGGATGCGGGGGAGATTGCAAATTTTACGCTGCAAATTCTGCGCACGAAGTCCAACGTGAGCGAGTTTACGATCCGCCCGCAAATCGTAAATCTGCGGAAAAAATCAAAATTTAATCGCGAAGGGGGCGAAATTGAAAATCGGTAAAAGTCATGTTTTTGTGCTAGCTGTGGCGCTTCTTATCATTTATGCCGCGTTTGTAAGCGGTAGCGGCGGGTATTGTAGCGCGAGAGAATTTTTTTCAGGCAGGCATGATGAGGAAGATGACGCTTGCATCGCCAAGCTGATAAAGCGAGCGGACGCGGGTAATATATATGCGGCAAATCGGCTAAGATATCCGCACGAGGCGTATATCAAGCGCACATGCAAAAAGGAAGTGGAAAGCTTGGGTGAGCGCGAAAGATATTATTTTGAGCTCTATATCCAAAATCGCTGCGAAGCTTGGGGCTTTGAAACGCCCAAATCAAAGGGCGGCGAAGCAAATACGACGAGTGGCGAGGGAAATTTAACGCATGAGGATATCAATACAATCCGTAATGCAACAGGCGTAATCAAACGCGATGTAAATTCTACGGGAGGATTAAATGCCGGGCGATAAAGCGAAATTGAAAGCCAGGAAAAGTCAAATTTTTTTGCTAATTGTAGGAGTTATTATTCTGTGCGCCCTATATATAAAAATCAGCAGCTCGTGCTGCAATGTGAGAGAGGTATTTTTGGGCTATGGCGAAGAAGACGATGCCTGCATTGCCAAGTTGGTAAAGCAAGCGGATGCCGGCGATGACCATGCAATAAATCGACTAATGTATCCGAGCCAGGCATATATCAAGCGCACATGCGAAAAGGGAGTAGAAAACTTGAGCGAACGCGAGAGATATTATTTCCAGGGCTTTGGCGGGGATCGCTGCGAGATTTGGGGCTTTAAAACGCCAAAATTAAAGGGCGATGAAGCAAACACGACGAGCGGCGGCAGTAATTTAGCGCAAGGCGATACGAACGTAACGGATAGCGAGAGAAATTTAACGCGCGCCGAGGCAAACAACGGCGAAGCTGACACTACGGGCAACAAGGCGGACACGACGAAGCGCGAAGGAAATTCTACGGAAGAACAAAATGCTGGGCGATAAGATTAGCCTTGAAGGCGATATCGTAAATTTTATGCCGTTGGTCAAATTTGTGAAAAAATGAGTTAAAATTTATTACTCAAGGAAAAACATGGTAAAAAAGAGATCTTTAAAAATAAAAGGAAGCATATCGATTGCCATAATCCTGCTTTGGGCTTATTTTTTGATTACGACGCTGGGCGGTGATAGATACTGTGGCGTATGGGATTATATCGCAAATAGTGAAGAGGATGACGCCTGCATCGCCAAGCTGATAAAGCGCGCAGACGCAGGTAGTGAATTGGCGCTCAATCGGCTTAGATACCCTAGCAAGGCGTATATCAAGCGCGTATGCGAAAGGGGAGTGGAAAACTTAGGTGAGCGAGAGAGATATTATTTCGAGCGTTTAGGTGTAGATCGTTGCGAAGCTTTAAATTTTAAAGATAACGAAGCAAATACGACGAGCGGCGGCGGTAATTTAACGCGAGGCGATACGAACGCGACGAACGGCGGAGTAAATTTAACGCGCGCCGAGGCAAACAATGGCAAATCTGACACTGCAGGCATTGATGCGAGCTCGATAAAGCGCGAAGGAAATTCTACGAAAGAATAAAATGCTGGGCGATGAAAATTTAGAAAAATTTTTCTCAAAAATCGACGCTGCGGAGTTTGGAATTTCTACGGACTCAAAGCTTGCTTCAAAAAATTCCAAGCTTGCAGGAAGCGCGAGGGGCGGGAGCGGCGACAAGCCTTTAAAATCACAAGACGGCGCGGAATTTTGCGACGGACAGTCATATTCTAACGGCGCGCAGCAAGCTGAAATTTTAAAATTTAATGCCGAGCCGCCGTTTGATGCCGAGCAAGTGCGTCTTGATACGGAGCAAGCACACTTAAAATTTAACGTCCGTCCATCGCAGTCGGAGCCGGGCGTCAGACAAGCGCTTGCGTTCGGTGATGAGCCGCCGCAGGCTCAGTTCGACGCCGAGCGAGCACAGACGAAGATCGAAAATTTCATGCGCGATCTGCTGCAAAACTATGTGCTTTGCGTAAGCGGTGCGGAATTCGCCTTCGCGGAGATCGAGGCGTATTTCACGGGCGCGGATCGAAACACCTACAAGCGCACATCGCGGGCGGGCGAGATATTTTTTCATAATTTCGGCTTTGACATTTCGTTTCGCAGCGTCCCGCAAAGCGGCGGCGGGATTTTGGTGCGAAGCCTGCGTGTCCTAAGTGGCGCAGAACTTTTGGCGGGCGGATTACCTGGTTTCGCAGGCCGCTTATCTGGCTCGGCAGGCGGCTTGCACGGCTTGGCGGACAGCGGCCAGCTCGGCTCTGCCATTGCCACGCTTATACAAAACGGCGATTTTATCGCGGGTCCGCGCAAATGCATGGGTAAAATTTTAAATCTGCAAACGCGAAATTTAAGCTTTTCGCTACGGCGTGCGCCGAAAATAGCGCGTGCAGCGAGCTTTAGCAACCGAATCCGACGAGGTGAGATCGCAAATGAAGTGAATTTCGGTACAAGCGCTAGCTGTGCGACGGGTACAGCGGCTGCGGCGAGGCTTGCGAATGAGCCGCGCAGGCTTACTAGCGAGGAGTTTGAGGTATATTTGAGCGTAGGCTGCGCGGCGGCGAAAACATATAAAAAATCGCTGCAAAGATACGAGGGCTAAATTTTGATTGGACTGCGCACAGCGGACGCGCGGTGAAATTTAATGAGCTTTAAGCTGCGAGAATATAAAATGGCGCGTCCATCAAATTTAAAGGCGGCAAATGGATCAAAGCAGGCTAGATGAATTAAAAAAGCCACTACAAAAGCGACATCAGGAGCCGAAGCGGGGCTTGGAACAAAATTCTAACGGCGAAAATTTTAAAGCCCCAAATTCTGAAACCAAAAATTCCGAAGTCTCAAATTCTAAATTCTTGAATTATAAATCTTCAAATTCCGAAGCTTCAAATTCTGAAACCCTAAATTCCGATTCTGGCGCTTTAAATTTAGAAACC
>NZ_CALIIS010000104.1 GCF_938017705.1 uncultured Campylobacter sp.
GTTTTCAAAGGTCAAAAACATCCTTTTAGCGTATTTATTCTTTATCTCGTCACTGCCGTTTAAATATGAGAAAAAATCATATTCTATGCCGAATCGAGCGGAGTCGTGCGGCGGCGGCACCAAAGAGCTCCTTTTAGAGCAGTCGCAATCTCCGCCGCATGAACGGACGTAGTGGAATATATTCGCTAGGTTTATACCCGCTTCGCTTGCTTCTACCGCCCAAAATTCGTCGTTTGTGAGCTTAGTAGAGCCCTTTGATCCTCCGTAAATAAGATATAGATTTTCTTTAACTTTAAAAACTTTTATCACTCGATCGCCGCCCCATGCGGTACCGACTGCCCAATCGCCGCAGGCGCAATCCCGCCTGCCGCCAAGAACGCATTCTTGCATCTGCTGCGCACCTTTGTCTGCAAAATCCATAATGAAATTTTGCCCGCCGCTTGCGTATTGATACGCTACGTAGCTCGCGCCCATCGTGCCGCCGGTGCTGATATCTACCGAATATGCCCGAAACTTGCCGTCCTGCGAGATCGCCATATTCGGGGCGAACCTCAAGGATTTTAAAATTTGCGGAGCGCTCTCGCCCGCGCTTTGCAAAAACTCCATAAACGCAGCCCTTAACCTAACGATGCTCTCGCAAGGCGTACCATCGGGGCGATGCCCGGCTTCGTCAATCTCCTGAAGCGCCGTGCTTAAATTTGCGGTTAAAATTTCTAGGCTTTGATCTTTTTGAGCGCTGTTTGCACCTTCTGCCAAAGCGAGCGCTGCCTCGGCGAACATGAAGCTTAATAAGCACAAAAACGAGATTAAAATTTTCAAGTCGCATCCTTTAAATCTTTGATTTTCGCTAGATTATAGCGCAAATTTGCGCCGCGCGAGATTTGGATTTAGAATTTGCGCCCTCAATTTAAAACCCAAATTCGCTCGCTGCGGAATTCTGCGAAATTGCGAAATTTGAAATTCCTTGAAGTTGCAAAATTCCGCGAGGCTGCCGTTTGAAATTCGCCTTTCAAAGCATAAGGCTAAGCAGCAGCAAAAATCCGATGAA
>NZ_CALIIS010000105.1 GCF_938017705.1 uncultured Campylobacter sp.
CGTTAGCTGCTAAATTTACATTTCAATTTAGCTCGCTCACGCAAATTTTATAAATTTTGGCGCCTTTTAAAAGAGCTAAATATTCGCCGTTCCCGTACGAGCCGTAGCCCTCATTTTTGTTATTTTTCGAGCAATCTGCGCCGAGAAAATTTAGGCTGATTTTTCTGTCGAATTCTAGCGTTTCGCCTTTAAATTTAAACAAAAACAGCTCATCTTTGTCGTTATTAGCCCGGCAAAACAGCACGCTTCGCTCATCCAGCGCAAAGTCGCTGCTCGCAAAAATATAATCGCTCTTTGAAAATTCTAACTCGCACGTTTCAATAGCCGCGGAGTCCGGTTTATAAGAACTGATTTTTGGAGTATACGCCGTAGCTTGCCCGTCCTTGATACGCACGAAATCAAAGCTACTGCAATAGTGCGCGTAGCACGCGCCGCCAAATAGATTTATCGCGTAGCAGTCGTGAATCCGGCTGAGGTCAAATCCATAGAGCTTTTCGCCCGCCTCGTTCCAAACGGCGAGTTCGCACTCGTCTCCGCCGAAGTTGCCGAAGAGCCCGTCGCCAAAATATGAAACGTAGAGCCGCCCGCCCTGCGCTATGATCTTTGCTATGCCGTCGCCCACGCAAATTTTGCCCGTCTGGGCGCCCAGCTCATCGATAAATTTTAAATTTTCCTCGCCGCGTTTTAGCTTCTCATCGTAGCGCGAGCGAGCGTTTAGCAGTGCCCAACGGTTTGGAAAATCCACGGGCGCGGCGAAGTGGTAGCCGTTTTCGTCCGCGTCGGTTTTTATCTCGCGCAGCCGCCCGTCTTGCATAAATTTTATGACGTATTCGCCCGCATCCTCGCATAGAAAATATATCTCGCCGCACTCGGTGATGCCGATGCTGACGAGCTCTCGCGCCTCTTTTGGCGCCAGTTCGTAGCAAGGGGTTAAATTTAACCGCGATTCTTTGATTTTAACGGACTTTGACATTTTGATTTTTCAAATTTTATCCTTGAGACCCGTTTCTGCCGCGTTGCGGTAGAAATCGATCTGATCTTTTTTGATGATGCGGATGTAGTCGGTGCTGCCGGGATGCCCGCTTTGAAAGCCCGCCGTCATCACATAGGTACCGTCCTCTTCGATGAGTCCGCGCTGCAGAGCCTCGCTTATGATACGTGCGAGCAGCGAGTTGATGCTCGTTTTTTCCTCGACCATCGCCGGATTTACGCCCCACACGAGACTTAGCGCGTGCGCGGTCTGCTCGTCGTGTGCGATTGCGATGATGTCGATTTTGGCGCGGTTGCGTGCGAGTTTGATCGCCGAGCGCCCCGAG
>NZ_CALIIS010000106.1 GCF_938017705.1 uncultured Campylobacter sp.
CTACGATAAAGCTTACATTTTTCTCATATGGATAGCAGGATTTTCTACATTCGATAATATCTCCGAGCTTGATCCTTCCACGAAATTTCAAGAGAGGAATACTAAATTTTTTCATTAGATTCCTCTTTATGCGTCTATTGCGTCCAAATTTATCCCTAGGTTTTGTCAGTCTGAAACCGGGGATTGTTTCGTCGCAATCTTCTTTGTAATCTTTGAGTTCATCGCTACTAAGGTAATTATCGGAGCATATAAATACCTCCTGGGGGCTCGTATTGATGCCGAAATTTGCTAAATTACGAATCAATTGCTCCTTGTCCACTACAAACCCCGCTTTGCTTGATATCATCTCGCTAGGAAGCTCAAAATATCTGGTATCTTTTAAATTTAAAAGGCAAGGATTTTCTGTCCAGAAACAGCGCTCATCGCAGACCATAAGCTCATCGTCGTTAAATTTTATAATATCGCCTCTTTGTAAGTCATTGTCGAAGGTTGATATTGGTAAGATGGTCATTTAAAGTCCTTTTTTGCTTGCTAGATTAAACATGTTCATAATAAATTTTCGTTATTTGTAATCGCTAAATTACGCCTCGATAACCACATCCTTATACTTTTCATAAAGTCTAGGTTCCAAAATTTTGTCACAATACTCTTTGCCCGCCTTAGTCATACATATCCAATGGCTAAATCTGCTCCATGTGTTAGGGTCTTTCCAAGTTATCTCTGCTTGGGGAGTTATTTTGTCCTCCTCTAAGAATTTATACCCATAAAAGAAGTTATCCCTGAAATAGATCCATTTTTCATAAAGCGACATACCTAAATCGATTTTCGATAAATTTGTATTAAAGTTAGTTCCTTTCTCTCTTAGATTTCCGCCCTCTATGCCGAAGTCTATCATATTTCCTAAAAATAGCTGTCCCATTACTCCGAAGTATTCTCCTGCATATGTAGGATAAGCTGAAATTTCAGGATTATCTTCATATGGTGGTAGCATATAGTCGTAATCATCCGCAATCATTGAATCTAATTCAAACCATTCGCATAGACAAAAAATCCTATACGCAAAGTAATCTAAAATATCTTTTTTCTCGACATTTGGGGTTTTGGGCAATATCTTAAGAAATGGCCCATTTTCGTTAAATCCGAAAGCTTTGAAAAGTCTTTCATCTTGGCTAAAAACCCAACCGTATCGTTCGTTTGGTTCTAAAATTTTAAATTTCATAACATCTCTTTTACCCGATCTATTCTATATGAATTTTTCTTGGTTTTTCTCCTTTTACTACTATCTCTATCGTTTCGCCACCGCTTTTAGATTTTAGCCTATATTGTAATACTGTACCATCTTCAAATTGCATCCTTTTTATCTCTTTTCCATAAGTATCCACTTTAGATCCAATCTCTTTAGCATCTTTGGTTAATGTATTCCATGTGTCGTCTAGTGTTTTCTTATCTTTAACAACTTTTACTCTCCAGCTATCCCCTTCTTTGCCTGTTGTATTAAAAATTTTAATTGCATCTTCTTTGGTGGATACTGCAATCTTGGATGCTTCGGCTCTGCCGACAGGTTTTGGTCTCCATCCCATAGGAAGCATCTTAATTCTGTCCGGGTCATTAATATCTATAAGGCCCTCTAAGGGATCAAAGACCATTATTTCGCTTTTGGACATATAGTCTAATATACTATTAAATCTTTTTATATTGCCGTCTTTTTTATCCGCATTATCACTCCACCTCTTATCCGTACTATTAAAATTCTTAAGATTATGTTCTAGCAGAGCTTGGTTGATCTTATTGTATTTATCGTAGCTCGGCAACTTGTCTTGCAAATTTATTTTCGAGCCCGTTATATCCAAGCCTCTTTCGAAATAGTCCGCAAAGTGATCGCCCTTTATATCGGCATATCTATTCATAGCCTCGCCGCCAGGGATAAAGCGTCCTTTTTTGTAGTCTATAGCATGGCTTAGCTCATGTCCTAGAGTTTGAGCAAATGTTTTTATATCCGACGTATTGGCTAAATTTAAAGTGATAGTTTTGCTTAAAGAGTCGAAATTCCCTTTGAAAGGCTCATCATTTTTGCCCTTTGCATTGGCATCGGATATTAGTTTTACTTTAATACCTTCTAAATTTAAACCATTGGCTTTGGCATAAGCATCTATCAGAGATTTTATTACCTGCTCTTTAGTGTTGATGCCTACTTTTTCATCCATTAATACCGAGCTTAAATCTTTGCCGTAAGCCTTGCTTAACTCATAAGCGTTTGCATATTCCGCTACGTTTTCATTAAAGGAAAGGTCACCCGTTTTTATAAGCATCTCTAAGGACTTGGTTATCGCGCTCCCCCTATTAAGCTCATCCTTTATCTCATTCCTTCCCCCTTCGCTAAACAACCTCATATCTACGCTTGCATCAACGTTAGAGC
>NZ_CALIIS010000107.1 GCF_938017705.1 uncultured Campylobacter sp.
AAGTAAATTCACTTTTAAATTATATAAATTCTTATTCTGGTAATTCTGATGAGCTTGTTACTCTATTTTTTAATATTTTAAAAGCACTTGGGATTTTGGACGCTTTTAAAGACGCTTGGATTATTTTTAAACCTATGTTTTTTACTTGTATTTCTTTAGCCGGGTTGAAAATTTTCATTAAAGGGCTTGAGAGTTTCCGAAAAACCCTGCTTTATCTCTTTATCTCCAGGATTGATTGAAATGGCTATCTCATATCTTACCGGCATCCCGAAAAGCGGAAAGACCTATTTAGCCGTTTATCAAATTTATAAAAATTTTATCGAAGTTCCTAAGCCCTCTTTTTTTGATAAATTTATTAAAAAACCTAAGAAAGCTGATAAATACACTATTTGTTGGACTAATATAAATGAATTCGATTACTCCAAAAGCGAAAAAATCAAGCCTTTGGATATTAACGATTTTAAATATAATCTTAGTCTGCTTTATGACCTTTATATGGGTGGTGCGAATGACACTGAGTTAAATGAAAAAGCCGCAGATTTTAAGCTTAATCACTGCTTGATCGTTATCGATGAGGCACATAATTTTTTTACTAAAAAGAGTGATGAAATTTTAACCTGGTGGCTTACTTACCATGCGCATTTGTTTCAAGATATTTGGCTTATATCACAGGATTTAAGCCTAATTGACACAGGTTATAAGGCTGTAGCCGAGTATTTTTATAGAGCTGTTGAGCCTGCGCGCCGCCTTATTACTAGTCGTCTTAGGTATCAGCAGTTCATTAGCTACCGAATGAATCAAAACGATATGATTAAGGGTGGCGGTTTTACCTTGCCTGCTCTTAATGAAGTTTTTGACCTTTACGTTGCGGGTTCCAAGGAAAAAGGTTCGTCCATCGTAGTTAAATTTTTTGGTTTAGCTTTGGTGCTCTGTGTCTTTTGTTTTTTGGCGTTCTACCGCTTTTACTCGCTCTTTAAGCCCGTCGATGAGCCTGCTTCCGCCCCCGATACCCAATCCGATCAACCTATCGAAACCGCAAGCGGTAACAGCACTAAAGCCCTATTCAACGCCTCTAATCCAAATCCTAATGAGCCTCCTATCGGCTACATATACCAAATTTACTGTTTCTACGATCGCTGCTCCATTCAAAACGGCACTTACGATCATTTCGATCAGAGATACTTAAATTTCATCTTTCTGCGTTCTCCGCCTAAATTTAGCGTGCGCTCGTTTAAAGGTAAAGGTATTACGTATTTCTTTGTTGGCTTTGATAAGCCCGTTTTCGATA
>NZ_CALIIS010000108.1 GCF_938017705.1 uncultured Campylobacter sp.
GCCTAAATTTTTAAGATTATCCAAAAATTCCGCGCTTATCTCAAGGCCGCCGTTTTTATAGACGTAATCGACAAGCTCGGCGATATCCTTTTTCTTCATAATCTTATTCCAAAGGTGATCTGGAATAAAGCTAGGAAGGATCGATTTGATGATCAATCGCCCCGCGGTCGTAAAGATGATGCGATGATCGATCATCGTTTTGATTTTGGCGTGGATATCCAGAGCGTTTGCCTCTACGGCGAGCATTACCTCATCAACGTTTGCAAAAATTTTATTTGTTCCTTTTGCGCCCGGCTTTTCCAAGCTTAGATAATAAATTCCCAAAACCATATCCTGGCTAGGTACCGCGACGGGCTTTCCGCTCGCAGGAAGCAAGATATTCATCGAGCTTAGCATTAAAATTTTGCATTCCGCGATCGCCTCTTGGCTAAGCGGCACATGCACCGCCATCTGATCGCCGTCGAAGTCTGCATTGAACGCGGCGCAGACTAGCGGATGCAGCCTGATCGCCTTACCCTCGACTAGTACGGGATGAAACGCCTGAATAGACATCTTGTGAAGCGTCGGCGCGCGGTTTAACATAACCGGGTGATCCTTTACGACCTCCTCCAAGCACTCCCAAACTTCATTGATCCTATTTTCGATCATCTTTTTAGCCTGCTTGACGGTCGTTGCATAGCCCTTCTCTTGCAGGCGTGCGATTAGATGCGGCTTGAATAGCTCAAGCGCCATAGTTTTAGGCAGACCGCACTGATCCATGCGTAAATTTGGACCTACGACGATAACGGAGCGACCCGAAAAATCCACGCGCTTTCCGAGTAAATTTTGACGGAAGCGACCCTGCTTGCCCTTAATGATCTCGCTTAGAGATTTAAGCGGGCGTTTGTTAGCTCCCTTTACGGCGTTCGCGCGGCGTCCGTTATCAAAAAGCGCATCCACCGCCTCTTGAAGCATTCGCTTTTCGTTGCGGATGATAATCTCCGGCGCATCAAGTTCCAAAAGGCGCTTTAGACGGGTGTTACGATTGATGACGCGGCGATACAGATCGTTTACGTCCGAAACCGCAAATTTACCGCCCTCAAGGCTAACAAGCGGGCGCAGATCGGCAGGCAGCACGGGCAGATTCGTAATCATCATCCACTCCGGCTTATTTCCGGAATTTAAAAAGTTCTCTACGACCTTTAGTCGCTTGACGATGGTTTTTTTCTTCGCTTCGGAGTTTGTGTTATCCATCTCCTCCTTCAAAGAATTTAAAATTTCAACTAAATCAAGCTCAGCTAGCATATCGCGGATCACCTGACCGCCCATTTTAGCGACGAAGCCTGTCTGCGAAAAGCGCTCTTTTAAGCTCTGATACTGCTCTTCGTTTAAAACGTCGTATTTTTCGACCTTTTTAGAATTTTCGTTGTCGTAAAATGCCTCGCCTGCACTTTCTACGATGTAAGCCTCATAATAAAGCACGCGCTCAAGATCTTTCATCTTGATATTTAGAAGCGTACCGATGCGGCTAGGCAAGGAATTTACGTACCAAATATGCGCTACCGGCGTTACCAGCTCGATATGTCCCATTCTAGTGCGGCGAACCTTCGAGCTCGTGATCTCGACGCCGCATTTTTCGCACTTCCAGCCCTTATAACGCATCTTTTTATATTTACCGCATATGCACTCATAATCCCTTACGGGGCCGAAAATTTTAGCGCAAAAAAGCCCGTCGCGTTCCGGCTTGAGCGTGCGGTAATTGATGGTTTCGGGCTTTTTGACCTCGCCGTGGCTCCAAGCCTTGATCTGCTCGGGACTAGCAAGCCTGATTGCAAACGCGTCGAAGTCGTGGACTC
>NZ_CALIIS010000109.1 GCF_938017705.1 uncultured Campylobacter sp.
TTCCACTTCACGAGGCTTCGCGATAGTTTCCCTTTTCGACTACGACAAATACAAGCAAGGCTATTGCCTCAAAGAAAATAGAATTTTGCCCAAAGAGGAGCTATATAAAAGAGCGATAGGGCAGTATTTGGATTATGAGCTAAAACTAGATCAAATGATCAATGATTATAGGACTTATGCCTATGGTAGTTCCTGGCGCAGCATATATGAAATCGCATATTATGAATTAGAAAATATAAATTTATCGAATTGGTTTGAAGTATTGAAAAAGCATCATGATAATAACGAGACGTTTGAAGAGATTTTTATGAATAAACTGAAGGCCAAGAAAACCGATCCAAAGAAATATATAAAGATAAATTTAAATGATATGAGCGCCGGATTTGATAGACCGATAATTACTCTAGATGGCGCTTATAAAGGACCGAATATTCATATATTGTTAGATAAGTTTGTTTTAATTTATAAAAATTATATACAAGGCAACCATTCCGAATACCTATTTGATAGAATGAATTTTTCTGAAAAAATCAAAGAATATTATCAGGAAAGAAACAAGGCGTCGTTTGATATAAAACAGGGTTTTGAGCTAGACAACTGCGGAAATCTAAATTATCCATTAGAGGAATATTATTTAGGTAGCAGAGAGGCAAAAGGCGGTTGAAAAGCCACGCTAAAACAAAATTTTAAAAAGTCCTAGCCGCGCAAATTTTACTTTTAAAATTTTAAAATTTGCGTCTAAATTTCATGCGCCGTTTTAATCCAAAAGTTTCTGCTTAAACAGCGGGATTTTGTAGCAAAAGGTGCTGCCCTCGCCGAGCTTTGAGCTGACGCTTTTTGCGATGCCGTAGCGCTTGCAAATTTTATCGATTATGTTTAACCCGAGACCGAATCCGCCAAGAGCCGCGTTTTCGCGCGAGTATCTCTCCCAGATCGCGCTCGTATCTTTTATGCCGATGCCGAAGTCCTGCACGCTAAAGACCGCTATGCTTACCCCTTTTTCCAGCCCGATGATGATCTTGCCGCCGGGGCGCGAGTATTTTATGGCGTTGCTTAGGGTGTTGTCGATGAGGCGCATTAGCGAGGTTTCGTCCATAAAGACGCTAACGTCGGGCGCTATTCGCGATTGTAGGCTTATGTTTTTGCTTTTTGCGACCAGATAGATGAAATTTATCCTAGCGCCCAAAAACTCGCTCATATCGATGCGGCGGCTTTTTAGGCTCATCTTGCCGCTTTTGATGAAGTACTCCACGTCCTCGTAAGTAATGATCATCTGCTTGAGCGCGGATTTTATTCGCGCCGTGTGTTTGTCGCGCAGCCCAAGCATCTCGGTGTTGATGAGTGCGACGCCCAGAGGGGTCTTTAGCTCGTGCATCGCGTCGTTGAAAAACGCCTTGATGAGGTTGCTTTGCTGCGCGTAGAAATTTTTTATGATTTTGTAGTTAAACAGCGCGATGATGAGCGCTACGAAGATCGTGATAAAGATCGTAGAGATCGCGATAAATTCTATCTTTGCGTAGCTTATCTTTTTTGAGATGACGAAGAAATATAGCTTGCCCTCATGTAGAAAGTGGCGCTTTAAAAACACCCGTCCGCCAAATTTCAGCGTGATAAACGCAAAATCGGGCGGCTGCACGCTTAGATTTGATCTTAAAATTTCGCCGTTTGCGTTTAGGATCGCGTAGTCGTAGATTAGCTCGTCTTTTAGATTCAGATCCGCACCGGCTAGGGCTTCGCCGCTTTTTTGTATCAGCTCGGCGACATCGGCGCTCTCTTCGATTTTGGAATTTAAATAGATGATATAAAGACTCTCGCTTATAAAGGCGCCGATGATGAAAATCGCGCTAAAAAGCGTAAATTTAAACCCTTTAAGCATTGATCTTATATCCGAGTCCGCGGCTGGAGAGGATGAAGTCGTTGCTTGTTTTGGAGCGGAGGTTGCTGATATGCACGCGCACATCGACGCTGCCCGCTTCGCCGTCCCATACGTCGGCGATGAGTTCATCTACGCTAACGAATCTTTTGATATTGGCGAGCAAAAATTCTATAATCTTGATCTCTTTGGCGCTTAGCGATATCTCTTCGTCCGCGCGTTTTAAAATTTTTAAATTTGCGAAGTAGTGAAATTTATTCGCGATCTTGACGGCGCCCTTTTCGTCGCCGAAATACTTTCGCATCAGCTCGCTTACTCTAAATTTAAGCTCGGCTAGGTGGAAGGGCTTTTTTAGATATTCGTTGCAGCCTAGCTCGTAGCACTGGCTCAAATCGTCGATGTCGCCGAGCGAGGTCATCATCATCACGGGGGTGTTAAGACCGAGGCTGCGGGCGTATTTTAGCACCTCTTCGCCCGAGACCTCCGGCACCTTGATGTCTAAAATCAGCAGATGGTAGGCATTCGCGGCGATCTTATCGCAGGCTGCGTCGCCGCTAGAGCATTCGTCCACCTCGTAGCCAAGCTCCTGCAGATACTCGCTTACGCTGCTTCTGTATTCAAAATCGTCCTCTAAAAGTAAAATTTTCAAACCCGTTCCCTAAATCGGGAGCGAGACTACGCTCCCGTGCAAATTTGCCCCGCATATACAACGAAGTAGCGAAGCAGAATGACGCCGCAAAGCACGACAAAAGAATTTAAAACTATAAACGCAGGCTTGTAGGCGTGGTTTTTCAGCGCCGTAAAGGCGATGATGATCGGAGCGATGAGCCCCGTGCCTAAAACGCCGATCCAGAAAATTTTACCGTAAACCTCGTGCGTCAAAGCCTGCTGTGCCGCAAGCGCGCTCGTGCCGCCCTCAAAATACATCCCGACAAACAGAATGAATAAAAGCGGAATTTCAAAGAGTATCGCGCGCAGATCAAGCACCAAAAGGTATTTTATGCTATCTTTGTTTAACGAGCCTTTAAAAAACAGAAGTCCAACTAAAATGCTCGCCGCGATGCCGCTGGAAAAGCCCGATAGCAAAAATAAAATCGGCAGCACCGGAGTATTCCAAAGCGGAATTTTCATCACCGCGCTTAACAAAAAGCCTGTGTATGCGCCCACGCAAAGAGCAAGGATAAATAAAACCCGCTCGAATAGTTTGGAAGCTTTGGCAAATGAGCTTAGTAAATTTACGATAGGTCGCAGAAACGCAAGTAGTTTAAATTTACAAATTTCCTCGCCGAATACGCATAGCGCAAATACAAAGCTAAACGGCACGTAGATCAAAAGCGCCAAAACGCCGAGGCTCATTACGGAGCCGAAGTTAAATTTGATCAGCAAAAGATAAAAGCTAAATGGCTTGCCCAGATCAAAGATCAAAAGCAAAAGCCCCGCGCAGATCGTAAGCGGCGCCGTGATCGCACCCGCTCTTATCATCGCGTCCCAGATAGAATTTTGCTCGCTTTCGTGGCGATTCCATTTAACTAAAAGCGCCACCATCGTCGCTCCCGCGCTAAGACCCGCCAAAAATAGATAAATCGCAATCGGCCAAGGCCAGTAAATTTCAGAGTATTGGCTCATATCGCCCCACATATTATTCATAGCGTCCTCCTTTTTTGTTTTTGATATTCGCTAGGCGCGGCTTGGTGTTTAGATACGCTTTTGGATATTCTACGCTCGTTTTGGCTAGCAGCTTGCTTACCTCGGAATTTACGTCATTTACATCGCCGAAAGTTAAAGCATCCGTTGGGCACACGCTTACGCATGCGGGTTGCAAGCCTTTGATAGTGCGGTTCGTGTAGCAAAAGGTGCATTTGCCGATAGCGTGCGTGATAGGATCGACAAATCTGGCGTCATAAGGACAGGCCAGGATGCAGTATTTGCAGCTGACGCAAAGCCTCTCGTCTATGAGCGTTACGCCGTCTTTGGTTTTAAAGCTAGCGCCCGTAGGGCAGACGTCCACGCAGGGGCTATCCTCGCACATAACGCAGCTGGCGCGCGAGTAATCAAGCTTTAAATTTGGAAAAACGCCGCTTGTTTTGCCGTGCACTTGCAGCCTATAAACGCCGCTAGGCACGCCGTTTTCGTTCCTGCACGCAACCGAACAGGCTTGGCAACCTATACATAAATTTTCGTCATGAATCATTATGAGTTTTTTCATAATCGCTCCCTTAAATTTTAACTATATCGACGCCGACGTTGGTTACCATCGTGCTTACCACAGGACCCGCAGCCGGATCGAGAAGGACGCTTTGGTTGGTGCCTATGCCGTTCGTGCGCTTTAGCCCGGGGCTTACGTGCCCAAAGCCGTGGTATAAAAATAGGCAATCGTCTCTGATGCCTTGCGTGACGAAAATTTTAGCCTTTTGCTCGCCGAATTTGTTTTTGAGCTTCACGACATCGCCCGTCTTTAGCCCCTCCGCTTTTGCAGAAGCTGGGCTGATCCAAACCGGCGATTCGCTCATCATATCGTTTAAAATTTTGACATTTTGAGTGTGGCCGTTGGTGTGAAGCGCGGTCTTGCCGGTCATCAAGCAGTATTTGTGTCCGCCAAATACGTCCATACCCTCGGTATTTAAGCAGCCGTATCCCGCAAAAAGCTCCTCCACTTTCGGCGCGAAAAGCTCGATCTTGCCGCTCGGGGTTTTAAATTTCATCTGAGAGCTCATCTCGCCGTTTTCGTCCACGAACTCCGCCGCGGCAGGATATTTATCGATAAATTTAGCCACGAGCTTCGGCTCTCGGTAGTACAGCTTCGGCACCTTGTAGCTTACGTAGCCGTTTTTGATTAAATTTGCGATCAGCTCGGCGTTGCCTTTGGCTTGCTGCATGCGGTATTCGTCGATGTTGTTCCAGGTGTAGTCTTTATCGATCTTCATCACCCTTGCAAGCTCTCTAAAAATTTCATAGCCGCACTTCGTATCGCCCACCGGCTCGACGGCTTTGTTTCGCATCACAAATCCAGGCGCGGTGCCGCCTTTGTTTTGAATAGACTCGTCGCGCTCTAAATATGTGGATTCGGGCAAGATCACGTCGGCTAAGCACGCGAAGTCGCTCATATACACGTCGATTGCGAGTACGAAGTCTAGCTTTTTGATCGCCTCTACGCTCTTATCCACGCCCGCAACGTTGATGAGGTGGTTAAAGCGCGTGCTGACCCAGCCTTTTACGGGGTAAGGCTTTTCGCTTAAAATCGTAGGCGCGATCTGCATCAAAACACCGTGTTTGCGCGGCACGAAGAAATTTTCGCTACCTTCCTCGCCGCAGCCGTCGATACGCGCGGTCTTTGGAATTTTAAAATTTTTATCCGGGTTTGAGATGGTAGGGAATAGATCCTCTTTGCAAAGTGCGTTAAAGGTTTTGGAATCTTTAGAGAAGTAAATTCCGCCCTTTTTCTCGACGTTTCCCATCAGCGCGTTTGCGATCGCTATGGCGCGCGTGCGGACGTATTCGGCTTTAGCGGTCGTGGTTTTATGACCCCAGTCGATTACGACTGCGGGAGCCGCGGCGTAAATTTCATTTGCAATGCGCTCTACCTTGTCCGCTTTGATCCCCGTGATGGCCTCCTGCCAAAGCGGCGTCGTATCCTTTACGGATTGCTTTAACTCCTCTAACCCCACGGCGTATTGTTCGATAAATTTTTTGTCGTATTTGTTATCGCGCAGCCAGACGTGAATCAGCGCCATCAAAAATGCCGCGTCGGTTCCCGGTTTTATCGGAAGCCACTCGTCTGCTTTGGACGCTACGACGCTAAAGCGCGGATCGAGGACCAAAAGCTTTACGTCCTCTCTGCTTGCGGCTTTTGCAAGCTTTTTGGTTTTTGAGATGTCGATGCCCTCAAAGAGGTTGTGGCCGAAATTTACGATGTATTTTGCGTCGCCGTAGTCTCTTTGCATATTAGCGCCGAAGGTGTGCGGCACGGCGATATTGTAGGTGACCGGGCAACAGGACCAGTGCGAGTAGATGTTCGGGCTGCCGTAGGCACAGGCGAAATTCATCATCTGAGTATGGTGCTCGCCCGTTTTGGAGGTAAAAACTACGCTTTGCGGACCGTATTTTTGCGAAATCTCGCCCAGCTTCTGCGCGCAAATTTTAAGCGCCTCGTCCCAGCTCGCCTCTTTAAATTTGCCCTCGCCGCGCTCGCCTACGCGAATGAGCGGCTTAATGAGCCTTTGATCGTCGTAGAGCTGATTGATGCCCGCTCCGCCGCGAGCGCAGACGGAGGTTTTGTTTGCAAACCTGTGGTTGCCCTCGATTAAAGCGCCGCGGCCGTCTTTGACGGTCACCTCGATAGGACAGCGCGAGGAGCACATCTCGCAGACGCTGGCGACTTTCTTTTCCGTCCCGCCTGTAACCGCGCTAGCGTTTAAATTTAGATTTAGCGTCGCTAGCGTGCCGATCGCGGCGGTACTTTTTAAGAAATTTCGTCTATTCATAAAAACTCCTTACCTTTAAATTTTGGTAGGAATTCTAAGGCTTCATAGTAAAAATAAGGTTAATTTTGATAATGCAGCTTTTGGCTTAGACTTTATCTCGAAAGATAAAATGCGTCCTGCGCCGTATTTTAAAGCCATAAAATAGAGCCAGCAGTAGCAAAATGCTAATTGCGCCGCAGATCGCAAGGGCTACGCGAGCGCCTAGCAGCTCGGTAAAAAAGCCCGATATGAGCGCTCCAAATGGCGTACTACCTATTAGAAATAGCGCGTATAAGCTAAGTACGCGCCCGCGGAATTCGTTGCTTACGTGCATTTGCACGGTGGAGTTGATGCTTGAGTTTGTGATTACGAAAAGAAATCCAGTTACGGCAAGCCCTGCTGCGGCCCATGCGAAGGAATTCGCAGCCCCAGTAAGAGCTAAGCTCACCCCCATAGCGATCGCGCACGATCTGATTTTACGGATGCCAAGTTTATCAAAAATTGCTACGAAAAGCGCGCCGCAAAAGGCTCCCACGCCCAGAGCCGACATCAAATATCCAAAGCTTCGCTCATCCGCGTCTAGGCTAAGCTTAACAAGTGCCGAGATCGTTACGTTGTAATTTGGCACCAGCGTCGCTACGATAAGCACTATTATCATTAGCTCGCTTAGAATTTTTTTGTGCGATACATACGAAATTCCAGCACCGATCGAGGCAAAAACGCCTCCGCTTCTGCTAGATAGCGTAGTAACGGATGGCGGAATTTTTATGAAAAACAGCGAAACGATGATACCTAAAAAGCTAAGCGCATTGAATAAAAAGCAAAAGCCCACGCCCCACAGCGCCATCACGATCCCCGCAAGTGCGGGTCCTGCAATACGAGCGACGTTGAAGGACATAGAATTTAACGCTATGGCGTTGGCTAGATCGCGGGGCGAGTCGATGAGATCTTTTACCATCGACTGACGGCTCGGGGCGTCCATGCTGGTAAAGATGCCACTTGCAAAAGCGCAAAATAAAATTTTGCCGAAAGAATATAGCTCGCAAAAGCTCATAACCGCGAAAATTGAGGCAGTCACCGCCATGCCTATTTGAGCGAGCAAAAGGATCTTTTTGCGATTAAACTTATCGAGCAGTACACCGGAAAACGGCGTGAAAAGTAGTGCCGGCAAAAACTGCGCCGCAGCCACGAGACTGACCTTAAAAGCGTCTGCGGTGATGCTTAGCACTAGCCACGGCAGTGCGACGCTTTGCATCCAAGAGCCAATCAGCGAGAGGTTCATCCCGATCCAATAAATTCTAAAATTTGAGTATTTAAGCGATAGGAAGGGATTTTTCAACGCGCCACCTTTTGAAATTTTGATTTGAGATTATACATTAAATTTTAAAAATTCACTTAAAGATTTAACATTTATAAAAATTTAACGAAAATTTAATATTTCTGAAAAGAAAAATTTTATATACTCTGCAATAAATTTTTAAGCAAAGGATTAAAAATGCAAAGACCGACTCCGATTAATCAGGAGATCAAACTAGATGAGAAGCGCTATATCGTTTCCAAAACCGATCCGAAGGGCATTATCACGTTTGCAAATCCGTATTTTTGTATGATTTGCGGATACAGCGAGCTTGAGCTTTTGGGGCAGCCGCATAACATCATACGACATCCGGACATGCCGCGCATAGCGTTTAAGCTCATGTGGGATACGATACAACAAGGCAAGGATTTTACCGCCGTGGTTAAAAATTTAGCCAAAGACGGGCGCTTTTATTGGGTCATTACGGAATTTACTTCTAAAAAAGATCCCGTGACAGGGCAGATCACCGAATACACGGCATTTCGCAAGGCTCCACCAAGATCCGCGATCGAAACTATAGAGCCTATTTATAGGGCGCTACTGGATGCTGAAAAAAACGGCGGTATGCAGGCTAGCCAAAAGGCGCTCGTGGACTTTTTAAAAAGCAAAGGCGAGACCTATGAGAGCTGGATCGCAAAGGTCTCAGGTAAATCAAATCCGCTTACTGCAATGTTTTTTAAGGCGATGAAAAAGCTTTTTAGCTAGTTTAGTTAAAATTTAATGCAGACCCCGCGCAATGTGGGATTATTCGGCTTTGTGTTAGCAAAGCAAATAAAGCGCAAAGCCATCCCTTCATAAAATTTTGAAATTCTACGAAATTTTAAATTTAGCGCCCAAGCTTTGAAATTTCACGTCTTCATCAAGTGCGTTGCAGATCAAAGCCCCTCAAGCGTTATGTCGTAGAGCCTCTCTACCGTTTCGTCGTTTAAATTTAGCGTCTTTTTGCTTCGTAAAAATTCTAAAATTTCATCCTGCGCAAAGCCCGCTCTTTGCGCACAGCTCTCGTGCGCAGGCAAAAAGCCGCGGCATAGCGCGATATTTTCCGAAATTTCTTCGTCGCATAAAAAACAATACGGCTCGTCGTGCAACCGCCCCTCAAATTTTAAAATTTCGGCGTAGCTCTCAACGATTATGCGGCGCGGATT
Source organism: uncultured Campylobacter sp. (assembly GCF_938017705.1). Lineage (GTDB taxonomy): Bacteria > Campylobacterota > Campylobacteria > Campylobacterales > Campylobacteraceae > Campylobacter_B. Next base: position 8,836 of record NZ_CALIIS010000109.1, read on the forward strand.
TTGTTTGCCGAAGCGCGCAGCAGCCTCTGTAAGAAGCTCGTAGTAAAATTTATCCAGATGCTCGGCATCTTTTAGGTGCGCGTATAAAAGTCGCATAAATTGCTGCCAAAATAGCAGCTTCTCGCGGCTTGCGAGCCACGCGTATCCCAGATGCATCACGCCGCTAAGGCGAGGGAGGAAGTTTTGATTTTGCGAGAGCTCGAAGTCGATCTTATAGCCCTGGATGATATTTGAATGGCGCGCGCCGTAAAAGCGATATGCACGCACGAGCGCGCTTTCGCTCAGCACGTCCACGATGCAGTCCTCGTCCCTAACTTTGGTCGTTTTTAATATAAATCCTTGCATTTTCCTATTTTAGCGAAATTCATATATAAATTTAAATAAAGAATTTTAGGTTATAATCAGAAGTTACATTTCATAGAATTTAAAGGAAATCATATGAATTTCGGAGATCTGTTTTCAAAAATACGTAGAACGCAGCCCGCGCCTAACGATGCTCCTACGCACTGGATCAAATGCCCGGGATGCGGCGCGCTGATGTATAGCAAGGAGGTCGAGCAAAACCACAGCGTTTGCCCGAAGTGCAACTATCATCTTCGCTTTGACGCGCAGGCTCGTATCGATCTGCTCTGCGACGAAGGCTCGTTCGTGGAGTTCGATAAAAATTTGCAGCCCGTCGATCCGCTAAAATTCGTAGATAAAAAATCCTACAAAAAGCGCATCTCCGAGAGCAAAGAAAAAACAGGCAGGCTTAGCGCGGTGATTGCGGGTGAGGGCGCTATAAGCCGCCAAAAGATCCAGCTCGTGGTATTTGATTTTAATTTTATGGGCGGCAGCCTGGGCTCCGTGGAGGGCGAGAAGATCGTGCGTGCCGTAAAACGCAGCCTCGATAAAAACGAGCCACTAATCATCGTAAGCGCAAGCGGTGGCGCAAGGATGCAAGAAAGTACCTTTTCGCTGATGCAGATGAGCAAAACCTCCGCCGCGCTTAAAATTTTATCCGAGCATAGAATTCCTTTTATCTCTGTTCTTACCGATCCTACAATGGGCGGCGTGAGTGCGTCCTTTGCGTGGCTAGGAGATATCATCATCGCAGAGCCCGGCGCTCTTATCGGCTTTGCCGGACAGCGCGTCATTAAGCAAACCATCGGCGCCGATCTGCCCGAGGGCTTTCAAAGATCGGAATTTTTGCTCGAGCACGGGCTGATCGATGCGATCGTGCCTAGAGCCGAGATGAGGCAGTATCTAAGCGATATCATAAACGTGCTTAGCAAAAACGCCGTGCAGATTGACGATACGAGCGATAAATCGCTACATGAAGATGGAAGCGAAGAGTAGTGCAGATAATAGTAAATTCTATTCAAAAGGGCGCAGACGAGTTTGCTAGCGAGATAAGCGCCTATAAAAAAATGGCGGCTAAATTTACGGCGGTGCGAGAGCAGACCTTTTTTAACGCTAGCATCGCTCGCGCTCAAAGCACATCTGCTGAGCTAGCGCTTAAGGCGTATGATGAAGCTTATCTACCGCGCCTTAGCGGCTACGTCGTGGCTCTGGATGAGCGCGGGCAGGAGCTAGATAGCATGGAATTTGCGAGTATGCTAAAGGATAAAAGTAGCGTGTCATTTTTCATCGGTGGCGCTTACGGGCTTAGTGAAAATTTTAAGGCAAAAGCCGATAAAATAATTAGTCTTAGCAGGCTTACGTTAGCGCATAAAATCGCTAAACTTTTGCTCTTTGAGCAAATTTTTCGCGCGCTGTGCATTAACGCAAACCATCCATATCACAAATAAAGGGAAAGAATGAAAAAAAACGAGTTAAAATTTTACAAGAAAATTTTAGAAGAGAAAAAGGCGCAACTAAGCGCCAATATTAATAGCTCGGTTAATGAAATTTCAGAATTACGCGAAAATAAAGCCGCGGACGATTTTGACGTAGCGAGCATGAATACGGATTTAAGCATCGAATACTCGCTCAATGTTAATCAACAAAAGGCGTTTTTAGAGATTGAAAGCGCGCTTAAACGTATCGAAAACGGCACTTATGGGCTTTGCGAGAGCTGCGGCGAGCAGATAAGTTTAGAGCGTCTTAAGGTAAATCCAGAGGCGAGATTGTGCATTTCGTGCAAGGAACAGGCGGAAAAGCAAAATAGGAGTTAGCTATGAAAACCAAGCAATTCTTTTTATATTCGATCGTCTATATCGCAATCGTCGCGATTTTAGTTTTTACGCAGCAAAGCAGTAGCTATACACTGGGGCTTTTCGGTTTTACGCTTACGCTTCCTGTGGCGGTGTGGATCGTACTGCCGTTAATTTTATATATGATTTTGGCGATTTTTCATATCGTTTTTCATAGCTTCGCGTTTTACCGCACAAAAAGGGCGATCGCAAAGGATCTAAGTGCATACGATGCGATGAGTAAAGAGGTTTTACTGGGTCTTGATACCAATAAAGACTTTAAAACCGAGTATTTTAAAGACCCGAGCGAGCTTACTAAAATTTTATCTCCGTGGTACGATAGCACCGGCATAGATGTCAAAAATGAGGATCTAAAGGAGGTTATAGGTGTTATTGAGAAGGTTAAAAACGGCGAAGTGGCGGATCTGCGAAAATATAAACTTCCTAAAGATAACGGACTATTTTTGCAAAATGAGCTCAATCGCCTCGACGCCGAGCCTGCGTATGCGTATGAAATTTTAAAAACTAAGGGCGTTTATAGCGAAAATATCACTAAAAAAGCCTATGCCGTAGCGCTTGCCAAAGGAAGCTACGATAAGATAAAAGCCTATAAAATTCCTCAAAATATAGCCGAGGTAAATATTTTAGTAGATCGCGCGGTAAATGACACGAGCTTTGAGATCAGCAGCGAGGAGCTTTTCGATCTCGTAAATAATGAAAAATTTAGCGAGCAGGATTTTATCGGCTTTGCCAAAAAGCTAAAAAATCATCTCGCTCCAGAGCAATACAAAGCCTTTTTCGAGCGGCTCAAAAACGAGAATCAAGAAGCGACCGAGGCATATCTGTACGCGCTATATGAGCTTGGCATGATCGACGAGTTTAGAGAGCAGCTAAGCCTTGCCGACGGCGAGGAGTTTGAGAAGTTTAAAATTCTGCTATTTTTGCGAGACAACGGCAAAAACGTCCCTGCGTCGCTGTTATTTTAGCTCGGTAATTTTATGAGTTCGTTTTATGCGGGTAAGAGAGACTGCTTTTTACGATCTGTGCGGCTATCAAACACAGCCTGCGCGATAAAATTTAAAGTGCGGGTAAAATTCTAACTCGCGCAAATTTTAAATTTCAAAATTTATCGAAAAATCAATGCGCGCAAGCGGTAAAATTTAAAAAATTTGCTTGCGTAGTGCGCGTGTAAACGGGTTTTGCATTTATGCGATGAAATTTAAAATTTAAACGTAAAGCGCAAGACTTGCTAGCTGAATAAAAGTGCTGAAATTTTAAAATCCGTGCGGCGTTTTGAAAGCTGCTTGCTGGGTTTGCCGTGCAAATAAAATTTGGTGGCGATCATCCTTGCTGGCGTTTTGCCGCCATGAAAATTAGCCAAGCTTAAAAATAAAATTCGCGCCTAAATGCGAATACGTAGCCTATGAAATTTAAAATTTTAAAGCTCGTGGCAAAACCCACTGCAAGCGTTGCGACGTTAAATTTAAAGGTTTAAATTCAAACGAAATCAAAATAAGAAATTTAAAATGACGGAAGATTTTTTTAAAAGGGACCCCCTATTTTTGGCACCTTTGGCGGGCTTTTCGGATCCGCCGCTGCGGGGCGTAGTGAAAAAATTCGGCTGCGACGCGACCGTAAGCGAGATGATAAGCGCAAACGCCCTTGTTTTCGAGGGCGAAAAGACGCTAAAGATGCTCGAAAAAAACGCCGCCGAAACCCCATTTTTTGTGCAGATCGCAGGCAGCGATGCGGAAATTATCAAAAAGGCGGTTTTGCTCATCAATAAATTTGACGGCATCGACGGCATCGATCTAAACTGCGGCTGCCCCGTTCCCAAGGTCGTAAAGCAGGGCGCCGGCTCGGCGCTGCTGCTTGATCTGCCCCGTCTATCGCGCCTGGTTGAGACGATCAAAAAGTATTCGAATAAAAAATTTACGAGCGGGAAGGTGCGGCTGGGCTTCGGCGTCGTGGATATAGAAAATATCGCGCGCGCCGTACAAAGTGCAGGGGCCGATTTTATCGCGATTCATGGCCGCACCAGAGCGGGCGGATACAGCGCGGCGGTGGATTACGGCGCGATCGCAAGAGCTAAACGCGCGCTGCAAATCCCAGTGATCGTAAACGGCGACATAAACTCCGCCAATGCCCCCGCTGTGCGAGGCCTTAGCGGTGCAGACGCGCTGATGATCGGTCGCGCGGTAATCGGCAGGCCGTGGATCTTTCGCGAGATCAAAACGGGTGAGCAGGCAAGCGACGTGCTAAAAAGAGAGGTCGTGCTCTATCATTTCTCTCAAATGCTTAGCCATTACGGTAGCCACGGCGTAGCGATATTTCGCAAGCATCTGCACGAATACTCCAAAGGGCGCGAAAATGCCGCAAGCTTTCGCGAGCAGATCAACCACGTCACCACCGAGAGCGAAATGACTCGGCTGATCGAGGAATTTTTTAGTTAAATTTAGCATTTTAGGAACTCTGATGATTATTTTAAAAATTATAGCCTGCGCATTTTCGATGAGTTTTTACTTGATGTGCGTTTCGAGTTTGGCCGATTTTGTGATAGAACCGTTTTTTTACACATCTAGCGTCTGGGATGACGACCCTCTAGATTGGCTGCAGAAAAAATTCGCATATTTCCTATTTTTGTGGATATTTTCCTGCGGGATTTGCGCGATACTTGTCGCAAAGTTAAAGGATTTTGGTAAGCTCACGGATTTTTTCGTAAATTTATTTTTGCCTACAGCAGCGGTTTGGATGCTATCGCCATTTTTAGGGATGATGATTGTGGCGCTGATTGTTTCAGATTTGCATCTTGCCAGGTTTTATTCCTCATTGCTTAGCGCATTAATATCTATCGTTCTTTTTATGATCGTCGTAAGGGAGGTTTTAAAGCAGATTTATCCGCCCAAGTCCTAGCGCGCGGAATTTTAAAATTTAGTGCAGAATTTCGCCTTGAAATTCTTGGTCGCCGCTTACAATCACAGCTCGCGCGTTAAAAGGCGAGGGCGTTAAAATTTAAGGAGAAATTATGCAAAATATCTACATCATCGGCGACGTGCACGGCTGCTACAGATCGCTTTTGGCGTTAATAGAGCAGCTGCCGCATAAATTTGATAGTAAAATTTGCTTCGTTGGCGATCTGATCGACCGAGGTCCTGCGAGTGCGGATGTGGTTGAATTTGTGCGCACTCGCGGATATGACGCGGTGATGGGCAATCACGAAAAGCGCTTTGTGGGCAACGCAAAAACTGCACTAAGGTGCGCAAAGACGGGCAAATTTACGAGCTCAAATGACCTCTACGCATTTTTTAGCTTGGATGAAAGCTGGCTGTTTAATAACGGCGGTGAAGCGACGCTAGCGTTGTATTATCGTCACGGAGGCGTGAAGCAATGCAAGGAGCATCTGCGGTTTGTCTCGCGGCTGCCGATTTACCTGGAGTATGATTTGTGTGATGAAAGCGGTCGCGCTCTCGTCGTATCGCACTCCGCAGTGGGTCGCGCGTGGGGGATTAGACACGATGCAGAGCGTGCGAAAAGCTTTGCAGCTCACGTGCTAAGCGGGCGCGGAGACGATAGCGCGAATGATGGAATTTTTAACGTCTACGGGCACATGCCAGTAAAAAAGCCCGTCATTACGGAATTTAGCGCAAATATCGATCTGGGCTGTGTTTATAAAAAGCACTGGGGCGAGAAGGCGAGGCTTTGCGCGCTGGAATTTCCCTCAAAGAAAATTTTCACGCAGGAATGCATAGATTTTTGAGTTCGCATCCAGGCTCGCGCAGATTAAAATTTAAATTTAAGCGGGCTGTTTGAATTACGCAGGCTATTTGAAGGCGAAATTTTAGAATTTAAAGGCGCGTTCTTGCAGCGTCCGTCGCGCAGTCAGGTCGCGCTGAAATTTTAAATAATATCCCTTAGCTTGCGCGCTTCATACATCCACGCCTCAAGCTCGTCCCAGCGCTCGCCCTCAATCATCTGTACGCAAATTTCAAGCTCGTTTTTAAAGGCCTCGATCGCGCCTAGTAGGTTTGTGCGGTTTTGCTTAAAAATATCGACCCACATCTGCGGCGAGCTCTTGGCGATACGGCTCATGCCCGAGAAGCTGCCGCCAGCTAAATTTATGATATTGCGGCGATTTTCCTCTTTTAAAACGCTGTTTACGAGCGAGTAGCTGATCGCATGCGGCAGGTGCGAGATGAGCGCTACGTGGTGATCGTGGCTTTTTGCGTCCATAAATACGATCTTCATCCCCGCGAACGAAAAAATTTCGACCGCGCGCTTGACGTGCGTTTCGTCCGCGCCGTGATCGTCGCAGATGACGACTACCGCGCCGTTTAAAAGCTCTTTAAATGCCGCTTGCGGACCGGAGTTTTCGGTACCAGCCATTGGGTGAGCTGCGATGAAATTCCGTCTGATCTGCGGCGGGCAGCTTTGCAAAATTTTAAATTTCGTGCTTCCCAGATCGATGATTGTCGTTTCACTTCTGCAGTCGCTTAGTTTTTGCAACGTCTCAATAATTGCCTCCACGGGGATTGCAAGAAATATCGCGTCGCAGCTTTGCTTCATCTGCTCTAGACTTAAAATTTCATGCACGAGCCCGAGCCGTAGCGCTTCTTTTTCATTTTCGCGGCTGATGTCGCAGCCATAGACGGCGCTAATTATTTTGGTGCTTTTTAGACATAGCCCCAGCGAGCCGCCGATGAGACCCAGACCGATAATTCCTATCTTCATAAAATTCCTTTTTGATATATGCAAGTTTTAATTTTAATGTGGTATTATACGCAAATTATTTTCGTTTTTAGGTAAAATTTTATGAAAAAAAGCGTTTTTTTACTCTTAGTAGGCGGGATTTCCGTGGCGTGCGCCGCACAGATCAAATCCATTAAATTTGAAGGGCTAAGGCATCTTTCTCCACAGGTTGCGCAGCAAATTTCAGGACTTAAAGTAGGCGATGAGCTTAACGGCGAAAATACCAACGCCGCGATTTCAAATTTATTCGCACAGGGCTATTTTAGCGACGTTTATATCAGCGAACGAGGCGGCGCGGTCACGATTAACGTAACCGAAAAACCGACCATAGCCAAAGTCGAGATCAAAAACGTAGTTACCAATGATCGCGATAAGATAAACGAGCTCATCGGCTTGCGTCCGGGTCAGGTTTACGATGAGGTGGCTGCTAAAAAAGCGGAGACCCGCATCAAGCAATACTACGAAGTCAAGGGCTTTTTCGACACCGTGGTGGAATTTTATCCAAAGCCGATCAACGACGATAAATCGGTCATCTTGCTAACGATCGAGGTAAATCGCGGCGAAAATATCATCATCGATAAGGTAAATTTAGTAGGCGCAGACAAGCTCGACTATGACGATATTGAGCCATCCGTCGCCAATAAAGAACGCGAGACGCTGGGCTGGATGTGGGGCTTTAACGATGGCAAGGTAAAAACCGCCGAGCTTCCTAACGACGCAAATAGAATTCAAGAAGAATATTATAAAAAAGGCTACTTAGACGCGCAGGTTTCGGCGCCGCTACTTAATGCCGATATGGATAATTACACTGCCGATCTTACCTACTATATCAGCGAGGGCGAGCAATACACCGTAAGCTCCGTAGATATCGAGTATCCTGCAGATATAATCAAGCTTGATAAAGAAAAGGTTTTGGACGATTTTAAGCTTCAGAAGGGCGATACGATGAATTCCGAGCGTTTGCGCCGCGATATGAATACACTAGAGACTTTAGTCGCGGATCAGGGATATGCCTATGTGCGTATCGTGCCTAAGACTAAGCAGGACAAAGAAGCTCGCACGGTCGCTATCACGTATCAAGTCATCCCTGAGGATAAAGTCTATATTAGAAACGTAACGATCTCGGGTAACGATAAGACCGAGGATAAGGTCATCCGCCGCGAGATGTATCTGACCGAGGGAAATTTATATAGCAAAACCGACTACAACGATTCGTTAAATTCTTTAAAACGCACGGGGTATTTCGATGAGGTGGAGATTAAAGAAAACCGCGTTTCTAACGATCAGATCGATCTTGAAGTCGCAGTCAAAGAAGCTCCTACAGGCTCTATCACGGGTGGTATCGGATATGGCAGCGAGGATGGAATTTTACTTAGCGGCGGTATCAGCGATAGAAACGTATTCGGCACCGGCCTTCACGGCGCATTCTCAGTCGAAAAAAGTGACGATCAGTTAAGCGGACGCTTGAGCTTAACCAATCCTAGAGTATTTGATTCTGAGTATAGCTTGGGCGGATCGATCTTTGCCAACGACTATGACTGGGACGATTACGATGAGAAATCTTACGGATTTTCAATCACGGGCGGTCGCAAGATCGGGCGTAATACCGATGTAAGCCTTACATATTATCTCGAAAAAAGCGAGATTAAGGGCTTAAACGAATATTACGCCAAAGCAGGCTATCTAGATGGCAAGAATTTAAAAAGCTCGATTATCCCGTCTATTACATATAATAGCACAGATGATTATTACTTGCCAAGAAGCGGTATGATCGCAAGTGCTAGCTTGGAATACGCGGGTCTTGGCGGCGATATGGACTACACCAAGGCGCGAGGATCGTTTAACTACTATTTTGGCTTGCGAGATTATATCGATCACGACATTATCTTTAGATACAAAGCTGCAACGGGCTATATGTGGGAAGGTAATAAAAAGATCCCGATCAACGAAAAGCTATTCCTAGGCGGAATGAAAAGCATTAGAGGCTACGAAGGTCGCAGTATCCCGAAAAAAGAGATCTGCTTAAATGCAAATAATTGCCGCTATATCGAAACAGGCGGCATGCAGAGCTTCAATAACTCCTTTGAGCTAAGCTTTCCGGTGGTCGATAGGCTTAAAATGCGCTTTGTAACGTTTTTTGACTACGGAATGATCGGCGATCATGACTGGAACGAGGAGGAGCGCTACAGCACGGGTGCTGGTATCGAGTGGATGACGCCGATGGGGCCTTTGCAGCTATACTTCGTTAAGCCGCTTAATAAAAAGCCGCACGATGACACAAATAGCTTCGAATTTAGCATCGGTGCTAGATTTAATTAAACGCGGCAATTGCGAACGCTGTGGCGTGCGTAGAATTTTCTACTCCACGCCTTAAAATTTAGTAACGCTGCAATTTTGACTTTTCTTGTCGCGCTAATTTGCAGCCGAATTATTGTAGGCGGGTTGAGCTAAATTTTAATTGGAATTCCGCTCGGCTTAGGATGAAATTTAAACGCGTAGCTTGCTTTGAATTTTTTAGAATTTTATTTATCAAGATAGTTTAAAATTTCATTCGTATGGTAAAATTTTAAGCATAAGAGTTCTAAAAAATCAATACAAGCCATTAGCATAATTTAAAGAAATTTTATATTGAAATTTTAAAGGTTACGATATAGACGATAAACGCCGCTTTGTTGTGCGCGGAATTTCACTGCATAGGATTTAGCGCGCCACTGAATTTTAAAACTCATAAATTTTGAGATTCTAAAATCGCGAGAATTTAAAATTTTAAATCGCCCCGTAAATCGCTAAACATTTGCGTTAAATTTTGCCTCGCTTTACCGATAATTTAAGTTAAGCTTGTAAAATCGCGCTCTAAAATCATATCAAAGGCTCTTTTATGCGTAGAAATGGCAATGGAACGAAGCTTAAAATTTTAATATTTCTTATTATAATATGCGCTTTGGTTTATGGAATTTTTAGAATTTTCACCTCGCCGAAATTTGAAAAAAATCCTCCGCAAATTGCGCTGGAAAATGAAATTTATTGGAATTTAACCTCGCCTTTAAAGATTAAAATTTCAGACGATACCGGCATTAAGCTTGTCCGCGTTAACTTAAATGACGGAGCCAGCACGATACCGCTACTAAATGAGGAGCTGAACGTTCCGCAAACGACGCTAGAGCTTGCCGTGCAATTTCCTAAAAATTTGATGCTTAATAAAGATAAAAACTACAAGCTCGAGGTTTTTGCAAACGACATTAGCTCGTGGAATTTTGCGCAAGGAAATAAGAGCGTAAAAACGGCAAATATAATAATAGACGACAAAAAGCCCGTCATAAATATCATCAATCAATCCTATAAAATCACTAAAGGCGGTAGCGCTGTAGTCGTATTCTCAGCTAAAGACGAGCGCCTAAACGAAGTCTATGTCAAAACCAACTATGGCAAAATTTTTAAAGCGATTCCTTTCGTAAAAGAGGGTTATTATGCGTCTCTCGTAGCGTGGCCTGCAAATTTAGAGGAATTTCGCGCAGAAGCGGTCGCCACTGATCGTGCAGGCAACGAAAGCATTTCGCAGATCAAATATTTTTATCAAGACAAAAAATATAAGGTCTCTACTATCAAGCTAAATCCGGGTTTTATTAACGGCAAAGTAAGTGATCTGGCTAGCCAATATGCGCAGAATTTTAACTCTATGAGCGATCTGGAGAAATTTAAATTCGTAAACGAAACTCTGCGTAAGAAAAATGGAGATGATCTGCACGCTGCTACTAGCGCGGTTCCTGAGGATAAAATAAATGGATTTGAGCTAAAGCCTTTTTATCCGCTTGCTAAAGGCGCAGCGGTAGCAAGCTTTGCCGATCATCGGATATTTTTTATGAACGATGAACAAGTAAGCGAGTCATGGCATATGGGGCTCGATCTAGCAAGCGTCGCAAACGCCGATATCAAAGAGAGCAACTACGGCAAGGTAGTTTTTGCGCAGGAAAACGGAATTTTCGGATTAAATTTAGGAATTTACTACGGCTTCGGATTATACGGCATATACGGACATTGCTCGGCGACGCAGTTAAGTGTGGGCAGCGATGTAAAGCCGGGTGACATTCTAGCACAGACGGGCTCAAGCGGCTTTGCTTTTGGAGATCATCTGCATTTTGGCATCGTAGTTCAGGGTGTGGACGTAAGACCCGAGGAGTGGATGGATCCTAAGTGGATGAAAGATAACATTACCGACGTCTTAGAAACGTCCAAAAAAGTAATAGAAAAAGGTAAGTAAATTTTAAAATTTTCGCTATAATGTGCGGGTTAATGAAAACGAGGATAGAAATGAGACAGACAACGATAGCTAAGAAAGTCCATAACGTCGGCATCGGGCTGCACAAAGGTGAGCCTATCAGACTTACGTTAGAGCCTTTAGAGGCAGGCAGTGGAATCGTATTTTATAGAAGTGATCTTGGCGTTAGTTTTAAAGCCGAGCCGAAAAACGTCATAAATACGCAGATGGCGACCGTCGTAGGAAATGAGAAGGGCTATATATCAACAATAGAGCATCTAATGAGCGCCATTAATGCCTATGGTATTGATAATATCCGTATTATCGTAGATGCTAACGAAATTCCTGTGATGGACGGAAGTTCGGCGAGCTTTTGTATGCTTTTGGACGAAGCGGGAGTAAGAGAGCTTGACGCGAATAAAAAAGCCCTTATTATCAAGCGAGCCGTGGAGATTCGTGAGGGTGATAAGCTCGTACGGCTAAGTCCTAGCAAGAGTCCGAAATTTGATTATACAATTAAATTTAGCCATCCGCTCATCGGCACTCAGCACTATGTTTTTGAATTTAGCAAGAAATCTTATCTTAAAGAAATTTCGCGCGCCAGAACTTTTGGTTTTTTGAAAGATGTGCAAGCGCTACGTTCCATGGGTCTAGCTCTAGGCGGCAGCTTAGAAAACGCCGTCGTAATCGATGAGAATAAAATTTTGAATCCCGAGGGCTTGCGTTTTGAAAACGAGTTCGTTCGCCATAAAATTTTAGATGCGATCGGCGATCTTGCGCTCGTGGGCGCTCCGATTTTGGGCGATTATACGGCGTTTGCGGGAAGCCACGATTTAAATCATAAACTCACTTTGGCAGTCCTTGCCGACGCTAAAAATTTCGAGCTCGCTGACCTTACCGCCGAGATCGTACGCGAATATCAAAAAGTCTTCGCCTAAGGTCTAAAAATCAAAGAAGTTGAAATTCTAATCGCTGCTCTTAGCGCTCCATGCCTGATCGGCGTGTATGAAAACGACGCTAAGATAGCGGAATTTTCAAGCGCCGAAGGCGAAAAAGCCGATAAATTTCTGATCTGCAAATTTAGAGAAATTCTAAAAACTTATAAAATCAAAGAGCTCATCTACGCAAATACTCCCGGCAGCTTTATGGGCATGAAGGTAAGCTACGTGATATTGCGCACGCTTAGCATCGCTCTTGATGTGCCGCTGTACGCGATCAGCGGATTTGAGCTAAGCGGCTTCGGGCCGATCAGAGCAAATAAAAACTTCAGCTACGTTTATGAGAACGGAGAAATCAAAATGAAAAAATGTGCCCCCGCCGCGCTATCTTTGCCGCAGGATTTATCGGTTTTAAATAAAAGCGATGATATACTTCCAAATTACATCATAGAAGCGGTTTAGGAGAGAGCTTGATTATAAGAATTCCTGCGACGAGCGCAAATTTAGGCCCTGGTTTCGACGCGCTCGGCCTTAGCCTAGGGCTATTTAACGAAGTAGAGATTACCGAGCAGAAGTTTTTTTGCGTATCGCTTAGCGGCGAGGGTAGCGACAGAGCGTGGCTAAAAAAGGGCAACGCTTTTTTGAACATTTTCAATGAAATTTACAGAAAACTAGGCGGCGGGCAAGAGATAAATTTTAAATTTGCTTTTCACAACAACATCCCGTTTTCGCGCGGTCTAGGCAGCAGCTCGGCCGTGATCGTAGGCGCTATCGCAAGCGCTTATAAAATTTGCGGTTTTGAGATTGATCGCGCTAAAATTTTAAACACGGCGCTGGAATATGAAAATCACCCCGATAATATCGCGCCCGCGACACTCGGCGGCTTTGTCAGCAGCGTCGTGGATGGTAAGACGGTTCGTACGCAAAAATGCGAAATTTCGCAAGATCTGCAAGCGGTCGTCGTTATCCCCGATACGCCGATGCCTACGAACGAATCGCGCGGCAGGCTGCCTAAGAGCTTTTCGATCAAAGATTGCGTTAGCAACCTCTCGCACGCGGCGTTTCTGACCGCTTGCTTTATGCGACGCGACTACGATAGCTTGCGCTATGCCTGTATCGATAAGATGCACGAACAGATGCGCATGGGCGTGCTTCCGCAGCTTTTTGGGGTGCGCGAGATCGCCTATGATAACGGTGCGCTTATGAGCTCGCTCTCCGGCAGCGGCTCAAGCTTTTTAAATTTAACCTACAGATCCGACGCTGCAAAGCTTAAAGCCTGCCTTAGCGAAAATTTTAAAAACTTCCGCGTCGAAATTTTAGAGATCGACAACGGCGGCTTTAATATTGACTAAGAAAAATAAAGATATAATCGCATGAGCGAACCGATTAGGATGTGCGTTATTTGCAAGGGGCGCTTCGCCAAGCGCGAACTCCACGCCTTTTTGCAAAATTTTAAAAATATAAGCTCAAACAGACAATTTTATATTTGCGACGGTTGCATAAATCAAAAAGAGAAAATTTCAAAATATCTATCTAAATTTGCGTCTAGCGCAGATTTGGGACATATCAAGGAGAGGGTTTTAAATGGGTGTTCTGATTAAAGATATCGCGGACGAGCTTGGATACGCAAGCAAAGAGATAATCGAAAAAGCGCAGGAGATGGGTTTTAAAAAGGTAAAAACCGCGTCGAATAAAGTAAGCGAAGAAGAAGCTGCCGCTATTTACGATTATATCCAGACGGGAATTTTGCCGGGGAAAAAGTCAAAGCCCGTAAAGAAAAGCTCCGAAAAAGCGCAAGAGGACGAAAATAAGCCCGCTAAAAAACAGAGCGAAACTAAAAAAACCACGAAGAAAGAAAGCACCAAAAAGGCGGAAAGCTTAAAAGCTTCCGAACCCAAAGAGCTCGCACAGAGCGCCAAAGAGCCTAGCGATGAAAAAACTCAGGCGCAAGAGCCTGAGGTAAAAACCGAAAAATCTCAAAATCAAAAAGAAGAAATTTCCGCCGCAGCGCAGGAAAAAGAGGAGAAACAAAATACCGCTTCAA
>NZ_CALIIS010000110.1 GCF_938017705.1 uncultured Campylobacter sp.
ACTTATTGTCGTCGGCATAGCCGCTCAACAAAACCAGTTTCAATTCCCAATGGGATGGAATTCTACCAAAATTGACAGACAACGGAAGTTTTTACAGGATTAGTTTCAATTCCCAATGGGATGGAATTCTACTTATAAGACGCCCGCACGGGGCGCCATTTAAAATGTTTCAATTCCCAATGGGATGGAATTCTACGCTCGCCCTGGTGCGATCATCCAGCACCGCGACATAACGAAAATACGGCAGATCCGAGCTCATCTGACTTTGGTAGCGCGCAGCGGCATAGGCTACTCGCATATTAGTGTTATAGATATTCCGTAGCCTGCGATCGCCTACGTAAATTTGCTTTTGCTCGCCCGTTTTTGGATCGGTTACGACTACGTCTCCGAGCCAGCCTTTGCGCGCTAGGGTGTCTTTGATACCGCGCTTCCATTCATCAAATCCTTGCCCCTTTTGCGCGGCAAGAGCTAAGCTATCTTGAATATCTTTCAGAAGGTCGAGCCTCGTGATCTTGGCAACCGTAAAGACGCGATGATGCGCCTTGTGCATAATCTCGTCATAATCGAAATGAAGTTCCGCCCGTTTCTTTTTGATATATTGTACGACCTGCTGCGGCGGATCGAAAAAGCTAATATTCATCGTCATCCGCGCCTAAAATTTCAGCGTTTGCTATGACCCGAAATAGCTCCTCCTCCAGCGCATTAAGCTTAAAACCTAGCGGATTTTTTGCAAGTATCTCATAAGCCTGCTCGTAGGTTTGGGCTTTATCTACCACACTTTTAACGGATGATGAAATTTGCGAGCTTGCGGCGCTAAAATCGTGCTGCGCGGTTTGCCTCTCTATCTCTGTAAGATATTTGCCCTGTTTTGTCGCATTCGCAGAATTTTTATCTGCGTCCGTCTGTGCGGCTGGCTTACCTTCCGTATTTTTCGGCGCGCTTTTTGCGCTCGGAGGCAGGTCAAACTCCTTTGCCATATCCTCTACGCTCATCTCATAGCCTAGTTCGTGCAAAATTTGAAGCATCTGTGCGCGCTGGAGCAGATCCACATCCTTTTCGATTTGAATGTTTAGATTTG
>NZ_CALIIS010000111.1 GCF_938017705.1 uncultured Campylobacter sp.
GATGGGCGGAATTTGAGTTAAATTCCGTGCTGCGTCGCACTGGATTTGCTTTAATCTCGCACCGAACTCGCCGTGCCACACTAAATTTGCCGCCAAGCCGCATTAAATTTTATGTAAAAATTTCGCTGCTAAGCTACGACAAATTTAGATCAAAATTTCGCTAGCATGCCTATCTGTGGTAATTTTTTACGAATTTTTCTATGCGCTCAAAGCCGCGTTTTAGATTTTCCATGGAGCATGCAAAGCTTACGCGGAAGTGCCCATCCATACCAAATCCGCTTCCTGGCACCGTGGCTACGAGCCCTTTATCTAACAGTCGCATGCAGAATTTCATACTATCAGGTTCTACCTGAGAGCAATCTATGAAGAAATAAAATGCGCCGTCAGGTTTTACAACACTAAGCCCTGGGATCGCACCTATCGCGTCCGTGCCAAAATCGCGCCTGCGCTTGTATTCGCGCCTCATCTCCTCGATATAATCATCCGCCTCGCCGCGCAGCACCGACATAGCGCCTGCCTGGACGATGCTTGCTACGTTGCTGACGCTTTGACTTTGTAGGCTGATCATCGCTTTATTCAGCTCATCGATCGCACAGGCAGTGTAGCCGAAGCGCCAGCCGGGCATCGCGCCGCATTTGCTTAGCCCGTTGATCGTCACGGTGCGCCCAAACATATCCTCGCTGATGCTTGCCGCGGCTACAAATTTTTTATCGTAAACGATCTTTTCATAAATTTCATCGGAGATTACCACAATTTCCGTGCCTTTTAACACTTCCGCAAGCTCTTGCAGCTCCTGGCGCGAATATACGGCGCCTGCGGGGTTACTCGGGTTGAAAAGGCACAGCGCCTTCGTGCGCGGCGTGATCGCGGCTTTGAGCTGTGAGGCGGTGATTTTATATCGGTTTTCCGCCTTGGTGTCTACGATGACGGGCTTGCCCCCGCAAAATTTTACGATGTCTGGGTAGGTGACCCAATAAGGCGCCGGTATTATAACCTCATCGCCTTCGTTTAAGATGCAGTTAAAGACGTTAAATAGCGAGTGCTTGGCGCCTACGTTGGTGATGATCTGATCAGGCCTGTAATCTAGGTCGTTGTCGCGCTTTAGCTTCTGCGCGATTAAATTTAAAATTTCAGGCGTGCCGGCAACCGGCGTATATTTTCCACAGCCCTTAGCCATAGCCTCTATGACAGCCTTTTTGGCGACCTCTGCGGTATCGAAATCGGGCTCGCCCGCGCTTAGGATCACGACGTCTTGCCCCTGGGCTTTCATCTGCTTGGCTTTGGTGCTGATTGCGATCGTTAGGCTTTCGCCGAGCTTGCTTACGCGACTTGAAAGTGTTAATTTCATTGATGCTCCTTGGATTGGTTTAGACAATTTAAAATTTGATTTTTGACGCTAAAAGCCCTGCCGCCATCCGGGTTTTGGTTGTAGATATCGTCGATTTTATAATCGCCTCCGCTACGGACGAGTTTGTATATTATTGTCTGCGTGCCGTAGGGGCAGGTCTGAGTCACTACGACGGTGTCGCGCTGCCCTAGCTCGAAATCATATTTTGCATCGTCGCAGACATCCTGACCCGCAATCACCGGATCGTAGTCCAAGCAGCCTACCTCACCTTCGCCAGCAGATGCTTCATCTTGCATAAGCGCGGATTTGAAAGAAGCCGATAGGATATTTTTGTGATCGCTGAAGTATACATTTTTGCTATACAGACTTTTTACTAAATTTATTCTGGCATCGTTCGCAGAATTTTTCGCGCTATTAGTATCGCTGCTGCTTGCCGATAAAATCGCACAAATCGTAAAAAATAGAGCTTTTTTCACCTTAAGCCTTTTATTTTAATGATTTCAGATACTCTTCGTAGAATTTATTTAGATCCTCGTCCATTGCGGCGATATCTTTTCTGCCGCTGCAGATGCACTCTTCCAAAATTTCGATACGCTTGATGAGATATTTGATAAGCTCCTGGCTGATGTCGGGAATTTTATTATGCGCTAAAGGATCGCTCTGGCAGCTTCCTAAAATTCTAGCGGGCACGCCCACGGCGGTGCAGTTTGGCTCGACATCCTTTACGACGACGGAATTTGCGCCGATTTTGGAATTTTCGCCGATGGTGATGTTGCCTAGCACTTTGGCTCCCGCGCCCACTACGACGCCGTTTTGTAGCGTCGGATGGCGCTTGCCGTGCTCTAAGCTCACGCCGCCGAGAGTGACGCCCTGATAGATCAGACAGTTATCGCCGATGATAGCCGTTTCTCCGATGACAAGCCCCGTGGCGTGGTCAAAAAACACGCCCGAGCCGATACGTGCGCCCGG
>NZ_CALIIS010000112.1 GCF_938017705.1 uncultured Campylobacter sp.
CGCCGCCCGCAAGCTAGAGAGGCGGCACAAAGACAGCGCGTTTAAATTTAATGCCGAAGTTGCGTTGCCATAGATAGAGTGCTTGCCGCACGCGAGCTAAAGGCAGCGCAATGCTAGCTAGCGTTAAATTTAGCGCCTAGTTGCGCTGCTGCCGCAAAGATGCTAGCACGCCCGGTTTTAGGAAACGATGCTGCCGCGGCGTGCGTTGGTCTTTAATAGGCTAAGCGGTGCTTAAAAGCGCCGTTAAATTATGAAATTTATACACACGTCGCAAAGATACAGACCCCAAACGGCGCTTTTTGGGCGCCAGTGGATTATTTAAGCAGGCCGAATGGATAGCAAAAGCGGGTTTGGACCTGTGGGAGATCGCGAAATGTGCGCCTTTAAAATTTAGCCTGCTTACCGTGCTTCTTTGAGTTTTTGCGTTCATTTTGGCGTATTTTAATCGCCTGCGCGTCGAATGTGCGCCCATTATGCGATACCTGCGTGCTCAAAGAGCTGCGATCGGATAGTATAAACGCCGCGAAATTTTATCTCATACTTCGGTCTTTAAATTTAAAATTTAGCCCGCAGAATTTGATTGCGCCGAAATTTTAGCGCAGATCGCGCTAAAAGCCTCGCGCCATAAATCATCGCGGCCGATAAAATTTAATTCGAGCCGTTTTGCCGCGATAAAATTCTATGAATTTTTTTGAATGCTAGCCACAAAATTTCAAGCCGTTGTATTTCTTGCGGAGGCGCTAAAATTTTGACGCGATAGAATTTTGCAGTGGAATTTTACGCCGTTTGGCGTATTCGCTAGAGAGTGTTTGGGCGATAAAATTTTACGGCAGAGCTGCGGGCAAAATTCTAAGATGAAATTTCGCCCATTAAATTTACTGTGCGACTACTTTGTCGATCCAGTCAAAAAGCTCCTCTAGATCGTAATCGCCGCCGTGTCCTTGCCCCCAAGGCACCGCAAAATCGACGTTCTTGCCTGCATTTTGCAAGCTAAGCGCCAAAATCGCGGGGATTGCAAGCGCCGTATCGCGATCGCTCGCGCCGTGGCGGATGCGGTAATGCTTCGCGCCGTTTTCGTTGCGCACGAAGCTCATCGCATCCATCATCTCCACGAGCTGGGCATCTGCGATTAGCACCCCTTTGGCGGGGTCATTCATCGCGCTAAAATCCGTAAAATGCGCCGCGTTAAATTTGGCGCCGCCGAACAGCTCGTTTTCGGGATTTTCAAGCGCGAAGCCGTCGAATGCGGGCGGGGTCTTGGCGCGCGGCTTGGAGGTCGCGTAGCCCCAAAAGAGCATATGCGATTGCGACGCGTCGTCCTTGATCTTTGCAGCTAGGTATAGGGGCGCCTTTGCGCGCGGATTTTTCGCCACAAAATCAGCAAACGAGGTCGATATGAGCCCGTTTATGTAATCTTTGAAGCTGCCGTCGCCGTTTTTATCCAGGCTTAGCGCGCGGCCGCCCCCATCCCTTAAGCTTAGCGAGTTCAGATAGGCGGGGAATTGCGCCTTTAGCTCGTCTGAAATTTTAATCTGCGCTGCGCTTAATTTGCCGCTTAGCATCTTGCGAGTGGGCTTTGCGGCGCTTTGATTTGCGTCTTTTTTAGAATTTTTTTCAGCGCCGCTAGAATTTTCGTCGCGCTCGTTAAATCCCGCTGCATCAAAGCCGCTAAAATCCATCTTTTCATATTCGCTCTGCGCGCCGAACATCCACTCATACGCCGCGTCCGCGTGCTTTAGATTTGTGATCGGGCAGTATACGGACGCCGCGTAAATTTTATCGCTCGCCTTCGCAGCGCCCAGCTCTTGCAGATACGGTTCGTACGCAGCCTCGTCTCCGCTCGTGCCCAAAAGTGCCGAGAGCGCTCCGCCCGCGCTCGTGCCGTTTGAGATTATCTTGTTTGCGTCCCCAGGCATTGCCGCGTCGTTAAATTTCAGATACCGCACGGCCGCCTTTAGATCGACGATCGCTGCGGGCGCCTTGCCGATATAATCGCCATTTGCGCCTTTTAGCGTGCGTCCGCGCGCTGCGGGAGCGGCTACGACGTAACCGCGCGAAAGTGCCGTAGCGATCGCGTTTGGTTTGCCGCTTGCGTCTATTTTGACATCGCCCGCTTCGCCCGGCATGTAGCCGCCCACGCCGTTTGGCAAAAATATCGGCGCGCTCGCGGCGTCAAATTTGCCGCTCTTGCGTCCCTCGAAATATTGCTGCGGGATGAAGATATTCATGCTCTGGTAGTGCGCGCTTGCGGGTTTTGCGACGTAGATTATGTTTTTGTAGGCGCGAAATTTTATATTTTTGCCGCCTATGATTACGCTTTCTTGCGTGAAATTTGCGGCGTTAAATTTCAGATCTATTTGCGCGCTCTGCGTCGCCGCAGCCTCGGCGTTTAGGCTTAGCGTGCCGCAAAGTATCGCGGCAGCGCCTAAGGTAAGGGATTTTTTACTCATTGAAGTATCCTTTATATTTTAATATTGCCGCTTTTTAGCCCTTTAAGCAGCCTAGTGACAAAGCTAATTTTAGCAAAACTCAGCGAATACTTAAATCCGCTGCGCGCCTAAATTTTGAAATTTAAACGCAAAGGCATCTGCAAGTTGAAAGGAATTTTAAACTCGAAGTGTTATTTTAGTGGGCATTTGCGATCCGCCGCCGTAAATCCGGCTACATTAAATTCCGCTCGTTAATTCATAAGCTTGAGCTGCGTTTCGAAGGCGGATTTGGGGTAGAGGCCGATGAGCTTTTTGACCGCTTTGCCGTTTTTATCGTAGATCACCGACGTGGGGGTGCCGAAAATGCCGCCTACGATGGATTCGAAGTATTTCACCGAGCTCGCGCCGCTGACGCTTGGGAATTTTATCCCCTTTTCGCGGGCGACCGCGGCGTCGGCTTCCAGACCTTTACCGTCGCCCAAAACGCCGATAATCAGCGCATCGCCGCTAGCTTGCAGCTCGTTTAGCACGGGTACTTGGGCTTTGCACGCGCCGCAGCCGCTAGTGTAGAAAAACAGCACGAACGGCTTGTCGTTGCCCTCAATCTTTAGTGTGCGTTCGGAGGGGTCGAACTTGGAGGCAAGCGAGGTGCCGTCGCTGTTTAGATGGTGCTTCCATCCGTCGC
>NZ_CALIIS010000113.1 GCF_938017705.1 uncultured Campylobacter sp.
GTGCAAGCGGCGAAGCGGCTTGGGATTTGGGATAAGAAATTTAAAAGCTTGGTTTGCGCCGCGGATGTCGCTCGCAATCTGCGCGGCGCTGCGATCGGCAAGGAGATTGAGAGGCTGCAAGAAGCGGAGATTAGGGCGTTCGTAGCGGCTTTAAAAGCGTAAATTTAGAGAGATTTCTGTAAAATCGCCGTTTTATTTAGGAGCTAGTTTTATGAAAAAATTCTATCGTCGCGACGAAATTTACGCGTTTTGCAAGAATGCTGCGTCTTTGCAAAAATGCGCTTTTTGCTTTGATCGCAGGCAAAATCTCGTGATTTTTGCTGCGCGAAATTTTATCTTTTATGGCGAGCGAAATTTAAATTTTTGCGGCGTAAAATTTCATAGTGCAAAGCTTAGCTCGGTAGGATTTCACGACGCGGAATTTGACCTATTAAAATTTTATCCATCGTGCTGCCATACCAAAAAAGCCCACGAGGCGAAGCTTTATGGATCGCGCGAATTTCGCAGATCGCATCGCCGTGGCGAGAAATTATACGAACTACGTAGCGGCGAGGCGGAATTTTACGGCTCGCATTACAGCGAGATGAAATTTTGCAGATTAGGACATCTTGGCACAAAATCTCACAGCCTGCGTCGTATTAAACGCATTAAGGCAAAATTTATCGAGCCGTATCGCGCGTCCTGTACTATGGGGGCAGTTCTCGCGCCGCACCATAGAAAGACACAAGAGCCGTATTGCTGTGAGAAAAAATCTGACGTCCTGCAGCGTCGCAAAATCACGAACCCAAATTTTATTTCACAGAATTTCAAATTATGGAATTTTGCCTATTCAAATTTGCAAGGCTTTACCGCGCAAAATTCTAAGCCGCGTAATTTAGCTTTTCGAAATTCTAAATCTCAAAACTTTGCCTCGCGGAATTTTAAATCGCAAAATTCTGCTCATGCAAAATCGGTGATTTTTGATGTTTAATATCGTATTGGTTTATCCGCAGATCCACACAAACACTGGCTCCATAGGGCGTATGTGCGTCAATGCGGGGTGTCCTTTGCATCTGATCAAGCCGCTGGGATTCGTCATCGACGATAAGCATCTGCGCCGTGCGGGGCTCGATTATTGGGCAAATTTAGATCTTAAAATTTGGGAAAATTGGGACGAGTTTATGGCGGCGAACGAGAAATTTAAGCAGCGCTTCTTTTTTGCGACGACGAAGACGAACAAGCTCTACTACGAGGCGAAATTCAAGCCGGGCGATTTTTTGATTTTCGGCTCGGAGGGGCATGGGCTGCCGCTTGAGATCATGCGCACAAACCGCGAAAACTGCATCACGATCCCGATGAGCGGGGCGGGGCGCAGTTTAAATTTAGCCACCAGCGTGGGTATCGTAACCTACGAAGCGATCCGCCAAAATATCGATGAATTCGACTTTAGGAGCGCGGTTTGCGAGTTTTAGCGCTACTTTTTGCGATGTTTTTCTGCGGCGCGAGTGCGGCGGAGCTGAAGATCGCATCGTTTAACGTGCAAAATTTACTCGACGGCGTAAACGACGGCACGGAGTATGCGGACTTTGAGATCGGGCGCGGCTCATGGAGCGAGCAAAAATATGAGCGCAAGCTGCAAGCGGTGGCGGACGAGATAATCGCGCTTAATGCCGATATTTTGGGGCTGCAAGAGATCGAAAACGAAGCCGTGCTAAAAGCGCTTGCGCAGAAGGCGGGTTATAAATTCTACGCTTTTTCGCGCGCACAGACTGCACCTGCGGGTGTGGCAGTGATGTCGCACATACCGATAAAATTTCAAAAAACCTATCGCCCGACAGAGCTTAAAACACGAGATATTTTGCGCGCTGATTTTGCGCTTAGCGGCACTGATTTTAGCTTTTATGTCGTGCATATGCTCTCTGCACGAAATCCGCTAAGCGAGCGCAAGCGCAATTTCGCCTTTTTACGCGAGGTTTTGCAAGGGCACCAACGCGCTATCATAGCGGGAGATTTTAATACGAATTTCGGGCGAAATTCTTTGCTAAACGAGCTTATTGAGCGCGATGGATTTAGCGATTTGTGGGCGCTGCATCCCTGCTCGCAGTTAAAGCATTTTAGCTCTTGTGAGTCTCATGAAAGTGGCGCGGTGCTCGATCATATCTTGCTTAGCGACGATTTTTTTAGTAGCGAGCCGGGATATAAAAAGGACAGCTTCGTGGTTGCTAAATCCTTTACCGCTTCCGATCATTTCCCGATTAGCTTCATTCTGACGGACGAAGGCGCTTTAAAATCTATGCCGAAAAAGCAAGAATTTTTAGCTAAAAATACTGCTAGTACCGCAAAGACCGTCACGATAGAGGAGCTTTACGGGCGCATTATAAGCGAGCCTGTGCTGATAAAAGGCGTAGTCGTGAGTTTTACAAACCGCCATGGCTTTGCGATTTCTCAAGATGGAAGTGGAGTTTTTGTCTATGGCGGCAGCGGGCTACAGCTAGGCGATAAACTCGATCTGCTAGTAAAAAAGACGAAATTTTATAAGCAAAGCTTTGAAATCGACGATTTTGAGATCGTAGCTAGAAACGGCAACGTAGGCTCTATCACACCATACGTTTTGCCTAGCGCATCGGTGCGGCAGCTGCGCGCAGGAGATGTGATAAGCACTATCAAAGGCGACGTTGAAGACGGCATAATTAATCTCAAAAGCGCGGGAGAGTTTAGAATTTTTCGCAAAAGCGCTCCTGTGCAAAACGGCAAAAATTTAGAATTTAAAAATGCCTATTTTACGATTTATAAAGGGCAAAAGGAATTTATAGTAGAATGATACACGCCGTTATAACCGCACTTTTCGTGCTTTTTATGATATTTATGATCGTAGGATTTAACCGCGAAATGATGGAGAAAAACGAAAAACGAAATCAACGAAAAAAGGATAAAGATGGAACTACTCATTGAGATTGGGGTCGAGGAGCTGCCTGCGATCCCGTTTTTAAAAGAGCGTGCGAATATCGCGCCAAAATGGCGCGCAGTGCTTGAGGCCAACCGCATAAATAGCGACTTTCGCTTCGAATTTAGCCCGCGTAGATTCGTGCTATTTCACGAGGATTTTCCACAACGCGGCGATGATGCGCAGATCGTAAGCACGGGCGCACCAAAATCCGTCGCGCTCAAAGACGGCGCGTGGAGCCCTGCAGCGCTAAGTTTTGCTAAAAAATGCGGCATAAGCGAAAGCGAGCTGGAATTTCGGCAGGTAGGCGGCAAAGAGGTGCTCTACCACGCTGCGGTGCAAAAGGGGCGTGATAGTCGTGAAATCCTAGGCGAAATGATAGAGGAGTTTTTACGATCGCTAAATTTTGGACGCGCGATGCGCTGGGGTAGCGGCAAGTTTGAGTTTATCCGTCCGATAAGAAGTATAGCCTGCGTTTTGGGCGGTCAAAACGTAGATTTTGAAATTTATGGTGTGCGAAGCGCGGCTGCATTTTTTCCGCACCGAAAATTTGGCTATGAAGCGATTAAATTTAAAGACGCCGCAGATTATTTCGCGCTGCTGGAGCGTAACGGCGTAATTTTAAGCGAGCGAAAAAGAAAAGATAAAATTCTAAGCGAGTTTGCAAAGCTCGAGAAAAAGCATGGCTTTAAGATCGAGATCGATCCTGCGTTGCTGGATGAAGTAACGGCTATCACTGAGTATCCGACGGCGCTGCTAGGCAGTTTTGAGCGAGATTTTTTAAGCGTACCAAAAGAGGTCATCATCACTTCGATGAAAGAAAATCAGCGCTACTTCCCAGTCTTTAAAGGTGGCAAACTGGCAAATGGCTTTGTGGTTG
>NZ_CALIIS010000114.1 GCF_938017705.1 uncultured Campylobacter sp.
CCGCAAGATTGGCGCAAATAGCGTCGGCGTGGAGAGAATTTTCCCGATCTACAGCGAGAGTATCGAAAGCATCGAGGTTCTAAGAAAAGGACGCGTTCGCCGCGCGAAGCTATTTTACCTACGCGATAGACGCGGTAAAGCGGCTAAAATCAAAGAGCTACGAAAATAATCCTTTAAATTTACGCTTCTTAATTCAAAAGGAAGCTCTTTTTATAATGCGCGAGATTTTAAAAAATTTCGCGCAAAATCTACTCGCATTAAATCTAAAATTTTACAACTTTTCCATTAAAATTTTTAATTCTAAACTGCCTAAAAATCGTCTTTTTCGATAGAAAAAGATAAAATATATCCTGATTTTATTTGCGTTTAAAAATATTACTATAAAATGCAAATTTTAATTTAGAAAGCTCGCGCTAAATTTGAGAATTCGGCCGAGTAAAATTTATTCAGTAAAGAGCGAGATGTGATTTTTTTAGGCATTGACGTAGGATCAACCACTGTCAAAACGGTAGTTTTAAACGAAAAATATGAAATTTTAAGCAAGAGCTACGAGAGGCATTTGGCAAAGCCCAAGGAGCTGGTGCTAGATAAAATTTTGCAAATTCAAAAAACCTATGCAGGCGAGCAATTTAGCGTCGCCATAGCGGGTTCGGCAGGCATGGGTATCGCCAAAAATTGCAAAATTCCGTTCGTCCAAGAGGTTTTCGCTACTTCGCTCGGCGTCAAGCGGATGTTTCCAAAGACCGATGTCGTCATCGAGCTCGGCGGAGAGGACGCTAAAATTTTATTTCTCACGGGTGGACTTGAAGAGCGGATGAACGGCTCATGCGCGGGCGGCACCGGCGCATTTATCGATCAGATGACCAATCTTTTGCATCTGGATATCACGGAGCTTGATCGCCTAAGCTTTGCGGCGAATAAAATTTACCCGATCGCCTCACGCTGCGGTGTATTCGCTAAAAGCGACATTCAGCCGCTGTTAAATCAAGGCGTACGCAAGGAAGACATTAGCGCCAGTATCTACGCTGCTGTCGTCGAGCAGACGATCTCGGGGCTTGCGCAAGGTCGCGAGGTTAAGGGAAATATCCTGTTTCTAGGCGGTCCGTTGTTTTTCCTAAAAGGCCTTCAGGCGCGCTTTAAAGAGGTGCTAAAGCTTACCGACGAAACTGCGACCTTCCCCGATATTGCGCCTTACTTCGTGGCTTACGGCAGCGCGCTGTATGCAAAAGATACGGGGGAAGCGTTAAATTTAGAGGAGACGATCGCGCTTTTAAAAAAGGAGCCCGACAGGACCGCGCTGGAAGCCGAGCCGCCGCTTTTCAAAGACAGAGCGGAATTTGACGAGTTCACCGCTCGCCACGCCCGCGCAAGCGTGCCTAAGGTGGATATCCACACCTACAGCGGAGACGCGTATTTGGGCGTGGATTGCGGTAGCACTACGATCAAAGTCGTGCTTATGGGTGCAAACTACGAGCTGCTGTATAAATTTTACTCCTCCAATAAAGGCGATCCGGTCGATATCCTGCTGCCGCGTCTTAAGGAGCTATACGATCTTTGTGAGGGTCGCATCAAGATCAAGGGCAGCGGCGTTACCGGATATGGCGAGGATCTCATTAAGACCGCCTTTCGCTTCGATTACGGCATCGTCGAGACGATCGCGCATTATAGCGCCGCGCGCCACTTCAATCCAAAGGTCGATTTCATCATCGACATCGGCGGGCAGGACATCAAGTGTTTCTCTATTAAAGATGGCAATATCGATTCTATCGTGCTAAATGAGGCATGTAGCTCGGGCTGCGGCTCGTTTTTGCAGACCTTTTCAAATTCTTTAGGCTACGACATCAAAGATTTTGCGAATTTAGCCCTTTTTGCGACCCATCCCGCCAAGCTTGGTAGCCGCTGCACGGTCTTTATGAACTCTTCGGTCAAGCAGGCTCAAAAGGACGGCGCTACGATCGAGGATATCAGCGCTGGACTTGCTATTAGCGTCATAAAAAACGCGATTTACAAGGTTATTCGCGTGCGAAACGCCGACGATTTGGGTCAAAACATCGTAGTGCAGGGCGGTACCTTTTTAAACAATGCTGTGCTGCGTGCCTTCGAAAAAGAGCTCGGCAAGGACGTGATCCGTCTAGATATCAGCGAGCTTATGGGTGCATACGGCGCGGCGCTTTTTGCCAAAAATAACGCGAACGAGCGCACCGATATGATCAGTCGTGCAGAGCTTGAAAATTTCACTCATCGCAGCGAATTTAGCGTCTGCAAGCTCTGTACGAACAAATGCCCGCTTACGATCAGCTACTTCGGCGATACTAAATTCGTCTCTGGAAATAAGTGCGAGCGCGGCGCAGGTAAGGAGATCCGCCACGATATCACGAATTTGTTTGAGTTTAAAAACGAGCTTTTGCGAAAATATCGTAAGCCGCCGAAGCAAGACGCACCGCGAGTCGGAATTCCGTTTGTTTTGAATATGTTTGAGATGATCCCGTTTTGGAGCGCGTTTTTTGAAAATTTAGGCATGAGCGTCGTGCTGTCGCAAAAGCCGCGAAAAGAGACGCTGTTTTTGGCAAGCCAAAGCATCCCGAGCGATACCGTCTGCTATCCGGCTAAAAGCGTGCACGGCCACATCTACGATCTGCTAAATAAGAGCGTCGATTTTATCTTCTATCCGTGTATGAGTTACAGCCTGGATGAAAATATCAGCGAGAACTGCTACAACTGCCCCGTAGTCGCATACTATCCCGAACTGATACGCGCGAACGTAGGCGCGCTGGAGGAGAAAAAATTCCTCTACCCGCACGTGGATCTTAACATGCAAGATTCGTTTTGCAAAACGATGCAGGCTGAGCTCGCGGACGCCGGGTATAAATTTCATTCCGACGCTGTGAAAAACGCCGTCTTGCAAGGCCTTAAGGAGCTGCAAAGCTATAAAAATACCGTTTTAATAAAAGGCGAGGAGACCCTAAAAGAGATACAAAGTAGCGGTGCCAGCGCCATTGTGCTAGCGGGTCGTCCGTATCATATCGATAAGACGATCAACCACGGTATCGATCGCTATCTAAATTCCTTGGGCTTTATAGTGCTTAGCGAGGACGCGCTGCCGCTTAGCAGGGTGCAGACGAAAAGCCTTAATCAATGGACCTACCACGCCAGGCTTTATAGCGCGGCGCGGTTCATCTGTAAATACCCGCGCATGCAGCTGGTGCAGCTAGTCAGCTTCGGCTGCGGAATCGATGCGATCACGGGCGACGAGGTGCGCGACATACTGCGCCAAAACGGCAAAATTTACACTCAACTTAAAATCGATGAAGTCACCAACCTAGGTGCGGTCAAGATCCGCCTTCGCAGTCTACAAGCTACTATGCTAGAGCGCGAGAAGCAAGCGCAATCAAAAAAAGGCCAATAATGTTTGCTAAATTCACAAAAGATATGAAACAAACCCACACGATCTTAATCCCCACAATGATCGATCCGCATTTTCGCTTTATGCAAGGCGTGCTGCGTGACGAGGGCTATAAGAGCGTCTTGCTCGGCGAAAATCGTCAAAATATCGTCGAGGAGGGGCTTCGTAGCGTGCATAACGACATGTGCTACCCCGCGCTGCTCGTCATAGGGCAGTTCATCGACGCGCTCAAAAGTGGCGAGTTTGATACGCACAAAGTAGCGCTTCTCATCAGCCAAACGGGCGGCGGCTGCAGAGCGAGTAACTATATAAATTTGCTTCGCAAAGCGCTTGAGGACAGCGGTTTTAGCTACGTCCCCGCGATTTCGTTAAATTTTGGCTCGCTAGATGAGAATGAATTTAGCCTCGGCAAAAAATCGCTTCTAAAGCTCTTTGCCGCGATATTTTACGGCGATTTGATGATGGGGCTGTATAATCAGTGCAAGCCCTACGAAAAGATCAAAAATCAAACGAATGAAATTTACGAACTCTGCGCCGAGCGGATCAAAAATTTGACTGACCAAAGATCGTTTTTCAATCTCAAGAAAAATTTTAAATTTATCCTCTCGCAGTTCGCTAAAATCGAGCGCGACGATAAGCCGCGAGTGAAGGTGGGCATCGTGGGCGAAATTTATCTTAAATACTCGCCCATCGGCAACAACGGCCTAAACGCCTACCTCATACGCGAAAATGCCGAGCCCGTAAATACGGGGCTGATGGACTTCGTGCTTACCTGCATCTACGATGCGGTCTACGACAAGCAGCTCTACGGCAAGGGCGGCGCGGCGTATTACGGCTCGCTTGCGGTCGCTAAAGTAGTGGAATTTTTCCAGCGCATGATGATTAAGCAGATAAAACGATTTGGATTTCGCGCGCCGAGCCCATTTAGCGAGGTTCGCGCCGCCGCTGACGGCTACATCGGTCACGGCGTGAAGATGGGCGAGGGCTGGCTGCTGACGGCGGAGATGGTCGAGTTTATGCGCCACGGCATACAAAACGTCGTGTGCGCGCAGCCCTTCGGCTGCCTGCCAAACCACATCATCGCGCGCGGAATGATCCGAAAGATTAAACAGAACTACCCGCAAGCAAACATCGCTGCTATCGACTACGACCCGGGCGCAAGCGCGGTAAATCAAGAAAACCGCATAAAACTGATGCTTGCTAACGCAAATCGAAAGTAGCGCGCCGCATATCAAAAAGAGCTTTGGAATTTTAAATTCTAAAGCCTGTCGTAAAATTTTAAAATTTAAAAGCAAGCTCGCGATGACGGTTAAATTTTGACACGTAAATGGTTCGCTTCCTTTCGCGAAATTTCCTCGAGATTTTGAAATTTTAAAATCTTGGCAGTTCCATTGCGCTTCTTTTGCCTCTTCCGCTCATTCCGGCTTCAGCTCTTACGAAATTCATCGTAATTTTATACAAATCCGCGTGAAATTCTACGCGCCGCCGCCATAGAATTCCATCACACAATCCCATTTTGCCACGTCATAAAATTCCATTCTCGTTAAGGCAAAATTTAATACAATCCGTCTTTAAATTTTACAAAGGAAGTTTATGAAATTTTGGATTTATGGCGCGCTTTTGGCGCTATGCTGTGGAGTTTTTAGCGGATGTGCGAGTAAGAATTTGCCGGGCTACATGCAAGGGCGCGAGCACATCGTCGCGATGAGCGCGGCATCTGGCGGTCAGCTGCGAATGAGCGGCG
>NZ_CALIIS010000115.1 GCF_938017705.1 uncultured Campylobacter sp.
GGCGCTTTTCGTAAATCTCAGCTCGCATCGCGTCACGCGAGGGGCATAGCTTCAAAGCACACATATCATAAATTTAACCGCAATAGCATAAATCACGACCGCTATGAATTATAAACTAAAATATGATTAAAATTTTAGTCGATAAGCTGTCAATATAAATGCAAAAATACCGATTTTAAAGCTAAATTTTAAAAAAATATCTATAAAGATGAATTCTTGAGACTTAGCATGTTTTTGGCACGAGGTGCGAGCCGACGCACGGCTACGCACTTCACTAGTACTATCGCGCTTATGCTGCACGGATGCTTTACGAATCCATAGCAGTAGCGCGATTAAATTTTAAAAATTATTTGCCTATCCTAAAGCCATTTAGCTTCATATAGGTCGTATCTTTATGAAATGCTTCGCAGCGCTCCCTGTTGCGATTGATATTCGAGGTCTCGAAAAAATACCCCTCGCCGTCTTGGCGTAAGGTGATCGTCGCGCAAAAGATCATATCGTTTTTGAGTTTCGGTCCTACGCCGTAATCAAATGATTGATTTAAAGTGACGGTTTTTTCTAGATCGCTATCACTAAACTGCCTGGAGCCCGTCATACTTTTAAGCATTCTAAATCCACCTTGATTGAGGTAATCTCTTTGTATATCCTTAAATACACCTTCAAGCTCGACTGCGTAAGCTTTTACTAAAACCTCATCCTTAGCACCGCTTAATTTAGGATATATTATTTTTACTATCACGAAGATTATAATCGCTAAAAATATTATCCCGCTTACGCCGCCGCCTACTGCCGCACCTTTTCTCATTTTCATCATTTTACTCCTTCGTCGATGTCCTTTACCAAGGCATCTATTTTTTTATTAAGCATGAAATTTTCATAGCTTTTTTGGATATAGGCTTCAAGTAGTTCGCCCGCATCCAGATGATCGCTGCCACGAGTTAAAATCCGCCAGTCTCTGCCGAAGACCTTTGCAAAGTCATCATCCAGGCTTATCGCGTATTTTTTCGTCAAAGACTTACTCGTCAGCTGAACCGAAATTTCTTTCATTTCTCGCCTAAATTATCGCCTGCTAAAACGTCGTCGATCTGCTTGCTTAGATCCTCGTCGCTCATCTTGCGATACGCTAGATCGTTTTCTAGCGTGCCGAGCTGCATCCCCAAGGCCTCATTTTGCGCCTTGATCGTCGCTAGCTCGGTGCGTAGCTTTTCGTTTTCGTCCCTAGCCTCGCTATAGCGCCTAATCAGCTCAGCTACTTTATTGCTTAAGCCCTCGACCTTTTTCTCTTCGTCAAAGATTGATTCCATTATTTCGCCTTTTTCTGATATAATTTTAAGTAAAGATATTACCCAAATTTGGCTTTAAAAAAGGAAAAATTTTGCAAAATTTTAAAATCGAGAGCAAATTCTCTCCGAGCGAGGATCAAGAAAAAGCGATCGAAGGCATCGTCGCGGGCTTTCAAAGCGGCAACAAATACCAAACCCTTCTCGGAGTTACCGGCTCAGGTAAAACATTTACCATGGCAAATATTATTAAGAGGCTTGGAATTCCCGCGCTCGTAATGACGCATAATAAATCCCTCGCAGCGCAGCTTTATAGCGAATTTAAGGGCTTTTTCCCGCAAAATCACGTCGAGTACTTCATCAGCTACTACGATTACTATCAGCCCGAAGCTTACATCCCTAGACAGGATCTTTTCATCGAAAAGGACAGCGACGTAAATGCTGAGCTCGAGCGCTTGCGACTAAGCGCCACTGCGAGTTTGCTGAGCTTCGATGACGTCATCACAGTAGCGTCGGTTTCGGCAAACTACGGCCTGGGCGATCCCGCCGAATACAAAGGCATGGTGCTGTTTTTTGAGATCGGATCAAAATTTAGCACTAAATTTTTGCTTCGCAAGCTCGTCGATATGGGCTACAAACGCAACGACGACTTTTTTGATCGCGGGAATTTTCGCGTAAACGGCGACGTGATCGACATCTACCCCGCGTATTTTAACGACGAGGCGTTTAGGATCGAGTTTTTCGGCGACGAGATAGAGGCGATGTATCATCTGGACGTGCTCGAAAACAAAAAGACGCAGAGCGTCAAAAAATTTATTCTCTACCCGACGAGCCAGTTCATCGTGGGCGAGCAGCGTCTGAAGTCGACGATCAAAGGGATCGAGGAGGAGCTTGAGCAGAGGCTAAAATTTTTCGAGGACGCGGGCAAGTTCGTAGAGGCGCAGCGGCTGAAAGGACGAGTGGAATTTGACCTTGAGATGCTGGGCGCTACGGGGATGTGCAAGGGGATCGAAAACTACGCGCGCTATCTGACCGGTCAAAAACCAGGCGAGACGCCCTATTCGCTCTTTGATTACTACGAGAGCAAGGGCAAGGACTACCTCGTCATCGTCGATGAAAGTCACGTGAGCCTGCCGCAGTTTCGCGGGATGTTTGCAGGAGATCGCAGCCGCAAAGAAACGCTCGTGCAGTACGGCTTTCGCCTGCCATCAGCACTTGATAACCGCCCGCTGATGTTTGATGAGTTTATCAATAAAAAAGCGAAATTCCTATTCGTCTCCGCAACGCCAAATGATTACGAGCTACAGCTTAGCCGCGGAGCCGTATATGAGCAGATACTGCGCCCGACGGGACTACTCGATCCGCAGATTATCTTAAAAGACAGCGACAACCAGGTCGAAATTTTACACGATATGGCAAAGGAGGTCATCGCGCGCGGCGAGCGGATTTTAGTGACCGTGCTAACCAAAAAGATGGCGGAGGAGCTGAGCAAATACTATCTGGAGCTTGGGCTTAAGGTCAAATATATGCACTCGGACATCGATGCGATCGAGCGCAACGAGCTCATCCGCGGCCTTCGCAGCGGCGAATACGATATGCTAATCGGTATAAATCTGCTCCGCGAGGGGCTCGATCTGCCCGAAGTAAGCCTTATCGCGATCATGGATGCCGATAAGGAGGGCTTTTTGCGCTCGCGCACGAGCCTCATTCAGACGATGGGGCGAGCCGCGCGAAATGTGCACGGGCAGGTCGTGATGTTTTGCAAAAAGATCACCGCCTCGATGCAAGAGGCGATCGACATCACCCAAAAACGTCGCAAATTTCAAGATGAATACAACCGCGCCCACGGCATAACCCCGCATTCTGCGAGCCGCAATATCGAGGAGAGCCTAAAGATCGAGGACGGCACCGAAATTTTAAGAAAGGGTGCTAATCTCGAAAAAATGCCAGCCGCCGAGCGCGCCAAGATCGTAAAGGAGCTTCGCAAGCAGATGCTCGACGCCGCAGCCGCGCT
This sequence comes from uncultured Campylobacter sp., assembly GCF_938017705.1. Classification (GTDB taxonomy): domain Bacteria; phylum Campylobacterota; class Campylobacteria; order Campylobacterales; family Campylobacteraceae; genus Campylobacter_B. The sequence continues at coordinate 3,295 of NZ_CALIIS010000115.1, forward strand.
GGAGTTTGAAAAGGCCGCAGCGCTGCGCGATGAGATCGCAAAACTTAGGAAGCTGTAAGTTGCAAGGCCCGAAACATCGTGAAATTTGCGCGTTAAATTCCACCTGGCGGAGCGCGAAATTTGCGCGCGTACACAGAGCGAAATTTGCGCGCCCAATATCGTCAGGCAGAGCGTAAATTTGGGCGCGATGCGAGACGGCGAGTTTTGAAATTTAATCATTAAATTTAAATAATTCGCGCAGGAATGCCGCAAGGTGAAATTTTAAAATTTACTCATTAAATTTTAGATAGTTTGAGGCGGATTGCTGCGAGAGCGGTTTTAAAATTTGCTCGTTAAATTTAAGATAGTTTGCGCGCGAAATTTATACATCGATTTTTCTCGTTTTCTCGCGAAAAATTTTACTCCGCCCCCCCTACCGCGCTAGACGCGCGATCCGTAAATCTATGCGCCGAGCTTTTTGTTTCAACTCGCTTTCGATCCGCAATTTACGAGCCCGATTTACAGCAGTCGCACTACCCCACTCTATACCGCCGCGCGCTTTTTACTTGCCATTGCGCGCGGATACTTTCAAAATTTTACGTAGAATTCCAAACCTGCCTGCACCTACATTCGCGCCGCGGTCATAAACGCTCGCTTTTAAGGGCACGAACGAAGTATTTGAACGGCGCGGGAAATGAAATTTAGATGGCGTTTATCGAAGCGTATCTTAGCCGCTGCAGTGCGCCACAAAATTTCAAAACGACAAGAAGCTGCGATTTAAATTTATCCGCGAGAGCGCGTCATAATGCGCCGATCTGCGCGCTGTGTAAATTTTAAAATCGCCTCTAAATTTAAAATTTTATCCGCGGTTAATACTCTCTGCTAAGCTCTAAATTTTCTACGCGCAGCGGTCTTTCGCCCTCGAAAATCACCCCGATTCCGAAAGGCTCGCAAATATCAAGCGCACCCTCGACAAATCTCATCAGCCACTGCGTATCGCGCGCGTAAAACGTGCATTGCGGAAGCTCAAACGGCAGATCGCAAACGGGCGCGTCAAGCAGCCTAAGCTCATCTTCACCCAAACGATACTCGCGCCTAAGCTCGTCTCACAGGAAGGCGAGGGCATCTTTTACGTACCGATTGATGTCTCGGGCGATGCGCTGCGCGAGTGAAATCGTCTCATCGTCCGCATCCGCCGTATCCGCAGACACAAGACAAAACGACACCTCGCCGAAGCTTTCGCTTTTTAATTCCAGCTCCGCATACCAAATAAAGCCCTCGTCCGTTGCGACCTTTTCAAACTCGCTAAATTCCCAAGCCATTTTTTGCATTTTATTTTCACTCGTCTTTTAAAATTTTGACGCCGCACCGTTTTGCGCGCTGTATTTAATCCGCGCCAAAATAGAATCCCGCTCGCTTCTTAAGCGGACGAGCAATGATAACGAAACAGGTTGCTTTTAAATTTTAAAATCTTAATGAAAGTCGCTTTAAAATTTAAAATTTCAAAAGACCCGCCGCTGTCCGTCTCGCGCGGCGATGAAATTTTAACGCCGCGTCTTACGACGAAATTTTAAAATTTTAGCGCGCCGCGGGGATCGCGCCATAGAGACAGCGCACCGTAAAATTTCAAGCCGAAATTTCAAGCCGAAATTCCACGCCCGCAGCACATAATTTAAAGCCCAAAAAAAATCCATCGCGGCGACTTAGAATTTTACTCGCTAAGTTTTACGAATTTTACACGCTTTAAATCCGCAAATTTAATACGCCTTTACGAGCCGTAAATTTTTTAGATATATGACGCCGTCAAAAACGCCGCCCCCATTCGGCGCAGGCCAAGAAATGGCAATTCTTTTCGGCTCCTCGTCGTATTTAGGCTCGCAATAATTCTTTGAGCAGTCTATTTTAAATACCTCTTTATCGTTGCTATCAAAATCCGTTTGGGTAGAATTTTTAGGAATTTCCAGCGTGTGGATTATACGATACGGCTCGCCCTCTTTTGTGCGGGCGGACATTATTTTTATTAGCGTGTCTGTGCTGCCGTCCGAGGTCCTATAGACCCCGTCTTGCCCCAAGCCCGCCAGCTCGAATTTTTTCTCCTTGCTATAAAACGCCGAGATTATGGAGCAGCCGCTAAAAAGCAAAGCTGCCACAAATAACGCAAACGCTCTCATCTTTCCTCCTTAGGCCGGTTAAATTTAGTTCTTAAAACTATGAATAGGAGCCGGTATCTGGCCGCCGCGAGCGATGAAGTCAGCCGAGGAGTTTTTATTTACGCTCATCACGGGCGCGCTACCGAGCAGGCCGCCAAACTCCAGCGTGTCGCCCTCTTTGCCTTTTGGGATTATGCGCACGGCGGTCGTTTTTTGATTTATCACGCCGATCGCGGCCTCGTCGGCTATGATAGCGGCGATCGTCTGCTCGGGCGTATCCTCGGGTATTGCGATCATATCGAGCCCCACCGAGCAGATCGCAGTCATCGCTTCGAGCTTTTCTAAGCTTAACGAGCCTGCGCGCACTGCAGCGATCATGCCTTCGTCTTCGGAGACGGGGATAAACGCGCCGCTAAGTCCGCCTACTTGGTTGCACGCCATGACGCCGCCCTTTTTGACCGCGTCGTTTAGTAGCGCCAAAGCTGCCGTCGTGCCGTGCGTACCGACTCGCTCTAAGCCCATTTCCTCAAGCACGCGCGCGACCGAATCACCCACTGCAGGGGTTGGAGCTAGCGAGAGATCGACGATGCCAAATTTCACGCCAAGGCGCTCAGACGCCATTTGACCGACGAGCTGTCCGATGCGCGTGATCTTAAACGCCGTCTTTTTTACGGTCTCGGCGACCACGTCAAAGCTTTGACCGCGCACCTTCTCAAGCGCTCGTTTAACGACGCCGGGGCCCGATACGCCCACGTTTATGACGACCTCGGCCTCGCCCACGCCGTGAAATGCACCCGCCATAAACGGATTATCCTCGACGGCGTTAGCAAACACGACGAGTTTGGCGGCGCCAAGATCGGAAAGCCGCGCCGTTTCTTTGATCACGCGCCCCATATCGGCGACCGCGCTCATATTTATGCCCGTCTTGGTCGAGCCGATATTTACCGACGAGCAGACCTTCTGCGTCGCGGCGAGCGCGGCAGGGATGGAGTCGATTAAAATTTTATCGCCCTTTGCGTAGCCCTTTTGCACGAGCGCCGAAAAGCCGCCGATAAAGTCGATACCGACCTTTTTGGCCGCCTCATCCATCGCCTTAGCTAGCGGGACGTAGTCTGCGGCATCCGTCGCTGCGCCGATGATGGCGATAGGCGTTACGCAGACGCGCTTATTTACGATCGGGATACCAAGCTCTGCTGAAATTTCATTGCCGACCTTTACGAGATCGCGCGCCTTGTCGGTGATCTTGGCGTAAATTTTCTCCGCCGCCTTGTCGATATCGGGATCGATGCAGTCAAGCAGGCTGATACCCATCGTGATCGTGCGGATGTCGAAATTTTGCTCCTCGATCATCGCGATCGTTTCGGTTACGTTTTTGATGTCCATATCGGCGCCTTAGATGTTGTGCATGGCGTCAAAGATCGCCGAGCTTTGGATGTTGATCTTTACTTTTAGCTTTTCGCCAAGCTCGTTTAGCTCCCCCTTTAGAGCCGTGAAGTCCTGCTTTTCGTCGCTGGAAACCACCGCCATCATCGTAAAAAACTCGTCCAAAACCGTCTGGCTGATGTCGTCTATGTTTAGCCCAAGCTGCGCTAGCTTAGCCGAAACGCCCGCCACTATGCCAACTTTGTCCTTACCGATTACCGTTACGATCGCTTTCATTCTTACTCCTTTTTAAAATTTATTTAGCTATTTTAAGCGCAGAAGCCCTTTAAAACGGCTAAACTTTGCCGCCGTTTGAAATTATTAGCGCAAACACAATTGCGACAAAAGCGTAAAATATTACCGCGAGCCATATCGCCCATCTATTCACGCCGCCGCCCTTTCTTAGGGCTTCGTCGTCCTGTTTATCTAACAATGAAACAAAACTATCGCAAACGTAATATTTCGCCATAGTCCCGCTACTGACGCTAATCGCCGTTCCTATAGTTCTATCATGTCCATCAAAAAACGGAACGAAGCAAGAAATTACCATAACGGCAAATAGGGCTGCGGCAATTTTATACTCCTTGCGGTACAGAAAAAAGAACAGCGTGCCGAAAAATCCCCACCAGCTCCACGTACTTACGTAATTTAACTCGCGCTGCTTACCCGCAGCGAAAAATTTCTCGCAGGCGCGTGCGTAAATTTCAACCTTGCTAGGGGTTTGCAAGAAAATTTCCAGCTTCTGTCGAAGCAACTTGCCGTCAGATAAAATTTCTCTAGCATAATCCGTCATCTCACTCTCCTTAGCGATAAATCCCTACGGCAGCGCGAACCTTTTGCATCAATGAAGCAGCCGTCGCAGCCGCTCTTTGCGCGCCCTGTCTTAGCATCTCGTCTAAAATTTCTCGGTGGCTTTGATAGTATTCGAATTTATCCCGCGCGTCTTTGAAGTAGCTAAGCACGAGCTCGTTTAGATACGCCTTGAAGTGCCCGTGCCCCTCACCGCCCCGCTCGTAGCGAGCCTGTAGCTCCGTCTGCTCCGCTTCGCTTAAAAACAGCTTCGCGATATTATAGACATTGCATCCGCGCCACTGCTTAGGCGCCTCTAGCGGCTCGGAGGTCGTTACGATACTTGAAATTTGCTTCTTTAGCGTTGCGGCATCTGCAAAAATATCGATCGTATTGCCATAGCTCTTGCTCATCTTCGCGCCGTCGGTGCCCGGCACGATCGCCACTTCATCGTTTATGCGCGCTTGCGGAATAGTTAAAATTTCGCCGTGGGCGTTGTTAAATTTAAGCGCGATGTCGCGGGCGATCTCGACGTGCTGGATCTGATCCTTGCCCACAGGCACGACCTCCGCACTGTATAGCAGGATGTCCGCCGCCATCAGCACGGGGTAGCTAAACAGATCGTGCTTACTCTCAAAGCCCTTGGCGATCTTGTCTTTGTATGCGTGCGCCCGCTCGAGCAGCCCCATCGGCGCATATCCGCTTAAAATCCAGTAAAGTTCTAGCACCTCTTTCACGTCGCTTTGTACCCAAAACACCGTCTTTTTCGGATCGATCCCGAGAGACAAAAACGCTGCGGCGGCCTCATAGGTGGAATTTTTAAGCTTTGCACCGTCGCTTACGGACGTGAGCGCATGGTAGTTTGCGATAAACATAAACATCTGCTCGCCCGCGTTTTGCGCATCCACCATCTGCTTGATGCTCGCGAAGTAGTTGCCCAAATGCAGCTTGCCGCTGGGCTGAAGACCCGTTAAAATTCTCATCGTTGCTCCTTTAAATCAAAATCAGATCGCCGTCTACGAAGCCTGCGGCAACGTGCTTGCACTTAAAAATTTTTGCATCTGGCATCTGCTCTCGCAGCTCGCGCAGAGCCTGCACGAGCATTTTTAAAACCTGTCGCCACGAAAGCTCATTTAAAAATTCAAGCTGCAAGCGCGAGCTTTGCGGATAAAACTCATCCTCGTCCTCGCACGCCCAGTCGTCGTCATCCGCGTCATAACTACTCGATCCCGCCAGCTCAAGCGCGTAAGGCTCGTAAAGATCGAAGTGCCACGCGATCACTCGCTTTGGAATTTCCTCGCGTTCTAAGCCCTCTAGTAGCTCGCGCAGCTTTTGCTTTAGCGCCTCTTTCTTTTCAAGCTTATCGCCTTTACTCTCTTTTCCGTGCGACTTGGAATTTTTGCCGCCGCCCGGGCACTTTTGTTTAGACATCTTTTTCCCCTTTAAATTTAGCCCGTCGCAGGCGGAGCAAATTTCTTTTACGATCTTTTTTACGCTTTTATTTTCGACGTTGATTACGATGTCGGCCTTTTTTTCATACGCCCCGTCTCTTTCGGCATGCAGCGCCGCGGCCTTTTGCAGATCGGCTAGCAGCGGGCGCTTGGCAAATTTTTTCTCCGCGTTTTCGCTGTTTTTTAAGCGATTAATGATCCCCTCAAAGCTTGATTTCAGATACACGACGGTGCCGATTTTATTTAAATTTTTCACGGCGTAAAAGCCGCCGCCGGTGGAGATCACGGCGCAGTGGACGGACTTTTCTAAAAATTTCGCAAGGCCCTCTTCCATCTTTCTGAAGCTCTGCTCGCCCTGCTCTTTAAAAATTTGCCCGATCTTTTTATTGGCGTAGCTTTCGATCATATCGTCGCAATCAAGCGCAAACATCCCGCTTTGCACAGCTAGCGCCCGTGCTACCGTGCCCTTGCCGACCCCCATAAAGCCGATGAGCACGATGTTACCGCTCTTCATCGCTCTCCCCTTTTTTGCGCGGCAGCAGCACTAGCGGGCTTCCCGAAAGAGCGAAGCTCGCGCGCAGCCTGTTCATCAAATAGCGCTTGTAGCTAAAATGTAGCGCTTGCGGGCGGTTCATCACAAGGGCGATCTTCGGCGGCGCAAAGCCGATCTGCGCGGCGTAGTAAATTTTAACCGATTTGCCCCGCTCGCGAGGTATCGGATGCGCCTTTATCGCGGCTTCTACCGCTTCATTGATCCTTGCGGTGCCGAGCTTGCGCGTGAAATTTGAATAAACCTCCAAAATGAGCGGGTAAATTTTATGGATTCGTTTCCTGTCCGTCGCGCTGACGCTGATGATCAGCGCGTAGGAAAGGAATTTAAACCTATCGCGCAGATCGCGGCAAAACTCGTCGTAATCGCGCTCGCAAAGATCCCATTTGTTTAAAACTATGATGAGCCCGAGTTCAAATTTAGCCGCAAGCCCCGCGATGCGCTCGTCCAGCTCGTTTAGCGGCTCGCTTGCGTCAAGCACCAAAAGCGCGATGTCGGAGTTTTGTAAAATTTTTTCGGTGCGATTTAGCGCGAAACGCTCGATGCCCTCGATCTTACCGCGGCGGCGAATGCCCGCCGTGTCGATAAACTCAAGCGTGCGCCCTTCAAATTCCGTGCTTTCGTTCACCGGATCGATCGTCGTGCCCGCATAATCGCTCACGACCGAGCGCTGCGAGCCCACAAGCGCGTTTAGAAGGCTCGATTTACCGACGTTTACCCGCCCGATGATACCCACGCCGATGGTTTTACTAGCGTAAAATTCCTCGTCGCGCCCCTCTTTCGGCTCGCCCTCGTCGTTAAAGCCCTCTATAAAATCATCAAAAATTTCATCCTCGTCCTGCTGCGCAGGCGCAGGGTCCAAGAAGCCGTATATCCACTCTTTCAGCTCGTCGATGCCGCTGTTGTGCGAGACGGAGATCGGGAAAAATTTAACGCCGAATTCGTTAAACTCCCAGCTGCGCTCCTCGTCGCGCTTGCCGTCTATTTTATTGACCGCCAAGGCGATGGGCTTGCCAAGTCTCTGCAGCGAGAAAAATATCCGCCGCTCATCGTCGCTCGGCAATAGCTTGCCGTCCGTCATAAAGATTATCAAATCCGCGCTCTTGACCTCGCTTAGCGTCTTAGCCTGCACGCGCGCAAACAGCTCGGAGGTATCGTCCAAGCCGCCCGAATCAATCACGCGCACGCGGCGATCGAAAATTTCGGCTTCGGCTCTATTGGTATCGCGCGTCGTACCCGCAACGTCGCTCGTGATGGCGATGCGAGCGCCCGCTAGGCGGTTAAAAAGGCTCGACTTGCCGACGTTGGGGCGCCCGATGATGATCAAACTTTTCACGTTCGTCCTTGTAGTTTTTGGCGCGATTATAACCAAAAATAGATTAAAGCCAAATTCTACGCGCTCGCTCGCGGAGCTAAGCGGTAAAATTTTATGAAATTTAGGCGCTAAATTTAGCGAAATTTATCGCAGCACTAGCGAGGATGCCGCTCGTAAAAGACGCCAAGGCGTGCGATCCATCGCCTCAGACGGCACAGAACGGGGCGATGCGTAAATTTTATAAATTTTAAAAACCTCGGTCTAAGTGCGAAAGCTAGCGGTCGAAGCACAAAAACGGGCACAACCGCGCGAAAACATAAAAACCCGCAGCTGCGTAAATTTTGACTATTCCGCGTATTCAAGCGCCGAAGTACAAAACCGAGCCGTTGTGCTCAAACGCGCAAAAACAGGCGGCGCGGCAAGATTAAAAGTGATGATGCAGCGAGGATTAGAAGCGGGCGGTGCGGCGAGGGTGAGATTAAAAACGGCGGAATATTAAAATTTAATCATTATGCGTGTATAATTCCGCAAATTTAAAGGGACGCGATGAAATACAACAACTTCTTGCTGCACCATCTAAGCGTGTATTATATGCTGATGGCGTGCTTTTACAACTCTCTTACGGGCGTTTTTGCCAAGCTTTTGGGCGCGCAAATTTCATCGCTTGAGGTCGTGCTCTTTCGCAATCTGCCTGGACTTTTGATCCTGCTTTATAAAATCAAAGCGCGTCCCCGCGCGGCGCGCTTCGCAAACAAAGGCGGTCATCCTTTTACGCTCGCGTTTCGCGGCATTATCGGGATTTTGGGGCTGATGGTATTTTTTTATAATGTCGCCAACATCAGCCTCGGCGAGGCATTTACCTTTCAAAAAACGGCACCCATTTGGACGGCGATCATCGCGTATTTTACCCTCGGCGAAAAATTCGGCGCGATGGGCTGGTTCTCGGTCTGTCTCGGATTTGTGGGCATCGTTTTGGTAATTCAGCCGCAGTTTGGCTTGCAACCGAGCGATATTTTTGGAATTTTAAGCGGATTATTCGCCGCAATGGCGCTTACCTCCGTGCGCGGGCTACGTAAATACTATAGCTCCGATACGATCATCCTCTCTGCGCTTCTTGCCGGCACGCTGATGCCCGTAGCGCTTATGATCGCGGCGGAATTTATAGACGCGCCCGCGCTGAGCTTTATGCTTTCTAAATTTAAAATTCCAAACGCGCAGAGCTGGCTCTTTGCCGTGCTTTTGGGGCTGCTGGGGCTGTTTTATCAAACCTACGTCACCAAGGCCTACGCCGCGACGCGCAAAGCGGGCATAGTAGCTACGATCAGCTACGCAGACATCATCTTTTCGACGCTATTTGGGCTGCTGCTAGGCGACGCCTTGCCTGGTTTCATGGCGCTTGTGGGTATGGCGCTCATCATCGCCGCGGGCGCGCTCGTCGCGAACCGAAAGTAGGACGGCGTGAAGCAGAAATTTTACTCCACATTTTGGCTGAAACATCTTGGCGTTTACTATATGCTCGTAGCAAGCTTTTATTTCGCACTAAACGGCGCGCTAGCCAAGGTCATGGCAGAGCGGATGAGTAGCGCCGAGATTGTGTTTTTCCGCAACGTCGTGGGCATCGCAATCGTGCTGTTTTCGCTACGGCGGGTAAAAAATCTGGGTCCGGGCGGCAAGCCGTGGCTGCTTGCATTTCGCGGCTTTATCGGCAGCTGCGGGATCTTAGCGACCTTCTACAATATCGCTCACATCGATCTTGGCACTGCTTTTACCTTCCAAAAGACGGCGCCCATTTTCACCGCGCTATTTTCGGCGTTTTTCTTAGGCGAAAAGCTAAGCTCTAAGGGCTGGTTTGCGATACTGCTCGGATTTGGCGGAATTTTACTCGTCGTGCGCCCGCACATCGGCATCAGCGTAACCGACGCGGTGGGAATCTTCGGCGGTATGTGCGCGGGGCTTGCATACACGAGCGTGCGCGAGCTCCGCAAACACTACGCCACCAACCTCATCGTGCTGGTTTTTGTCTCCTCCGCTACCTTTTTAAGCGCGATGATGATGGCTGCGGGCTGGGCGCTCGGTGATAGCGAGGTCAAAATTTTAGGACTTTTCAGCGGGGCGGATTTGGCGAGACTTGCTTATTTCAACCCGCCAAGCCTTTTTGGCTGGGTACTCGTGGCGCTTCTGGGTGTCAGCGGGATCTACTTCCAAATTTACATGACGCGCGCCTACGCCGCTTCGCGCAAAGCTGGCATCGTCGCGGCGATCAGCTATAGCGACATCCTCTTTAGCATGGCGCTTGGAATTATGCTAGGCGATCGGCTGCCCGGTCCGATAGTGCTAGCGGGCATCGCGGTGGTGATTTTAAGCGGAATTCTAATCGCCCGTGAGCGCTAAATTTAAATCTAAATTTAAAACTAATTCAAAACGCGCCGAGGGGCTAAATTTAATCCGCGCCGCCCGCCGCGCTAAATTTCAGCGATATAAAAGTCTTAAAAAGCTAAGATTGCGATAAAGTTCTACGGCGTAGAAATATTTTTCGACGGATTTAAATTTTATGCATTTTATCGGTATCGACATCGGCGGGGCGTCATCAAAGGTCGCCGTTATGGACGAGTGCGGCGAATTTTGCGAGCTATTTTTGCTGCCAAGCGGCTTTAGCGCGGTCAAGGTCGCGCGGCAGATCAAGCAAAATTTGGAGCAAAAAGGCTACGGCGAGGGCTTCGTGACGGCTACGGGCTACGGACGCGTCAGCGTGGAGTACGCGCAGCTTAGCATGAGCGAAATTTTATGCCACGGCCTTGGGGCGCACTTTTTGTTTGAGCCTGATTGCACCGTCATCGACGTGGGCGGGCAGGATACAAAAGCAATCAAGATCGAAAACGGCAAGCCCGCGGATTTTATCATGAACGACAAATGCTCGGCGGGCACGGGCAAATTTTTAGAGATCAGTGCGGGCCGCCTGGGGTTAGAGCTAAGCGAAATTTACAAAACCGCCCGCAAAAATCCCGCGATCAAGCTAAGCTCGACCTGCACTGTTTTTGCCGAGAGCGAGATCGTCTCGCTAAGCGCAAACGGAGCCGAAACGAGCGAGATCGCCTACGCCATCGTGGACTCATCCGCGCATAAGGTCGCCTCTCTCATCAAACGGCTGGAAAATCAAATTTATTTTTTAAGCGGCGGGCTTAGCAACGTGCCGCTCTTCAAACAGCTTCTAGGCGAGCATCTGGGGGCTGAAATTTTTACTCACGAAAACGCAATCTACTGCGGCGCGATGGGCGCTTCGCTTATCGGCGCACGCAAAGCAAATGAAATTTCAAAGGAGACGAGATGAAGATGGATTTTGACGCGCTTAAAAAGCGCAACGCAATGGCTCTGCACGATCTAAAAGAGCAAGGCAAACACGTAGTGGGAATGTTTTGCACCTATTCGCCAAAGGAGCTCATTTACGCCGCAGGCGCCGTGCCGGTTGGGCTTTGCGCCTATGACGAGAGCCCGATAGACGCCGCTCACGCGGAGCTTCCGCGCAATCTTTGCCCGCTGATCAAGGCAAGCTACGGCTACGCAGTTACTAAAAAATGCCCCTATATGAACGCCAGCGATCTCGTCATAGGCGAAACGACCTGCGACGGCAAGAAAAAGATGTATGAGCTGCTGGCAAAGCACAAGGACGTCCACGTGCTGCAGCTGCCGAATATGACCGGTGGCAAGAGCTTGGAGCTTTTTACCGACGAGCTTAGAGAATTTCGCAAAGTTTTAGAGCAAAAATTTGATACGAAAATCACCGATGAAGCGCTGCTCGATGCGGTGCAAATTTACAACGAAGAGCGCAAGGTGATGTTGGAGCTTTTAGAGCTTGGCAAACTAAATCCGATGCCGGTAGCGGGCAGCGAAATTCATCAAATTTCATTTGCGAGCGACTTCATATACGATAAACGCGAAAAGCTTAAGATGATACGCGCCTACATAGCCGCCGCGAAGGAGATGACGCCGCCGAAAACTCGCAAAAAGCGGATCATCATCACCGGCTGTCCAAGCGGAGGCGTGTATGAAAAGGTTATCAAGCAGATAGAGGAGCTGGGCGCGGACGTGGTAGCCTTTGAAAACTGCTCCGGCACCAAAGGCTATCAAAACCAAGTGCAAACAAAGGGCGATCTGGTCGCAAATATCGCCGAACGCTACCTTAAAATTCCATGTTCGGTGATGTATCAAAACGACGCACGCTCAGAGGTTATCAAGGATTTCGTACGCGAATATCAAGCCCACGGCGTCGTCGACGTCGTGTTAAGCGGCTGTCACACCTACGCAATAGAGACGAACAGGATCAAAGAGGCAAGCCGCGAAGCGGGGGCGAACTATATGAGCCTGGAGACGGACTACTCCAAGCAGGACGTGGGGCAAATTCGCACGCGTTTAGAGGCGTTTATAGAGCTGCTTTAAGCTAGGTTGCTCTAAATTTTGAAATAAAGAGCTTTGTAAATTTAACAATCCAAAGAAAGGAGAGATTGCATGAAATTTAAAGAGATAGACGCATCTCGTCGCGGCTTTTTAAAAGGAGCTTTGGCAGCGGCAGCCATCGCCAGACCCGAATCGATGCTCGCCGGCTTCACGCCGTTTAAGCCCGATTCATTGCAGGTTTGGTCGTGCGGAGGGCTATCTGAGGCTTTTGCGCAGATAAATCAGGCGTACGAGTCCAAAACGGGGCATAATATCCAGTACACCGGCGCCTTTGCGGGGGCGCTCGGGAAGTCGCTGCTAGCCTTGCAGGGCAAGACAGAGGTTTTCGGAGCTCGCGTTTTGGAGCTAAGCCAAAAACTACGCAAGGCTGGCCTTAGCCTTCGCTTTAGACCGCTATGTTTTACCGACTACGTTTTAGTAGTGCCGAAGGGAAATCCCGCGGGCATTCGCGATCTGAAGGATCTAGCGGAACCCGGCGTGCGGGTGATGCTGCCGCTAAGGGCTTCACCTCCAGGTAGCGGACCAGTAAAGGGAATTTTGAAAAATTCCGGCCTTACTGAGCCGGTCATGAAAAATATGATCTCTAACGGAGCGTGCGTAATTACTATGATGTGCGATCTGCTAGAGGGCAAGGGCGATGCGTCCATCATCGAAAAGCGCCTAACGACGCACGATAGGTTTAAAGACAAAATCGAATATATGCCGATCGACGAGAAACTCATCCCGCCCGGGCCGCTTACCTTTACGCTAAATATCATGAAGTACGTAAAGGACGAGAAGCTAGCCGACGACTTCGCGGACTTTGTCTGCTCCGTGGAGGGGCAGGAAATTTTCGAGCAGCACGGCTTTACCTCCATCCATTCGGCGCGCGGGCTTGAACTCATAGAAAGGTTTGGTGTAAAAGATGTTTAGTATTGTAAATATGGCAAAGATGAAAAAAGTCTCTAGGCTAACTAAAATTCGTCGCTTGGTGCAGCTGATTTTTATCGGCGCGATCGGGCAATGGGCGTATTACGGGATTTTTAGATGCCCATTTATCGTGCCTTTCGTAAACTGCCAGTCCTGTCCGATCGTTACGTGCTGGGGGCGGATCGCGACCGTGTTTTTCGGCTTTTGGCTGTTTATACCCGTGCTGGTTATTTTCCTCGGGCGCGCGTTTTGCGGCTGGCTTTGCCCTGGCGGATTCGTAAATCAAATGCTGGGCAAATTTGCCGCTTTTAAGCTTAAGCTAAAAAATAACAGGAAGCTACGATATGCGCAAATAGGCATGGTTCTAGCCGTTTTGCTTAGCGCGGGCGTATATTTTATCTACGGCAATCCTCGCGTCATGATCCCTATCCGCACCAGCGACGAGTATCTCAACGCCGTTATCATGTCTTTTAAATTTTCCGACTGGTACTGGGCGGTTCGCACTACCGTCGTCGTGGCCCTCATCGCCGCGTCCTTGATCGTCGCAAATTTATGGTGCCGCTTCGCCTGTCCTAGCGGCGGGATAATGGAGCTGCTGCGTAAAATTTCAATATTTCGCGTTTATAAAACAGACGCCTGCGACAACTGCAACGCCTGTTTGCGCAAATGCGAAATGGGCACGAGACCAGACGAGATGAACTGTACGAACTGCGGCGACTGTATGGACGTTTGCCACGCGGACGCCATCAAATTCGGAAGGAAAAAAGATTGATGAATTTTTTCGCCAAACCCTCCTTCGACAACCACCCCTGCTTTAGTAAAAAAGCGTCCGCCGCCTACGGGCGCGTGCACCTTCCCGTAGCGCCGCATTGCAATATCCAGTGCAATTTTTGCAACCGCATCTACGACTGCGCCAACGAAAATCGTCCCGGCGTAACGGGGAGAGTGCAAAGCCCGGACGAAGCCGCGCTATACGTGGAAAATCTATTTAAATTTAGACAGGATATCTCGGTCATCGGTATCGCAGGGCCAGGAGACCCTATGTGCGATGCCGACAAGACCCTAGCGACTTTTGAAAAATGCAAGGCCCGCTTCCCTCACGCCCTACTTTGCCTATCCACAAATGGCCTATCTTTGCCCGAGCATGTGGATGATATCGTGCGCATCGGCGTGAGCCACGTGACGGTGACCGTTAATGCCGTAACGCCCGAAGTAGGCGGCAAAATTTATGCGTGGGTGCGCCACGGAAACAAAATTTACCACGGCGAAGAGGGCGCTAGAATTCTTGGGGAGCGCCAAGAGGAAGGGATTCGCAAACTAAAAGAAGCCCGCATGATCGTTAAGATCAATACGGTCGTAATCCCCGGCGTCAATATGGATCACGTCCCCGAAATCGCGAGAAAGGCCAAGGAGTGGCAGGCCGATATCATGAACTGCATGGCGATGATCCCCGTGCATGATACGCCTTTTTCAAATATCAAATCGCCCTCAAACGAAGAAATTCGCAGCATGCGAAAGCTCATCGGCGGCTCAATGGCGCAGATGACTCACTGCAGCAGATGCCGCGCCGATGCATGCGGCAAGCTTTGCGAGAAATGAAGACCTGCTTTGCGGGTCTTTTATCCGGCCTATAATACACTCTCATAGCGCACAAAATTTTGTGTAGAGATTTAAATTTAAAATTTGTCTAAATTTAGAACTAGCAAGTGGCCGATAAGCGGCTTTTTAGCGGCGGCGGTTTTCTAAAATTTAAAAACAATTTTTAAATAATGTTATTTTGCTTTTATTTAACTTTTGGTACAATAACTCTAAAATTAGGCATCAAAAAAAACCGTATAACGGTAAAATAAAGGAGACATCATGGAAAACGTTTCAAGACGTGATCTGCTCAAAATGAGCCTAGTTGGCGCGGGTGCTTTAGCGCTCGGCTCCGTAAACGCAAATGCTGCGGTTAACGCTAAAGACGTCAAATTTGACGAGGAGTGGGACGTAGTTATCGTTGGTTCCGGTTTTGCAGGACTTGCAGCAGGTATCACCGCAGCCGAGAAGGGTAATAAGGTGCTGATCCTTGAAAAGATGGGTCGCATCGGCGGCAACAGCGTCATCAACGGCGGCTTATTTGCAGTGCCCAATAACGACAAACAAAAAGCAGAGGGCGTGAAAGATAGCAACGAGCTTTTTATCAAAGACTGCCTGAAAGCGGGTCGGGGCCTAAACCACGTCGATCTCATCGATACCATCGCTACCCGCGCGCAAGACGCGTATAAGCTCACCATAAAATGCGGCGTAAAATACATAGATAAACTCTCGCATCTGGGAGGCCACTCCGTCCCAAGAACCGTTCAAACTACTAACGGCAGCGGCTCGGGCATCGTTCAGCCGATGGTCGAGTATTTTAAAAATTTACAGGGTGCGGAGCTTAGACAAAGAGCAAAATTTGATGAATTCGTTTTAGGCGAGGATGGCGGCGTAGAGGGCGTAATTATCAGAGAAAACTACAAATTTGACCCAAATAGTCTAAAAGACGATGTCGAAAATACAAGCGGCGAGAAAAAGACGATCAAAGCCAAAAAAGGCGTAGTTTTGGCAGCGGGCGGATTTTGT
>NZ_CALIIS010000116.1 GCF_938017705.1 uncultured Campylobacter sp.
TGCATCGGTTGCGGCGCGTGCGTGAGCGTCTGCCCTAGCGGCGCGCTGAAATTTGCCAAGCTGCCCCGAAGCGTATTTGGCGAGATCGCAAAGCTCTATGCAGGCAAAATTCCGCTTCTCATCGCAGAGAGCGAAATCGCATCCGCACCCGCAGCGCAGCTTCCGTGCGGCGTGTTACCGTTTGGAATTTTTGGAAGCAAGCAAATAGATGAGGTAAATTTGCTAAGCGCTATGCAAGAAAGTGGCTCGAGTGTGATCGTTTACGGCGCAGACGTGGGCGAGAGCACGCGCGAGGCGGTGGAGCTTATCAATGGAATTTCTCGCGCGATCTACGGCAAGGACGCGGTATTTTTAGCGCGAAATTTAGCCGAGCTGCAAGAGGCGCTAAAGCAGGCGCAAAGCGCGCAGCCGTGGGGGCTTTCGATAAACGAGCATGGCCTTAGCAAGAAAGAAATTTTTTCCAAACGCGTAAGCGCAATGGTTGGCGAGGGCAGCTTCGGCGCCGTAAAAAGCGGAGAGTTGCTAAAATTTGGCAAAGTAAACATAAACGAAGCAAGCTGCACGCTATGCCTTAGCTGCGTGGGCGCCTGTAATACCGGCGCGCTGTATGCCGACAACAGCGACAATTCAATTAAGCTCAATGCCTCGCTTTGCACGACGTGCAACTACTGCGTGCTAAGCTGCGCCGAAAAGGATACGATCGAGCTTAAGCCTTGCGGCGTGGAGCTTGAGCCGGGATTTTTTAATTACAAAATGCTAGCCAAAGACGAGCTTTTTAAATGTATCGAATGCGGTAAGGAATTTGCGACGAGTAAAGCCGTGATGAAGATCGCGGATATGATGGGCGCGCATTTTGCAAACGAGCCTGAAAAGATGAAGACTCTTTTTTGCTGCGGCGATTGCAAGGCGAAAATAATGATAAAAAAACAGATAGAAGATGCTAGAAAAGGGGCGATGTAATGGATGCAAATTTAATCAAAGCAAGAAGCTACTACTACGAATTTTTTGCAATTCCGTTTTTTTTCTATGAAACGGATGCGAAATTTAAGCGTTGGAAGGAGCAGCTGGAGTTTTTACGTAGCTCGCCCATTGTGCCTAGCGATGAGGTGGAATTTCAAAATTTGGCGCAATTCGATTTTGCAGCGTTTAAAAGCGAGCAAAATTCCGTGCTTTTTGATTTTTCATACGCCAACGTGCCGATGAGTGCGAGCTTCTACGACGAGGGACGCGACGATGGGCGTATGCGTGTCGCGGTAATCGACGTGCTAAAAAAGAGTAAATTTCGCCGTAATATGGAGCTTTGCAAGGAGTGCGAGGATTATGTGGGATTTATTTTTTACCTGCATTCGACTCTGCTGCGCGACGCGGCTGCAAAACACAGCGCGGTTTTAAACGGACAAAATTCCGTGGCAAACGAGCAAAATTTTACGAATAGCGCGAGCTTGACGGCACAAGACGGAAAAAATTCTGTAGATTCGCATGGCAGTAAAAATTTTATAGGCCCGCAGGATGGTAAAAATACTGCGAGCGTGCAATGCGCTAAAAATTTCGTCGGCGCGCAAGACGGCGAAGCGCTGGCGTTAGAGCTTTTTACGAATGTCACCAACAGCTTTGCGGATGAGTTTAGCGAGCTTTTGTGCGGGCATGTGCGGGCGGATTTTTTCAAATCATTAGGCGCACTAATGAGAAGCTTTTTTGCGCTTGAGCGCTCGCTTTTAGCGCTTGCCGCTCCGCAAAAGAAAGATCGCAGCGTCGTTAAAGAAGCGATCAAAAAAGGCGGCTATCAAAATAAATTTACCAATCCGGAAGATATTTTTGATCTGGATTGATAAATAAAATTTTTAACCAAAATCTTAACGCAAAAGCAGAATTTCGGTTAAATTTTAAACTCGCAAACTCTAGTTTTGCGAGTAGTTTTTTAGTTAGAACTTTATATTTTGAATTTTAAATAAAATTTAAAAAGTAACTTAAAATTTAATTTCCATCTCACTGCCTTTTCGTTATAATTCATTAGACTTAAATCTTGTAACAGGCGTTACTACAATAAAAGATTTAAAGCGATTTCTTCACAAAGGAAAACCATGGAGAACAAACGCAGAGATTTTCTTAAAAAATCTCTAAAAATCGGCGCAGTAGGTGCCGTGGGCATTGCCGCATCTCAGGCTCTAGCGAAAAGCGAGCAGGACTATGGCGATACCGTTCGTGGCAAATCGCCGAAAAAAGAGGTGCTTTACTGGGAAAGTGAAGCGTGGAAAAAATACTATAAAGTAGCTTACTAGGAGAATTTTCATGAGTGAGAATGCGATCGGAAGGAGATCGTTTTTGAAACTCGCCGCTTTAGGAGCGAGCAGTGTAGCTGCGTTTGGCGAAAATAATACGCTAAGAGCCGCTACTGAGCAAGAGATCAAAAACCCATTTCCAGGTTCCGTTATGAAGCGAACGATATGTTCGATCTGTTCCGTAGGCTGCGGTATTGAGGCTCAAGTGGATGAGAGCACCAATACCTGGATTCGCCAAGATATGGCAGTAGATCACCCGATCTCGCAGGGCAGTCACTGCTGTAAGGGAATCGATCAAATCGATCTAACCAAATCTAAAATGCGTCTTAAATATCCGCTCAAAAAGGTTGGCGGTAAATGGGAGCGCATAAGTTGGGAGCAAGCCGTTAACGAAATCGGCGATAAAATGCTTCAAGTTCGCAAAGAGGACGGTCCAGATAGCGTAGTGTTTTTGGGCTCGGCTAAATTTTGCAACGAGCAGGCATATTATTTTAGAAAATTTGCAGCCTTTTGGGGTACAAACAGCAACGACCACGTAGCCAGAATTTGACATAGCGCAACAGTCGCCGGTGTGGCGAATACTTGGGGTTATGGAGCTATGACAAATCACGTAGGCGATATGGCGAAAAATTCTAAAATGATCCTTTTTATAGGTGCGAATTCCGCGGTTGCAAATCCCGTAGGAGCTATGAAGCACGCTCTTCAAGCTCGCGATAGAAACGGCGCAAAAATCGTCGTCGTCGATCCAAATTTTACTAGAACTGCGGCTAAGGCCGATATGTATATTAGAATTCGTCCGGGAACCGATATAGCGTTTGTGTACGGAATGCTGCATCTAATCTTCAAAAACGGCTGGGAAGATAAGGAGCTAATAAAAACCAGAACCTACGCCGTAGATGAGATCAAGGCGGAAGCTGAGAAGTGGGATCCTAAAGAGGTAGCCAATGTCACCGGCTGCAAAGAAGAGGAACTGATAGAATTTACGAGGATGTTCGCTACCACAAAGCCCGCTACTTTGTGCTGGGCTCTAGGCATTACACAGCACTCGATCGGAAGTTCTAATACTAGAATTTTGGCTCTTTTGCAGCTCATACTAGGCAATATGGGCAAGCCGGGCGGCGGCTGCAACATCCTTAGAGGCCATGATAATGTTCAGGGCGCTACCGATATGTGCAATCTCTCCGATAGCTTACCTGCGTATTACGGGCTAGCCGATAACGCTTGGAAGCACTTCTGCAAAGGTTGGGGCGTAGATTATGAGCAGTTTATTAAAAGATTTGCCG
The DNA here is from genome assembly GCF_938017705.1 of uncultured Campylobacter sp. Lineage (GTDB taxonomy): Bacteria > Campylobacterota > Campylobacteria > Campylobacterales > Campylobacteraceae > Campylobacter_B. Next base: position 3,563 of record NZ_CALIIS010000116.1, read on the forward strand.
TCTCTACTAAGCAGCCGCACGAAAAGCAGGGTGAAAAAGTGCCTGGTACGAATTTTACCGAGTATTTTCACTACGATCCGAGCATCGAGCAAGATGTGATAAACTGGCGCAACGAAAAGGGCTTTTCGCTATCTAAATGGTGGCAGGGCGTTTTGAAAAACGAGCCCGTTTTAAGTAGTGGCAATGTCCGCGTTCTTTGGGTGCAGGGCACAGGAATTACTTCTATGGCTCACGTTCGCGAGACTCAAGAAGCATTAGGTAAGATCGATATGCTGGTAGTCGCCGAGCCATTTTTAAACGAAGTGGCGATTCTAAACGATAGACCGGATGGAATTTATGTTTTGCCGGTAGCTACGCAGTTTGAAAGCGAAGGTCATCTAAGCGCTACAAACCGTAGCGGTCAGTGGAGAACTCAGATCGTTAAGCCGCTATTTGAGAGCAAAGAGGATCAAGAAGTAATGTTTTTATTCGCGAAAAAATTCGGCTTTTACGACGAATACGTTCGCGGCATGAAGATGGGCATCGTTGACGGTGAGCTTAAGCAGGTTAAAGACGATTTTGTTTGGCCGGACGACGCTACCGACGAGATCGCACGCAATACTCAAAGTATTGGCAATAACGGTCGTACCGCAGCTAGATTTCGCAGACAACAGAAAAATTGGCATCTATTTGATCCCGATACTTTGCGCGGCATAGGCGGAGAAGTAGAGGGCGAATATTACGGGCTTCCATGGCCTTGCTGGGATACGCAACACCCGGGCACGCCGATTCTTTACGACGTAACTAAGCCTTATGCCGACGGAGGTATGGGATTTAGAAACCGCTTCGGCTTAGAGCACGACGGCGTTTCGCAGCTAGCCGACGAGAGCATTACACTTCCGGGATCAAAAATTCAAGGCGGACACGCGGAGATTACCAAGGCAAATATCGAACAGGTTTTAGGTATCACGCTAAGCGAGGAAGAAAAAGCCAAGATGGGACCTACGTGGAGTACCGATTATAGCGGTATCATCGCTAAAAAATGCCGCGAGTTTGGAATTTGTCCTTGCGGAAACGCAAGAGCCAGAGCCAAGGTTTGGCAGTTTGCGGATCAAATTCCAAAGCACCGCGAACCGATCCACTCGCCTAGATGGGATTTAGTGGAGAAATATCCGACCTTTGCGGATCAAAAACGAAATTTCCGCGTCTTTACGAGATTTATCTCCGAGCAGAAAAAGCAGGATTGGAGCAAGGATTTCCCTACTATCGTAAGCTCGTTAAGGCTTGTAAATTTAAGCGGTGCGGGCATGATTGAGCGCACGAGCAAGTATCTTTCAGCGATTACTCCGGAGATGTTTGCGCACGTAAATCCTAAGCTTGCCGCTGATAAAGGTATCAAAGATGGTGAGATGATGTGGATCCATTCGCCGCAAGGCACTAAGATTAAAGTCAAGTGCATCTATTCGCACGCCGTAACGCCTGATCGTATTGTTATGCCGTATAACTTCGCGGGAATTTTCCAGGGCGAGGATCTAAGCGACCGCTATCCTGAGGGCACTAAGCCATATATCAGAGGCGAGAGCTCAAATACGATTACGAACTACGGCTTTGACATAAATACGCAAATTTCGGAATTTAACGCCGGTCTTTGCAGACTAGAAAGAGCATAAGGAGATAAAATGCCGGCAAGATTAAAATTTTACGTCGATGTCGAGCGTTGCATCGCTTGCTATGGTTGCCAGGTAGCCTGCAGCTCGGCGCACGAGGTTCCCGTGCAGATCAATAGGCGCAAGGTTATCACTTTAAACGAGGGCATAGAGGGGCAGGAGGTTTCAAGCTCTATCGCTTGCCAACACTGCACCGACGCACCTTGTGCGCAGGTTTGCCCGGTTCAATGCTTCTATATCAGAACCGACGGCGTCGTTTTACACGACAAAGATAAATGTATCGGCTGTGGATATTGCCTCTACGCGTGTCCGTTCGGCGCTCCGCAATTCCCTAGAGACGGAGCTTTCGGTATTAAAGGTGCGATGGATAAGTGTACTATGTGCGCGGGTGGACCGGAGCCTACGTTTTCGCACGAGGAACTGCATAAATACGGTCAGAACCGCATCGCAGAGGGCAAGGTTCCGATGTGTGCGGCGATCTGTTGCACGAACGCTCTAATCGTGGGCGACGCGAGCAGAGTTTCGGATGTTTATCGCAAGCGCGTACTTACGCGCGGCGTGAGCCTATAAGATTGTGGAATTTTAAACGCCTACGATTTAAAATTCCGCCTCTTTTACAGAAATTTCAACCGAGCGGCGGCTTTAAATTTAGCGGTCGCTCGGCGCAAAATTTTATTTAAAAATTCCACTCTTGCCCATTCGCCGTTAGATTATTTCAAAAAATCGCCTCTTGCTGACATTAAAATTTTAAATTTATGCTACAATCACTCAAATTTAGGATTTGAAATCTTAAGCGAAAGGATCCGTCTTGAAAAATAAAATTTCACTTTTTTTGGTCATTTCGGCGTTTTTGATTTTTACAGGTTGCTCTAAAAACGTTCCCGTAAATAGCGGTATCGTGCGCACTTCCGAGCCGCTTCACATTATGGAATTTCCGCAAGATAAACTCATAAGCGTAAATTTCACCAATACCTCGACGACGGATTCGAATTTAACCCAAGTAGTGATCCAGCATCTGCGTGCGGACGGATTTAAGGTCGTAAATAAAAGTGCGGCGAATGTCCAAATCGGCGGCAATCTCAACTATTTCCGCAAGGCGGATTTTTCGCGCAGATCGTGGGATAATCCGAGATTTAGCTTCGGTATGGGATTTGGCAGATATTACAGATATACGGGCGTGGGCGTGGGCTGGGGGATGCCCTTCGGTTATGATCCTTGGGACGACGACGATTATTACAGAGATTATTTCTACGACTCGCAGATTAGCCTTTACATAAGCGTCAAAAACAAGGGTGCGTGGAAGGATTACGTAACGAATCTCAACTACCAAAGCATCAAAAATCCGGGCTCTAAAGACTCGGTAATGGATGCGCTAAATTTTAAAATTTACGAATATATAAGACAACTGATTAAGCAGGGAAGATGATAGTAAAAGAGAATAAAAAGCCCGTAGCTATGACGCTGGCGGGATCGGCGATTTTGGCGCTCGCTAGCGGATATTGCTACCACGCGGGCTTTGGCGGCGCGGCGCTTTTTGCTTCCGTAGTCGCGGCGCTTTGCGCGTTTTTTTGCGCGCTCAGACTCGGCGCTAAAAATTATTTGCAGATCGGCGAGGACGCCCTGACGATCGTGCGCGGCGCAAATTCCGAGAGCTTCGAATACAAAGATATCGCAAATTTAGGCACCAAAACCTTCGTCGCGGGCAGAAACAAAACGGAGCTTTTAAATTTTGTATTCAAAAAAACGCCGCAGGCGCAGGACCGCTTTAACTTTTTACGATTTTACAGCGACACGGAGGCCACGCTACCGGGCTCGTTTGAAATTTCGATCTACGAGCTGAGTAAAATTTTGCGAGAAAAAGCGGGTCTTTCGCAAAGCTCTGAGGAAGAACAAACCGCTCCAAAAACTCGCAAAGGCGCCAAGGACTCTAAAAAAAGCGCGAGTAGCGGTAAAAATTTTAAAGCTAAAAACCTCCGCGATGAAAATTCTACTTCGCACAATTCCTGCGACGCACAAAATTTAGGTGAAAATTTAGGCACCGAGAATTTCGGCGTGGCGCAGGATTTTGCCGCGCAAAGTTCTAATAGCGCCGCCGATTCAAACAGCGCGCAGAATTTGAAGGGCGCTTCAAATTTAAACGAACAAAGCTCCGCCGCGCCGAATGGTGCCGCTTCTTCAAATAGCGCTAGCGCGGGCGAAAATTTCATAGGCGCCGAGAATTCTGCGCTTAAAATTCTCGCGGGCGATAATGAGCTTGACGCTGCGTCCGAAAGTACGGCAGCGGCTGACTCTGATGCCGAGATGCAAAGCTCCGCCTGCGAAAGTAAAAACAAGTAGAGGCGCGGTCTTGAACTCCTTGCCGATCGGAATTTTCTTGCAAGGAACCGCGCTGATGCTCTCGCTCATCGTCGCGATCGGTGCGCAAAACATCTTCGTCATCTCCCAAGGTCTTGCAAAAAACCACGTCGCGGCGGTTTGCATGGTCTGCGCGCTAAGCGATGCCGTATTTACGGGTATAGGTATATTTTTAATCGGCGGTGCCCTTAAGCAAGGCTCGCTTCTTACCCAAATTTTAGGCATAGGCGGGATCATATTTCTGCTCTGCTACGCGCTAAGCTCGTTTTTTAGCGCCTATAAAGGCTCGCATTTTGCCAAGATCCAAAACTCGGCAAATAGCCCGCTAGCGCCCATCGTAGCCAAAGCTCTTGCGGTGACGCTTCTAAATCCGCACGTGTATTTAGACACCGTCGTGGTCGTGGGTTCGCTCGGCGCTACGATCGCAGATGCCCAAAAGCCGTGGTTTTACGCGGGAGTTATGTTTGTATCGTTTGCGTGGTTTTTCGGCTTGGGCTACGGCTCGCGGGCGCTTTCGAAGCTTTTTGCAAGCAGCAGAGCATGGCGTATAATCGACGCGCTGGTGGGAGTTTTGATGCTGTATATGGCGTATCTGATCGCGAAGTTTGTCTTTAAAATTTAAAATTTCACGCTAAAATTCCGCATTCTTGATAAAGGATCTATGATGAAAATTGAAATTGAAAGCGGGCTCGAACTAAAAGAGGCCTTGTGGCGCGTAGAGAAAGCTCTGCGACTAGTGACCGACAAGGACGGCAAAATCACATCGAGCGCGACGCTTTACGTGGGCAAACATTCGTTTTTAAATTTACTCGATACCAACCAGATCGAAAATATCCAAAACGCCTATGCGCGTGCCAGGACGGAATTTCGCGCGGAGATGCTGGGCGTACTGGAGAGCTTTTTATCCCAAGAAGATCCCGAGAAAGGCGCCGAATACGCGCTATTTAATCAGCTCTACCAGATGGCGATGACCGCGGGCAGAAAGAGCGATATCTTTATCCACGTCCAAGGCATCAGCGAAAATGAGGTCGTGCTGCGCGTCTATCAGCGCTTCGAGCTTGACGACGGCGTGATAATCTACTACGCAGGCGGCGAGTTTAGCTACACTCTGGATGAAAATTTCGGCAAAATTTATCGCTACGAAATTTGATTTTAGCGGTGCGGCGTGAGATCAGGTGCCTCTTCGATCGTAAATATTACGTCCGCATTATGCCTCTTTGCTGCAAGGCGCATAAATTTAGACGCTCAAAACACAAGGCAAGTTTAAATTTAGGCAAACTTTCTACAACGATAGAATTCCGCTCGGTTAAATTTATCGTAATTCCAAATTTAAAGCTACATGTAAATTTTTATCCTTCGATACGCAAATTTTACCCTACTGCCCGCCTGCCTTCGAGTTTGCCTTGTTTTGCGTTCGTCAAAATTTTAAGTCGAGCTCGCATGAAATTTTACTCCTCAGGCATGCAAATTTCGCCGCGCCGCATCGCTTTTACCGTATGAAAGCCCACGATACCTATAAAAACGCATAGGATGGCAAAACCCGCCGCTCCCGCAAACAAGAAAAATTTGATCCCGTTAAACTCAAACGCTCGCAAAAACGCGATGCTAGCCGCAGCCGTCGGGAAGGTAAACGCCCACCACGAGAGGAAAAATTTAAGCCGCAAAAAGCTTTTAAACATAAAAAGGATGAGAAGCGCGAAAAATAGCGTGATGTAGAGCATGATCTTCGCCGTGACGTCAAAGCTGCCGGTGAGCTTGACGTAGTCCAAAAACGCCATCGCAGGCGGCGCGATCACGATAAAAAGCGTCGGGATAAATTTCTGCGGCATCTGATCGTGAAAGATGATGCGGTAAAACAAAACCGCAAAAAGTACGAGCCAAAAAAATATCCCGATCGCAAAGTAATACCACGCAAGCTCGCTCGCGGCGGGCGCTGCTAGCGGGACGAAGAGATTGCCCACGATCGGGATGAACCACGCTGGGTTTGAGTGCGCGATCTGGACGTTATTTTTGATCCAAAAAGACACGACGTGCAGCGTGATAAAGGTCTGAAACGCTACGCCCACGCAAAAAAGCGCGTCGTAAACTGGCGCGAATTCCCGCCAGAGCGAGGCTACTAGCAGCGTGCCGATCGAAAATGCGGCGAAAAAATTTACGCGCACCGGATGGAAAAACTCCGCCTTGCAAGCCCCTGGGTATTTTATCAGCTTTGCCGCGTAACAAGCGCAGATGAGCGCGTACGCTAGGCTAGCCGCGCCGCGTAAAATCTCAAAAACCGCGCCTGAGATATCAAAGATCAAATTTAGCCGCTCATATGCGAGAGCTAGTCCGCCAAGCCCCATAACTACGGTGTAAAACATGATCGGAAAGTGCTGCAGCCAGCTTGGTTTTTCATCCTGCGTTTTCATAATTTTTCCTTGTTTTTTCTAAATTTTACCCCAATTTTAGCGCAATTTCGGTGAGTTAGTCACAAAATAAATCAATGCTTAAAATATTTTGTAGCTAAATTTTATCACCGTGCTTTTACGTAAAAGAAAATATAATTAAGAAAAGCCAAATTTAACCAAGGAGTGCGTATGTTGGGAGACGAGCTAAAAGATACGCTAAAGCAACGGTTTACGTCTAAATTTACGCTTAGTGCGCAGGATGAAGAGGCAGTGTTAAAAAGCGCGACGCTAAAAAGCTTTAAAAAGGGTGAGAGGATATACCCAAAAGACAGCTGCCTTGGCTACGCGATAATCATAAGCGGACGCGCTCGCGGGCTGGTTAGCACGAGTAATTTTAAAGAGATCACCGTCTTTAACCTACAAGACGGTGATAGCTGCATGCTGTGCGGCTTTTGCTCGCTAGGAGCGCTACAAGCGGAGATAAATTTGCAAATCGAAGATGACGTGCGGATGATTTTGATACCAAGAGAGATCTTTAAGAGGCTACGCGAAAACTATCCGCAGGTGGCAAATCACGCGCTAGAGCTCATGGCGACGCGATTTAGCTCGGCGATAACCGTTATGGATCAGACGCTGTTTTTGCCACTAACTAGGCGAATAATAAATTTCCTCGAGCAAAACGGCGCGAAAAACGGGCTAAAGATCACGCACGAACAGATCGCAAACGACATCGCTAGCGCGAGAGAGGCGGTATCAAGAGCGCTAAAAGAGATGCAGAAAAAGGGGCTCGTCGAGCTAAAACGCGGAGTCGTGACATTAAGGTGACTTTGTTACATATTTAAATTTTAAAATGCGCTATGATTTAACAATAACTTCTAAAAGGAGCTTTTATGCAAAGCATCGACAGAAGAGGCGTCTTGAAAATTTTAGGCGCGGCGGGGCTAGCGGCGGCGGGAGTCGCAGGGGCTAGCAAGCTAAATGCGGGAGAAAATGCGGACATCCGCGCAAATATCCTAATAATCGGCAGCGGTCTAGGCGGCATCAGCCTAGCGGCGAAATTACGACGAGATATGCCAAACGCCGAACTAACTGTCCTTGATAAGGACGAGTACTTCTACTATCAGCCCGGCTTTACGCTCATCGCAGCCGGTCACTATCTGCCCGAAGACATAACCTACGAAAAATCAAATTTGATCCCAGACGGCGTAAAATGGATAAAACAAAATGCCGCATCCATAGATCCGGCGGCAAATTCCGTCAAGCTAGAGGACGGGTCAAATTTGAACTACGACTACCTCGTGATAGCTAGCGGAGCGGAGTATGAGTTTGAGAGCGTAAAAGGACTTAGCGCCGACGATATCGGTAGCGACAACGTTACTTCTATCTACACGATCCCAGGCGCCGTTGCTATGTCTAGCATAATGAAAAAAGTCGGCAAAGAAGGCGGCAAGATAGTCTTTAGCGACAACAAAACACCGATGAAGTGTTCGGGCGCAAATAAAAAAGTAACGCTGCTAACCGAAGATATGGCGCGAAATTTAGGCAACAGAGACAAGCTTGATATCTCGATATACTCGGGTGCTCGGACTATATTTTCCGCTCCTGTTTATGCTAAAATGATAGAAGGGATGCTAGAGGAGCGAGACGTGAAGTATTTTACCTCGCATCAGCTGGTTGAGGTGGATAAAAGTGCTAATATAGCGGTATTTGAGCACGCTATGCCGTACCGCGAAAACGGCGAAAATAAACTCGCTAAAGAGCTAGTCGAAGTAAAATTTGACTACCTACACCTAGTGCCTCGCGTGAAGGCTTCTAAAATCTACGCCGATGCAGGGCTAAGCGTAGAAAAGGGTGATGTGGCAGGCAACTGGATTAGCCTCACGCGCGAGACGCTGCAACACTCGAAATTTAAAAATATATTCGCTATCGGCGACGTTTGCGGATTTCCCGCCGGTAAAACCGGAGCTAGTATACGCAAGATGTATCCAGTGCTGGCGCAAAATTTAGCCGACGTCATAAAAGGACGCGAACCGAGTGCTAGATACGGCGGCTACACCGCCTGCCCGCTACTAACGAAATTCAGCAGAGCGGCAAGGCGGTTATGGTGGAGTTTAACTGGACGGGCAAGCCCGAGCCTACGATAGCGTGCATGGGCGCGACTCGCGAGAGCTACCTAAACTGGGCGATGAAGCTATATATGATGAAGCCGATGGTCATGCAAGGCATGATAAGAGGTCTAGCATAAAGGAGAGAAAATGCAAAACGTCGGGATTTTAGATAAAACTATCCGCCTAGTAATCGCTGCGGTTTGGATATACGCATTTGGGTTCGTCTGCGAGTGCTGGCTATGGCTGGTCGGACTCGTGCCGCTACTGACAGCTGTTTACGGTTATTGTCCTCTTTATAAATTTTTTGGTATAAATACGTGTAAAAAATGTAAAAACAAAGAAAGGAAAACGCAATGCTAAGTAAAAAAACTAGGATAATAAGAGCTCTGATCGGACTAGCGATAATGATCGCGGGAGTGGTGTTTAACAGCTGGTGGGGGCTGGTCGGACTCGTGCCCTTTATCGTGGGCGTCACGGGATTTTGTCCCGCTTGCTACTTTTTAAACCGCTGTTCGCTAAAGCGTTAAATTTAGCCGCGGTATGCGGTTTGCTGCGCGCCGAGGCAAGAGGCACGATAAATTTAGCGGCGAAGTGAGGGGTTTTAAATTTTAAATTCTCCATGCTTCGCCGCGGGATGTTAAATTTAAACTAGCCCTTTAAAGCTTAAAATTTTATCGCGCGATACAAGGCGGTAAATTTAATCTCATGCCGCCGTCAATCGGCATGCCGCTATCCGCGTAAATTTTAACGCCGTGCTGCTTTCGATGTTCTTGTTAGGGTGGGTTTATATCCTGCGCCTGCACAACCAAACTCTATGATTAATCGCACTCACCTCTTAAAATTCATCTTAAATTTGCTAAAATTGCAGCAAAATTTAAAATTTAAAGGAGCCAAAATGTCAAATATCTTAATCATAGGCGCGGGCGGCGTGAGCCAAGTCGCGACCGTAAAATGCGCGATGAACGCGGACGTTTTTACAAAAATCACATTAGCAAGCCGCACCAAAAGCAAGTGCGACGCGATCGCTAAGTTTATCAAAGACCGCCTAGGCGTGCAGATCGATACCGCCCAAATCGACGCGGACGACACCGATGCGGTCGTAAATTTAATCAAAAAAACAGGCGCCGAGCTACTACTAAACGTCGCGCTACCGTACCAGGACCTAACGCTGATGGACGCGTGCTCTCGCGCCGGTATCCCATACATCGACACTGCAAACTACGAGCACCCCGACACCGCCAAATTTGAATACAAGCTGCAGTGGGCGAAGGACGGCGAGTTTAAAGCCGCAAACACGATGGCGCTGCTGGGAAGCGGCTTTGATCCGGGCGTGACTAACGTATTTTGCGCCTACGCACAGCAAAATTTATTTGACGAGATCGGCGAGATCGTCGGAAATTGGTTATTATTCCCCAAACGCTTAATAACACTCCT
>NZ_CALIIS010000117.1 GCF_938017705.1 uncultured Campylobacter sp.
AGCGTTATAAAAATACTAGATAAACCGCATCTCGATGATGAAGAAATAAAGAGTTGCGAAGATATCATATCTCTCATCGGAGAGCCAATTTTAAAAACTAGGCTTAGGCAGATGCTAAATGATGCACGTATCCGTAAAATGGACGAAATTGATGCTATAAAAGATGATATAGAAAAACTAAAAAACAAATACAGGAACTAGAAGAAAATGATTAAAATAGATATGACAGATAAGGCTAAAAGCGAATTTAAAGGAAATATTCTAGGAAAACTTAAAGCACTTAAAAAGAATTCGAAATTGAAATCATACATAAACAGATTAGAAAAACATTTGAAAGAAATAAAACTTTCAGAATTTGACAATGTTATCACCTTAGAAAGCTTGATAACTATGGACTTTAATAAATTAAAGATCATAAAAAAATATATAGATGAAAAAAATATAACATTTGACAAAGATATAGATCTCTATGAAGAATTTATAAATCGTAAAATTAGAATAGAGCATATAAAGAATCTGAATATATCGGTATGCCCATACTGCAATAGAAACTACATAGTAAATTTTGAGGTGCAGGGCAATCAAATAATTTCAACTGCAGAATTAGATCACTTCTTTCCAAAAAGCGAATACCCCTGTTTTGCTATATCCATTTATAATCTAGTTCCATGTTGCCACACTTGCAATCATATAAAATCAAACAAGAACATAAATATTTGCTCCCCTTTTGATACATCGATTAATGATAAAATCCTATTTAAATATACTCCTAAAAATTCAGATTATCTCCATAGCGAAGAGGATTTTAAACTAGAATGTGACACTTTGGAACAGTCGGACGAAAATGAAATCAAAAATACTCTTGAGCTATTTCACATTATTAGTATATATCAAAAACATAAAGACCTTATATTAGAACTCATACAAAAATCTCAAATTTATACGGAAAGCTATATTGACGAGCTTTTGCAAAATTACCAAGGGAAGGTCTTTAATAACCGAGAAGATTTACTAAGACTTATAATTGGAGTTGTAGATGAAAAAGACATCAATAAAAGACCACTAAGCAAGCTTTTAATAGATATAAGTAAAAGCTTGGGCTTATTGTATTAGCAGCGAGAAATTCCGCTGCTAAACTTCAACTCACTACTCCCCGCTTAGATACTCCTGCAGCGTTTTAACTTCAAGCGCGGAGTCGTCCTTTATCGAGCAGATCGAGCGCGTAGCGGCGATCGCCGCCTTCATCGTCGTAAAATACGGCAACCTAAAGCGCAGCACGCTCTGGCGGATCTTCGCGGCGTCGGTAGAGTTTGATTTGCTGTCGCTGGTGTTGATGACGAGCGAAATTTCGCCGTTTTTGAGCTTGTCCTCGATATTTGGGCGACCCTCGCTGATTTTATAGACAAACTCGCACTCCACGCCGTTTTCGCCCAGCAGCTTGTGAGTGCCGCTCGTAGCTGCGATACTAAAGCCCGCGCCCGTAAGTGCGCGTGCAAGCTCTACGGCTCGCAGTTTGTCGTGATCTGCGAGCGACAAAAATACCTTGCCGCCGCTTGGAAGCGCGTTGTTCGCGCCGATTTGAGATTTGGCAAAACTTTTGGCGAAATTTTCTCCGATACCCATTACCTCGCCGGTGCTTTTCATCTCAGGCCCCAGGATCAGATCCGCGCCTGCAAGCTTGTTGAAAGGAAAGACGCTTTCTTTGACGCAGATATGGTTTTTAATACGCGGCTTTAAAATTCCCTTCTCTTCGACCAACACACCGAACTCGTCGTAAAATTTCAAAGCCTCGCGCAGACCCCCTTGCCACATTACGCGGGTAGCGACCTTCGCCATCGGGATTCCCGTCGCCTTGCTTACAAACGGCACGGTGCGGCTCGCGCGCGGATTTACCTCGATAATATAAAGCTCGTTTTCAAAAATCGCGAATTGAATATTCATAAGCCCTACGACGCCGAGATTTAGCGCGATCTCTTTGGTTTGGCAACTTACCAGATCGATCATCTCCGCACTTAGGCTAAGCGGCGGCAAGATACTCGCGCTATCGCCGCTGTGGATGCCCGCCTCTTCGATATGCTCCATTATCGCGCCGATATACACGTCGCGTCCGTCGCAGATCGCATCGACGTCAAGCTCGGTCGCGTCAAGTAAAAATTTATCTATCAGCACGGGCGAGTGGTTGCTCACGCGCACCGCCTCGCTCATATACTGCCTAAGCTCCGCTTCGCTATGCACGCGCCTCATCGCGCGACCGCCGAGCACGTAGCTAGGGCGCACGAGCACGGGATAGCCGATCGCAGCGGCCTTTTCGATCGCTTCGGCTTCACTTACGGCGGTGTCGTTTTTCGGCTGCTTGACGCCGATGCTTGCGATGAACTCGCTAAATTTCTTGCGATCCTCCGCTACGTCTATCGTGCGCGCGCTCGTGCCGATGATCTTGGCCCCCACGGTGCTTAGGCGCTTGGCGAGCTTTAGCGGCGTTTGGCCGCCGAAATGCACGATCACGCCGTCCGGGCTTTCAGCCTCGATGACCGCTCTAACATGCTCGAAATCGATCGGCTCGAAGTATAAAATATCGCTCGTGTCGTAGTCGGTGCTGACGGTTTCGGGGTTGCAGTTATACATTATCGTAGTGATCCCCATATCGCGCAGAGCGTAGCTAGCGTGCACGCAGCAGTAGTCAAACTCTATGCCCTGCCCGATGCGGTTCGGACCGCCGCCGATGATGAGGACCTTTTTATTATCTTTTGAAATTTTACGGCTTGCGATAGCGGGCGTTATGTTGGTACTGGAGTACAGATACGGAGTAAGCGCCGCAAACTCGCCCGCACAGGTATCTACTTCGTTGTATTCTAGGTAGATACCCTGTCTGGCGCAGGCAAAATGGATGTCGTTTTGCGTAAGGCCCAGATTGTCCTTTTTGTTGATTAAATTTGCGATCATCTTATCGCTAAAGCCCCAGCTCTTGGCCTGTCTCAAAAGCGCCGCGTCGTTGATGATCTCCATATCGATGCGCTCTTCAAATTTTACGATCTGCTCGATCTGGCTCAAAAACCAGCGATCGATCTTGCTAAGCTCGTAAATTTGATCCACGCTCATGCCCGCTCTAAAGCCCTGAGCGATATATAAAATTCTATCTTGCTGCGCGTTGCGAAGCCCGAAGATGAGATCTTTTTCGCTTAAATTTAGCTCTACAAATCCGAAGTAGCCCTTCTCTAGCGAGCACAGCGCCTTTTGAATGCTCTCTTTAAAGCTGCGCCCGATCGCCATCACCTCGCCGATGCTTTTCATCGCAGTGCCGAGATACGGGTTTGCGCCGGGGAATTTTTCAAACGCAAAGCGCGGAATTTTAGTCACGATATAATCGATCACGGGCTCAAAGCTCGCGGGCGTGCCGGTGATGTCGTTTTTGATCTCATCCAGGCTAAAGCCCACAGCTAACATCGTAGCGACCTTGGCGATCGGATAGCCCGTGGCTTTAGACGCAAGAGCCGAACTGCGGCTTACGCGCGGGTTCATCTCGATGACGATAATGCGCCCC
>NZ_CALIIS010000118.1 GCF_938017705.1 uncultured Campylobacter sp.
GAGGTGCATTAGTACTATGAGAATACTTACTGCACGCATAAAAGCCATAATCTTGGCTAATGCTCTTAAATCATCATCGTTTTGCATATTTGTTTCTGTTTTTAGTGTTTGTCAATATTTTATACTTAGCTGAGCCAATGAGCTGGCTACACTTAAGATTTGTTTTTCATTTTTCTCTCTCCATTTATAAAATTCGTAGGTGTAAAAATCATCGGAAAATTTTTGAGCGTAGCGAAAACCTTGAGCTAAGCTCAAGCCTGTCGGAGACCATCTCAATCTGAATACGCCAATAGCGTATGACAGATTGAGACCCCCGTAGGGTATCCTACAATTAGCAATTAGTATTTATTACCTTAGTCTTTTTCATTCTAATCCCTCTATATTATCGTCATATTCTCCGCCGATCCATTTTCGCTTCCAAAAATAATCACAGATTTCTTTAGCAGCCTGGAGCAAACTTAATCCTTTATGCGTGCTATAAAATTCTAAAAGGTCATTGCCGTTTTGAGTTTCGCCGAAGTCTGTAAAAATAAAATGATCGTTCACTTTTTTAAAATGTCCGCTTGGATTTTTATCGTTAGCCCTAATACTAAAAGCATGAGACTCTGAAAAAATTGCATCCATCTTTTCGATCAAAAATTTTTTGATGTTGTCTTCGTCGTTGAGAGCTTTTGATTTTTTAAGAGCTGAAAAATCTACCCAATCATTTTTTCTTATCACCTCCGGCTCACGATAAATTTTAATATCGCCTAGAGATGAAAAATCTTTTGCGACTGAATTTTTTCTAGGTTCATCGTTTTGAATGGATAAAATTTTAACGGGCAAAGTTTTAAGCTCGCTTTGCTTTTTTGAAATTTCATCGCTCGTAATTTCGAAAGCCTTTCCATCATAAAAAGATTTTAAAGAAGGTCGAGAACTTGCATAGCAAAAAAACATTCTTGCCTTATCGGTTACGGCTAAGTCGGAGTTTATTCCTAACTTTTCATTAGCTACTGCGTAGATTGCTTTTAAATTTTCGGCGGTTTGTTCTATCGGCAGAGTTTCGATAAAGATACGATAAGCATATTGGTTATTTGGATCAAACGTGCGACAGATGATGTGGTTTATATTCATAGCCTTTAGCTTGCCGTGCATTTGCTGATCGCTAAGGGGTTTTGTATCGCCTTCGTGATAATCCACATCCAATACTAAAACAACGATCGGGAACAACTCGGTAGTCTCCTTGCTGCGGTAAGCTTTAACTTTAGAATTTTGCTCACGAGCGGGTTCTATACCCTTTTTGCCGTAGAAGTATATGACTCCGTTCTTGCCGTGACGGATAAAAAGATGTTTATTCTTCTCCGTTCGATAGCATTTATTCATAGCAAAGGCGGCAGAACTACTAAGTAAGCCTTCCAATCCGCTAATAGATGAGACATTTAAGCAATAGTTTGTAAAATACGTTGCCCTGCTTTTCATCTTATCTTTTGCAATATTTGGATCGTTCTTTTCGCTTATGGGCTTTTTCGGATCGTAAAATATTTTTAGAGCAATGTATAATCTCATATAAAAAAATCCTTTCTCCGATTCAATCGGTTATGATGAGAAAGCTTATTTACCGTTAGGGGTAGCGCTGCGCTATCGCTTGCGCTGGGGGAAATCACAATCTCGGAAAGCAAAGAATTTAATCGATCTTTCGTTCCCCCGAGCGGAGCGCAGCGACGCTCGCTCCTACCGGTCAAAGCTTTTTCATAATTAAATCAAGACTATTTCCTTGAGAAATCTCGCTTT
>NZ_CALIIS010000119.1 GCF_938017705.1 uncultured Campylobacter sp.
AAATTTTTTTGAAAAAATTTCAAAAAGCCGTAATGCGGGGCTTTAAAAAAATCAAAAAACTAAAATTAGGGGTAAAATTTGATAGATGGTGTCCCGTGTAGGATTCGAACCTACGGCCGCCTGATTAAGAGTCAGATGCTCTACCAACTGAGCTAACGAGACAAGAACTATAATTGTAGTGATAAAAATATAAAAAACTGATTAAATTTTATAAAAATTTCGTTAAATTCCATAAAATTTTATTCGGTCTTTATATATTTAATAACTCATAAAAATTAAATAAAATACTTTAGTAAAGAATTAATAAATCTTTTTAAAATAACCTATGCGCTTCGATTTCACATCTAGGCGCTCTTGCACAAACTCAACGCAAAGCCAAAACAAGAAGCCCCATAGGCGGGGCTTAACTCGATAATTTATTTTGCTTTTTTAGCCTTTTTGCTTCGCGTAGCCTTAGCATGAGTTCTAGGAGAGCGGTTTGAGATGATCGGCTTACCATCAGGATATTTTTTCTGCACGTGATTTACAGGTATCGCTGCACTGCTGCTAGCGCCGTATTTCTCGCCGTTTGTGAAATACTTCCTCATCACTTCCTTCCATCTTTTTGCGTATTTATTCGCGCGCGGAGAATCGTTTAAGATATCCTCGTAGTCGTAAATTCTCTCATAGAAGTCGTTAGTCAGCTGATCGTCGATAGTGATTCTGCCGTTGTCGATCGATACGCCTAGGTAGATGCCTGTTTGCTCGCCCGGGCTTACCATCCATGCAGAAATATCAGGCAGATCGGTTGCGCGACCGGTTCTTCTACCTACGCCGCCTGCTGCGGCACCTACATTGATCTCAAGGGTGTCTGTGCCAGTAAAAATGTCTTGATATGACTTCGTAGTGTGGAAGATCATCACGATGTCGCTCGTCTCGTAGCCTGCTTGCAAGCCTACGCCGTAGCCTTTATATTTGATAAAAATCGGCGAACTCCACTCGCCGTTCTCGCCTTTGACGCTAAAAATTCCATCGCCGTATTGTAGCGATGCGCCCGCAGCTAGGCGTTTTACGTCGGTTAGTATTGCAACGGCTTTGGCGCTGGTTAGATAGCGCTCATCGGTGCCGAAGTTATTAGCCGCTACGAAAGATCTAACGACGTTAGTCGCCGCTATAACCTCTTGATTTGCCACGACGTCCGCGTGCAAAAAACTGCAAAGTGCAAAAGATGCTAGAAGCAAAAACTTTTTCATCATTTAATCCTTTTAAAATTGAATTTTCGTTATTATAACAGCAATTTCATTTGTTTTAGCTAATTTTTAACAAAAAATTGATGAAAAATAACGAATTTTGGAAAATTTATGAAATTTCTAGCTATTTTTGCACTTTTGGCGATCAAAATTTTCGCTTTAGACATAGTAAACGGTGATGTCATAGTCTTAAAATTAGATAAAAGCACAACCGAGTTGAGCTTTGGCTCAAAGCAAATTCCTCTCATCACGGCTCCAAATTCTAACGATAAAATCGCCGTTTTGGCGGCAAATTACCGCGCCAAAGGGGATTTTACGCTGCGGATAACGGATCAAAGCGGCAGTCGCGAGCAGATCGTCGCTTTGAAAAAGGGCGAGTACAAAAAAGAGGCCTTAAGCGTCGCTCCTGGCAAAGTTAAACCACCCAAAGAAGCCGCCGCGCGTATCAAAAAAGAGCTCGACGAAGCCAACGCGATCTATGCGATCACCACGCCGCGCTATCTTTTTTCCACGCCGTTTGAGCTGCCTTTAAACTCCAAAATAACCTCTGCGTTCGGCAATGCCCGCACCTTTAATGGCGAGCTTAAAAGCTATCACAGCGGCACCGATTATCGCGCCGCAGTAGGCACTCTGGTGCGCGCCGCCAACGACGGCGTCGTAGTCATCGCCAAAGACCGCTACTACGCGGGCGGTTCGGTCGTGATCGATCACGGCGGCGGTATCTATTCGCAGTACTATCATCTAAGCGAGATCAAAGTGACGCTTGGCGATCGCGTTCACAAAGGTGATGAAATCGCGCTTTCGGGCGAGAGCGGCAGAGTTAGCGGCCCACATCTGCACTTCGGCATCGCGATCAATGGCGTGAGCGTCAATCCGCTAAGCTTCGTCGCTAAATTTAACGAAGTGGTTTTTGGCGAGCGCTAAAATGCCCTACAATCCGAAGGAGTTGATGAAAAAAATTCTCGCAGGCAGCGATTTTAAGCTAAAAGGCTCGGTCAAAGGCCGCGTGCGCGTCTCGGGCAGGGACGGAGCGATCGTAAATTTTACCGCTGCAGACTTCGGCGTGCAGAGCCTAAACGACAAAATTTCGCTTAGTGGCGAGCAGTTCGAGCGCTTTAGAGCTAGAATTTTTGGGATTTTAAACTCCGGCGGACGCGAGCTTGCAGGCAGGCTCACGCTCTCTTCTACGCCCAAAAAGAAAGCTCGCGCAGATCGTCTCCGTGCAGCGGATGGTTATGGCTATGCGGAGTTTGACGGCGCTTGCGATTTTGGTAGCTTTTGCGAAGGAGATTTAAGCGCAGTTTCGCCCGAGGTTGGCGACAGCTTGGTAAAGACTTCGTATGCCACAAATGCAAGGTGTGGCGATTTTTCTGCGCGCAGCGCTCAGAGTGCGCAAGGCTTTACTTCGCAGGTGGAATTTCAAGATGTTTCGCAAGCAGAATTTTATGGTGCGGCTCGGGCGGAATTTTGCGTAGATACCGCGTGGGATACGGCGTGCGAGAATTTAATTTCGCAAAATGATGCTGCGCAGGATAACGTGAGCGTGGGGCTTGCTGCTAGTTTCGAAGAGAGCGCAAATGCGAGGAGTAAAAATTTTATGCCGCAAAGCTCTGCGCTCGTGAAAGATTCCGCATTTGAGGCGCAAAATTCTAATTTTATAGCGCAAACAAAGAATTTTACGGTTGAAAATTTGTTTGTAGCAGAGCAGGGCGCGGACTTACGAAGTAAAAATTCTACGGCGCAAGGCTCTGCATCAAAAAATTCCACTTTCGCAAATTCTGCGCTTGATATAAAGTGCGCAAATGATTGCAAGCCTCAAGGCTCCGAGTTTGCCAAGAAGCAAAGCGTGAATTTCGCTAGCTGCTGTGCCGCAAATTTTGCCTTAGAAAATGCCTCGGAATTCGCGCCTCAAGATGAGAATTGCGTCGGTGAGGATTCAATGTGCTTGGCAAAAGGGCAAAATTACGCGCTAAAAAATTCCGCCGGGCAAAATTTAGCACAGAAAAGCTCCGCACAAGAGTGGCGCCCTTCGAATTTGCCGCCGCAAGCGGGAAATAAATTTGCGCCCGAATTTGAGCGATCAGCGCAGCCCGCGTTAACGGGTGAGAATTCTACGTTTGCTGCTTCTATGGCGGAGGGGGCGCTTGGTGATGAGCCCGCGTCTGCTGCTTTTGGGAGCGAATCAACTTTTGCGACTAAGCCCGTAAATTTCTATGGCAAGCCTGCGCGCAAAGCGCCTGCGAAAGAGCGCGCGCGCCTGACGGGGCGTCCGCAGGCTCTGCCTATTGCAAGCACTTCGCGTCCTATCTCGCTACCGCAAGCGTCTAAAGCTAGGCTCATCGAGCTTAAGCCGCGTTTCATAGGCATCGCGCATAGGATTAAAATTTCGTTTTTGAAAAAGAGCGCGAGCGAGCCCGGCGAAGGGGTTTTGGCGCGCGTTCGTATTCCGCTTTTGATGGAGAATTTCGGTCTTAATGATATTTTGTCGTCCACGGCGAGCTACCAAATGGCGAAAAAGATGGTGCGCACGATCGCTGATCTTTACATCGCCAAGGATCTGCGCGGCGTGCACATAGGCGTGCCGGTGCGTCTTGAAATGGGCTTTAAAAGCGGTATCTCCGACGTCAGCAACCACGCCTTTATCTTTAAGCTCATCGAGGACAGCCTCGTCAAAAACGGCGTCATCGACGATGATAACGCAGATATCGTGCGCGAGATCAAACTCTTTAAGCAAGACGTTTTCGACGGGGTTTTGGTAAACCTCGTGCGGTTTGAGTAGAGGCTCTGCGGCACCTCGCGTATAAATTTTGAAAAATTTGCATTACCGCATAAAATTCCATCGTTTTCGAGCTTTAGCTTGCACTGGCAGCAAGCGCTTTTTAAAATTTTTTTGATCAAACCAGTAAAAATTAGAAAGGATTGAGATGCAAAAAGCCTTTTTTAATTCGCCCATTGGAATGCTTGAAATTTGGGATGACGAGATCGGGATCTGCAGTATTGACTGGGTCAAAAGCTCTGTCTGCGGGCCCAATGATGAGATCTTTAAAAAACACGACGCAGAGCTTAAATTCGGCTTTGTGCGTGCAGCGGATGATAAAGGACGCGATTTAAGGCTTAGCGATTTAAGAAAGAATTTAGCTCTTTGCACCGACGAGCTTGGCGCATATTTCAGAGGCGAGCTTGAAAGCTTTAGCGTTAAACTGAGCCAAAATGGCACGCAGTTTCAAAAGTCCGTGTGGAGCGCGCTTTTAGAGATCCCTTATGGTGAGGTCGTAACATACGGCGAGCTAGCCCGGGCTATCGGCAGACCGCACGCAAGCCGCGCAGTAGGCGGCGCAAACGGCAAAAACAAAATCCCCATCATCGTGCCGTGCCACCGCGTCGTAGCTGCGGTCGGGCTCGGAGGATACAGCGGCGCGGGCGGCGTAGCGACCAAAGCGTGGCTGCTAAACTTCGAAAGAGAAAGCTTAGCCAAATTGGGCAAGTAAAATTCCGTTAAATTATGCCTTGCAGGCACGGCGCTGATTTTAAAATTTTACCGCGCGGCGCTGCGAAATTTCATAAAGCGATTTTGTAAATTTCTAGTTTTGCGGCGACCAAGGCAGTTAAAATTTTGCAAGAAGCGAAGCCTACTTAAATCCTAACTTTAAATTTATCGCGCCGCAGACGCCTGCTATGAGCGGCTGAAATTTTTCGCGGTGATAAATTTGGCTTCGCGAAATTCTGCGCCGAAATCCTTCGATAAATTTTCATCTTGCGTGTATTTAGTGTAGCAGCACGCGAGGCGGTAAAATTTTGAGTCCCTTTCGTGAAAATAGGCAATGAAGCAAGGTTTTGCAGCAGAATTTTGCATAGCCTAAAAATTCTATGCTGCCGCGCCGTACGGGCAAAATTTCACATCGCCGTATCAAAGCAAAGTAAAATTCTTAAATTGCGCTTGCCGAAGCGGGGTAAAATTTCCACAGAAGTGGTAAGGCGGGGCAGAATTTATCTCAGCGGCAACCTGACTAAGTAAAATTTTATAGATCCACGAAGCGGGCGGTATCCCGGCAGAAATGGCATTGTCCTAGCCAAGCTCTTGCGTAAGCGGTGGGCGCGCCAAAGATAAAATTTCTCGCGGAGGCGGCAAAGTACAGCAGTATGCTGTTAGAGACACCTAGCGAAGATGAAATTTTGCGCAAAGAGAGCGAGGGAAATTTTGCGCAAAGATCGCGCTATTTGCTGAAATTCTCGCAAAAGCAGCATTTTTATA
The DNA here is from genome assembly GCF_938017705.1 of uncultured Campylobacter sp. GTDB lineage: Bacteria > Campylobacterota > Campylobacteria > Campylobacterales > Campylobacteraceae > Campylobacter_B. Next base: position 5,482 of record NZ_CALIIS010000119.1, read on the forward strand.
AAAAATCCTAGTAGGGGCAGCATTATCGTCGTCAAAGCTCACCTTCGAAGTGGCGACGTTTAGCTAAGGCTTCTTTCTTGCGAAAGCGACGTTGCATAGCAAAGTAATTGTAAAAGCGGCGAGCGTGCTGCAGATAAAATTCTTAGCAAAAGCGGCGCAGAGCGAAATTCCTACGTAAGACGCACGACAAAGATAAAATTTGCCAAGCAGCTACGAACGAAAACCCCAGCAAATTCAGCAAAGCTTGGTAGAACGAAGAATTTTTATCAAATCTGCGCAGCTTTGCCAAATTCCCAAATTAGCCAAAATTTTCTATCAGATCGCTAAAAATTTTAGCTAAATTTTCGACGTCGCTAATCTCTACTCGTTCGTTGATCTGATGGATCGTGTCGTTTCGCACGCCAAACTCTGCCGTCTCCACGCCAAACTCCGCGAAGTATCTCGCATCGCTCGTGCCACCTGCGGTGTTTAGCTCGGCTGCTGCGCCGCAGATCTTCTGCACGCTAGCGCTTAGTTTTTGCACGATTTTGGAGCTTCGCTGAGTTAAAAAAGGCTTTGAGGAGCTTTTTAGCGCGAGGTGTAGCGACGCGCCTGCTCGCAGCTGCGCGGTGCAGCTCATTTCTAGCTTGCCGCAGGATTCGCTTTCGTTGCATAGCGCGTCTTTAGCGTCCAGTTCAAATAACCCCAGTACATAGTCTCGCACGTCTTCTAGCCCCAGCCCTACGCCGCCGCGGACGTTAAACATCACGCGTACATCCTTGGGTGTTACGTTTACTACCTGCGAACCGCCGCGAATGTCGGTGATGACTATCTTGGCTGGAGCGAAATCCTCGCTACCTGCGTCCAGATCATGCCCCGCGAGGCTTGCAAGCACCGGCGCCAAAATGTGGACAGGATTGATGCATTTATCAGGGTAGGCTGCGTGCCCGCCGATGCCCGTGAGTGTGAGGACGCCGTTAATTGAGCCGCGACGGCCGATCTTAATGGTATCTCCGAAGCGCACTTCGCATGTAGGCTCCGCAACGACTGCGAAGTCGGGTAGGACACCTTGCTCGCGCAATTTAGAAAGCATTTCGCGTGTGCCGTAGATGCCGTCGCCCTCCTCATCGCTGGTTAGCAGCAGGCTTAGCGTGCCCTTAAAATCGCGTGCCGCCGCTAGCGCGCAGATCGCCGCTGCGATGCCACTTTTCATATCCTGCGTGCCGCGCCCGTATAAAAAGCCATCCGCTTCCACCGGCACAAACGGATCGCTCGCCCAGCCCTCGCCCGGCGGCACGACGTCGATGTGCCCGGCAAAGCACAGATGCGGACCCTGTCCGAAGCGCTTGGTAAAAATCGCGTTAGTTACGCCGTTTAGCTCGAATCTATCCTCGCTAAAGTCCGCCAGCAGCATCGAGACGTAGTTGAAAGCTCCGTCGTCGCTAGGCGTGAGCGAGCGGAATTTGATGAGCTCTTTTAGAATTTCAATCGGTTTCATAAGCCTTCCTTTGGTTTAAATTTTACCGAAAATTATAGCGTATAAAAGCTTTAGTGCGAAAAATACCAAAATAAACGCCGAGATATATGCAAATGCCCGCACTACAATGTTTGGAAGCTTGCTGCGAGCTAGATATATCACAAGCGGAAAAAGCGTGATCCAAGCTAAAATTCCGCTTACAAGCCCCGCAAGAGCAAGCGCGAAATTTGCTCGCGCGGTACCGGCAGAGACGCTGAGCCAAAACATAATGACGTATGGATTTAGTAAATTTATCAAAAAGCCTTTGCCGTAAAGCGCCGCGCCCGAGCAAGCCTCGACGCTTGCAGGCTGCACCGAGCGAGTCGCGCCATGCCAGATCGCGTACGCCATGTAGAGCAAAAAGCATGCGCCAAATACCGATATGCAGGCAAAAACGATCGGGATTTTGGCTAACTGCGATATGCCAAACGCCGATAGCGCTAGATACAGCATATCCGCGCTCATGGCGCCGAGGCCCAGGCACAGCGCCTTGGTGTAGCTTCGCAGCGCGTAGGACATTATCAGTACGTTTACCGGGCCGATCGGCACGCTAACGCTCAACCCCATCAAAACCCCTTGTACGAATGGCTGCATTCCTCTGTTTATATCCCCCAAATCTGTCTAAAATTTCAATGCGCGGTGCTGCAGATAGAGCGATGACGCGCGCCTTTGCGAACAGATCAATGACGCACAGCTTCGCGAATGGATCAATCCTAAAATTCCGCGCGCCAGCCGATCGGTTTTTAAATTTAACGCAACCGCCGCCGCAATGCGCCTTAGCCTTAAAATTTTAACGCGTGCGTCGTAGCGCGCTCGGCTTTGAAATTTTGGCGAGCGCTTCGCGCGGCACGCTCAGTCGCAAAATTTCAATATGAGCATTAGTGCTTGAAATTTATACGAGCATTTGTGTGGCGGACCCGCTCACTAGACTTCAAATTTAGTTTTTAAATTTTAACGCATGGATCGCGGTTTAAATTTGCGGCTCGAATTTTGTGAGGCAAAATTTGCCGTTTTGCTGCGCCGCTAAGTTTTCGAGTTAAATTCCGCAAGGCAAAATTTAAATTTCATCGCCGGTAGCAGAGCCGTCACTCTAGTCGTGAGCTAAATTTAACAAGGCAAAATTTAAACCGGCAAAAGATCGGTGACGAACGGCGGCTCGCGCAAGCCGGTAAATTTTAGTCGCGTAAATTTAAAGATCGCGGCGGTAAAATTTAGCCCACCGAAATTTTGCTTTGCGTAATTTCGCGTGTCCGCGCTCATAAATAGCCCATGATCGCAGCTAAAATTTCGCGCCTTAAAATTTATCCGCAAATTTTAAAAACCCAGCCGCGCCGTCTGAAATTTGACCGATCGCCCGCTTTAAATTTAGCCGCGCATTTGAAATTTAACCGCGCCCTCATTTTAAATTTTATCGCCCGTCGCAGAACCTTGCCCGCAAAACAGACGCGCCGCAAAACCTGCATGCAGAGCAAGCTCCGCCGCGAGGCTAAATGCGCCGTAAATTTTATCGTTTCGCAGCGGAGCAAATTTTACACCGCAAAGCAAGAACCTACGCGCCGATGGATTAAATTTACGCCGCAGAGCAAATTCCACGCCGCAGCTTGGTTTACAGAGATCTTGCGCGCAAAGCTCGCTTTGCAAAACCTCGCGCCGCAAGAGCTTTAAATAGCCTGCTTCGTAAAATTCCGCGATCGCAATAGCTAAATTTAAAACGAAAAATCCCCCGTCGCGCCGTGCGACATACTTTCATAAACCGCCTTGACGTATTTGTCGCGCACCGCGCAATCTAGCAGCTTCTCGCACTCCAGGCAGCTGGTGAGGTTGTGCTCGGCTTGGCACGCCTGCAGCGCGGCTAAGCTTTTATCTAAAATTTCGTCGTAAACGTCGCGCGGCGCGCTGCTCTCGGTATCAGCCATCAGTTTTTCTCGCCGTAAATTTCATGCATCTTCGCGATCTCATACTTCGAGCCGAAAAAGCAAGGGGTGCTTTGGTGGATTTTTTCAATCTTTAGCTGTAAAAGCGAGCCGTTTTCGCCGTCGCTGGTGGCGCCTCCGGCACGCTCGAAGATGAACGCAAACGGTAGCACTTCAAAGGTTACGCGAAGCTTGCCGCGCGGATGATCGCTGGTAGCGGGGTAGCTGAAAAGTCCGCCACCTTTTAATAAAATTTGATGCAGGTCGCTTACCATCGCGCCGCTGTATCGCAGACGGTAGCCCTCATCAAACAGCGTCCGCACGAGCTTTCGGTGCGGTTCGCTCCAGCCCTTTTGCGTCGCGCCCGTGGCGTTTAGTTTACCCTTTTCGCTTAGGCGCAGATCTTTTACGAAGCTAAATTTGCCCTCGCGATTTAGGCGATAAAGCTTCGGCGCGTCCTCGCAAACGACCATCTCAAGGCGCGGCCCGTAGATGCAATAGATCGCCGCTTTTAAGTTTGCGGGCGAAATTTCATCCTCATAGATGCCAAATATCGAGCCCACGGCAAAATTTACGTCCACCAAGCTCGAGCCGTCGAGCGGATCATAAGCGACGATTAGGCGCGCATCCTTTCTAAGCTCTAGCGCTTCCTCTTTTTCCTCGCTGATGAGGGCGCGCACGAGCGGGTTTTTGCGAAATTCCGCCTCGATTATGGCGTCGCTTTTTACGTCGAGTTTGAGCTGCGTATCGCCCGTGCTGTTGTGATGATCTGTGTAGCCGAAGTCCGCGTATTTCAGCTCCTCGGCGATTTGTAGCGCGATATTTTGGATTGATTTTACGATCTCTTGCATTCTGTTTCCTTTACATTTTTTTGGCGTTTTTTAAGATCCATTCGCTGATACCCGCAGCGTCGTTGATGTCGAAATTTACGCGGCAAAATTTATCCATCTGCTCGCCGCTTAAATTTGAAGCGATCGCGTCCGAAAATGGCAGATACGCCTCATCGATCTTGTCGCGAAACAGGCTTATGCGCGGCAGCGGCAGCGTCTTTAGCCCCTCTACGAGCAAGATATCAAACTCGCCTAGCATCCGCACGACCTCATCGATTTGCATACAGCGCTGCGAAAAATAGCTCGTCCGCATAGGGCTCATCACGACGGTCTCGGCGCCGAGCTCGCTAAATTTGGCGCTGTCCTTGCCCTCTACGTCAAAGCGCGCCTTATCGCCAGGATCGTGCTTTACGATCGCGATCCGCAGCCCGCTAGCGATAAAAATTTTAGCGATCTTGCAGATTAGCGTCGTTTTGCCGCTGTTGGAAGGGCCTGAAAATGCGATAGCAAGTCTTTTCATTTTAAAATCCGGCTTTTTAAGATGAGCGGATTGTAGCGAATTTAGCCTTTTAAAAAGCAAAATTCGTTAGAATGCGCCTAAAATTTCAAAGGAAGATCGATGAATAAATTTGATTTTAGCGGCGCGCTAAACGGCCTGCTAAAGGGCGCGCTCCTAGCCGCGCTAGCGCTATTTTTAAACTCCTGCTCCGCAAACGATCCCCGTCACGATCCGCTTAAAAACGAGTTTTTAGCCTATACGCAAAAATTTGAATCGGTGCTAGCGGGCGATCGCTATTTGGGAGTGGCGACCTATCTAAATCCCGTCGCGCCCGAGCTTAGAAACGCCGCGGAGGACGAGGTGTTTTTGCTTACCTCCTATCCTAAAGAGATTCAGATCCGCGCGGTGCAGATCAACGGCGCAAACGCAAACGTAGTGCCGCTGCACGACGGAGATCCGCTTTTGCAAAAGGAGCTTTTTAAGATCGCGTGGTCGAGCCGCTACAAGATCACCGCGCCTAAGAGCGATAAGGACGAGCTGGTGCTTAGCTACCGCACCTCAAACGACCTCAATGCCACGATGAAATTTCGCAAAGTTTCAAAGTCGATGTATTGGCAGCCGCAGATCGATCTGAAAGATTAGAAGGGGAGCAAATGGGTTACGACATAAGCTACCACGCGATCGGCAAAGAGGAAATTTCGCAGTGGTATTTTGAGCCGCTAAAGCTCGCGCAGAAAGGCGATTTTGAGGCTATCGCTAAAATCGCGCGCGAGGTAGAGATGGATGAATTTTATGTAGAAAAATACGCGGACGGCTTCCGCTCGGCGCTGCAGTACGGCACAGGGGGCATTTTTAATAAAACGCACGGATTTCACCTCGCCGTGGCGCAGGGCTATTTTAGAGAGTATTTTTACACGCGCGGCACGGCGTTTAGCTTTTTGGCGGAGCAAAGCTTTAAATTTAAACCTTACATAAGCGATTGGCGCGAGGTTTTGCCGAAGGAATTTTTAGCGGAATTTAGCGGCGAAATTCATAACGAGATCGTCGAAAACTACTGCTGCGGCGCGTATCTTGGCGCCGATAACGTGCAGAAACTGCTGCGCGATTATGAAGCGGACGGCAAGATAAAAGAGGCGATAGATGAGTTTTACGCGCAGAATTTGCCCGTGTTTTTAAAGGCGCTAAATTTGGCGCGCGAGCTTGGAGTAGGGCTGCTTGAGGCTACCGAGGTGGTTGAGCCCAATCCGATCGATCTGAATAGGTCCGAGTCGTTTTCAAATCTTTTTAATTGCGATACTCAGGGCGCGCTGATCTATGCGGAAATCGCCGCACGGCAGATCGGCGAAGCCATAGAGCGAGATAAGGCAGGCGGAGGCGGTACGACGGGCGGCGAGAATTCCGCCTCGCGCGGCGCCAATGCAATGGAAGCGGGCGGCGGCACAATGAAAGCAAGCGGCGAGAATTTCGTTCCGTGCAGCGGTGATACGATAGAAGACGGCGGAGAGAATTCCGCCGCAGAAGATCATAAAGACACAACCTCCACAGGCGGCGAGAAGTCGCTTTTCGGCAAGATCAAAGGGCTTTTCAAATAGCAATTTGATCGCTAAATTTTATTCCGCAGAAGCTCGCGCGGAGTTAAGGTCGTAAAATTAAATCATCTTGCGCTCGCGAGCTCTGCGCCGCGCGGTTAAAATTTAACTAAAACGGCGCAGCGGCAAAGAGGAGTGGATTTAAAATTTAAAACTTGCCGAAATTTAAACAGCGACCTGCATATCGGAAGTTACGAAATTTTAAGGCGTCGCAAACAAGCAAACAAGCTGCAAAAGAGGCTAAATTTAAACTTGTCGCAGCCCATTTGCGGCGGGTAATCTGCGAATAGCTTATCTGTTTAAATTCCATAGCCGAAAGTGCCCGATTTTGATTTCACGCCACTTAAAATTCTGCGCTCCGGCGCTAATTTAATCGCTCACAAAACGCCGCGATAAAATTTCAATAAATTTTAGATTTTAAAGCTCGTCGCCCCAGAAATAAAGCTCGAAAAAAAGCAACCGCAAAGATAAAAAAGACTATCAGCGCCGCGCCGCCCGCTCGGATGTAGCTCTCGTCCCCTACGCCGAATTGCACGCAATACGTAAACGCCATAAAAAACAAGCAAGCCGCTAAATTTGCGGTGCGTTTCTTTTTGTCTTTAAACGACGATACGCACAAAATAGCGGCTATTATGAGAACTACGGTCGCGATAATTTGCATGGCGCGCCACCTTTCGTGCAGATCAGGAAATGGCCGTCATTAGGCATTAATAGATAAAATTTAACCACTGAAGTCAAAATAAATTCGCACGATTTTATAGCGCCTTGCCTACTTTTGCGGCGAAATTTCGCCGTTTTGATCTGCCCGTCTAAGCCCTTAGCGGGCAAATTTCGCGCTTTTGTTGAAGCGACGGCTTTTAAAATTCTTTGCTCATCGCTTTTTAAAATCATCCTCCAAGCCCGCCGCCTGCTTAGCGGAAGCTGTCGCTTCTACTCGGTATCAGCAGATCTTGCAGCTCCTGTTGTACCGAGACTTTCGCGCGCGGATCGAGGATCTGCGAGTAGATGATGAAGTTTGCGAGTACCTTTTTGCCGTAGTCCCTGCTCTCGGCATATGGCACGAGCTCCATGCTAAGCCACGGCTCAAATTTGCCTTTATTAAACATATCGCCGCGTTGAAGCATCTTTTTGACGAGCCCAGGCCCGCCGTTGTAAGCGTATGCGATGAAAACCGGGCTGTAAATTTTGCGCTCCAACCAGTCGATGTGGATGTTGGCGAAGCGGTAAGCGACCTCAGGGCGGAACATATCGTCTTGATCAAAGCCGTCGATTTTGAGTTGCTTTTTGCCGATCTCGTTAGCCAAAAACGGCATAAACTGCATCATCCCAAGCGCATACGACGTAGATACCGATGCGGGCACGAAGCGGCTTTCTTGGCGGGCGAGCGCCAAAATTAGCGCCTTGCGGCGGTTATCGCCGTCGCCGATATACTCCATAAACGGCGTCGGATAGAAGTTGTCCTTGCCGCCGCTTGCTTTATTCATGATGTACGAGTACTCGCCGATGCTTTGCTTGGTGTCGAATTTTTTAGCAAATTCCAAAAGTTGTGGGCGCGACATCTGATCAGCGCTATTTTTCGTGCGAACCCAAGCGAAAGGATCGGTAATATCGTAGCCTTCGATGGAATTTTTAGCAGGATTTGGGATGATTATGTTTAAATTCCTATCCCCTAAGACCTCCTTGGCATAAAGCGCATAGAGGCTGTAATAATCGCTGCTAGCAAGCTGACGCAAGACGTTTTGATCTCCGTTTAGCAGATATACCCAAAATTTCGCATTGTGTACATCGTGAGGCTTTTCAAAGCTCGCTGCTGCGCGGCTAAAAAACGCAAGCGCAGCCCCTTCATCGCCCTGCATGACGGCATTTACGCCCAGCATAAATGCTACGTCCTTTTCTACAGCCGACGGATCGACGCCCGTAAGCGAGCGGCGCAAGTGCGGGTATTTGCGGTTGATTAGCGCGTCGTTGAGAACCGCTTTGAAGCCTTTTTGCGAAGCTAGTTCGCTTACGAAGGCTGCGTCGGCGTCGATGTCGATCAAAGCGTCTTTGCCCGCGCCTTTTAAGTAGTCATAATATAAAAAGTAGTTTTGCGCATTGCGGCTCTGCATAAAATACTCGCTCGGATTTTTGTCGTTAAATCCGCGCAGTAAATTTACGGCGTTTCTACTTGCCGCGTCTTGATGCTTTTCAAGCTGCGAAGCGAGCGTCTCGCGTACCGACGGGCTTAGCTTGGCGATGAAATTTGGATAGGAGCGCGCCTTTTTGCAGGTTAAATTTGCATCTAAAATATTGGCGGAGGTAACGCCTGCGCAGCGATCCGGACGCTTAGGAGGGCGAATGGCGCCGAAAATTCTATCTAGCTTATCTTTTAGCTTGCCTTTGTAGCGAAAGATACTTTGTTTTAAAATTTTAATCTCCGCTTTGTTGTATTTCGTCTCATCTATTAGGCGATAGATGTAATAGTCCTTGGCTAGGGATTTTGGCTCGTCTTTGATCTGTTCGTAGCTTAAAATTTTACCGCTACTTGCGGCGCACAGCAGTCCCAAAACAAGGCTAAATTTCAGAAATATTTTCAAATGACCGTCCTATTGATGATATAGATTATCGCGCTGTCAAAGAAATTAAGCACGAGTAGGATAAGAAGCGGCGAAAGATCAAATCCGCCGAAAGTCGTAGGCAGATAGCGACGCACCAACGCAAACGCAGGCTCAGTAAGCGCAGAGATGACGCGGACGATTTTATAAAATTTACCGAACGGATTTGGACGGATGAAACTCAAAACGCAGGCGACGAAAATTAGCATCATATAAGCTTGAATCACGTAGTGAATACTCACTAAAATGCCGTAAAATACGCTATTTAGTAGCATCGAGTATCTCCTTTAAATCGGCGCGGATCAGCGGATACAGCTCGCTAAGTTCCGGCCCGTGAGGTGCGCCGGTTAGTAAAAACCTAAGCGGCATAAATAAGCTCTTGCCCTTTAAATTTGTAGCCTGCGAAAGCGCCGCTTTGAAATCATTAAATTCTGCCGGTGCGCCGTTTGAGCTTAATAAATTTAAGATTGCCTCTCGCAGCGCCTGCGCCTGCGCCGCCCACTCCTGCGGGATATCTTTCGCGCCGTAGATCGCTGCGATCTTCTCTTTGATCTGCGGGATAAGGCTCGCTTCTTGAGTGTAAAATTTTATCAAAGGCGCAAATTTCGGCTCGAGCTCAAAAAGCTCCGCCAGGCGCTGCTCGCTCGCTCTTTTGATATGCTCGCGGTTTATAAAGGCGAGTTTGTCCTCGTCAAATTTTGCTGGGCTTTTTGAAATTTTAGCGATATCGAAAAACTCCACCGCTTCATCCATGCTAAAGACCTCGCGCGGCGTTTTGTTGCCCAGCAGGATCAGATAGTTCGCGATCGCCTCGGGCAGGTAGCCGCTTTGAAGCAGCCATTTTACCGAGGAGCTATCCTCGCGCTTGCTCATCTTTTTGCCTTCGGAATTTAATATGATCGGCAGGTGCGCGTATTTGATCTCGCCGTCGTAGCCGAGGCTTTGGCGGATCCAGTTTTGCTTTGGGGTGTTTGAGACGTGATCCTCGCCGCGGATTACGAAGTTCACGCCCTGCATCATATCGTCACAGGCGCAGGCGAAGTTATACGTAGGCGTCTTGTCCGCGCGCATTATGACAAAGCTGTCGATATTCTGCGGCTCAAATGCGATACGGCCCTTGATCGCGTCGGTAAATTCCAGCGCGTGATCAGGTTTTTTAAGGCGGATAGTAAAGGGCTTGCCGCAGCTAAGCACCTCTTCGTCGCTTAAATGCTCGCAGTGCCCGTCGTAGCGGTACGCCTCTCCCGCGTCCTTGGCGGCTTGCTTTTTCGCCTCAAGCTCCTCCTCGCTACAAAAACAGCAAAACGCCTTTTTCTCGGCGAGCAGCTTGGCTGCGAACTGCTGATGAAATTTTAAATTTTTGCTTTGATAATACAGACTCTGCCACGAGATGCCGAATCGCTTTAAAATTTCGATAATCTCTTGATCTTTGCCTTCGATATTGCGCGCAGTGTCGGTATCCTCGATACGCAAAATAAAGCCGCTTTTATCCTGCAGTGAGCAGATGTAGTTAAAAATAGCCGCGCGTAAATTTCCGATATGCATATCGCCGGTGGGCGACGGAGCGAAGCGATACAATTTAGGTCCTTTGGGTTTAAATTTAAGCTCGGATTATACTTTTTACTTCCTAATAAAAAGCAAAAACAAAGCAAAAATAGGCTAATATCGGCGCATCTTATCTAAGGAGACAATATGAGTTTCATTCAGGAATTCAAAGAATTCGCGATGAAAGGCAACGTCATCGATATGGCGGTGGGCGTCGTCATCGGCGGGGCTTTCGGCAAGATCGTAACCTCGCTCGTAAGCGACATCATGATGCCGGTTTTAGGACTTCTTACTGGGGGTATGAATTTTACCGATCTTAAGATTGTGCTAAAAGAAGCGGTGGGGCAGACCCCGGCCGTTACGATAAACTATGGCTCGTTTATCCAGGTAACGGTCGATTTTATCATCATCGCATTTTGTATATTCTGCGCGATCAAGGCGATCAATAAGCTTAAAAAGCCTGCTCCTGCGCCGGAACCTGCCGCACCTGCCGAGCCTAGCGAAGAGATTAAACTTCTTACCGAGATAAGAGACCTGCTTAAAAAATAGGTTACGGCGATGCTTGAGAGAATTCCTTATTTTAAAGCTCTGAGCACAGCGCAAATCGATCGTTTGGAGCAGATTAGCATCCATAAAAGCTACAAAAAGGGCGAAATTTTATTTTTCGAGGGCGAGCGCTCGCAGTATCTCTTGGTCCTGCTAAAAGGAATTTTAAAAATCTATAAAACCTCCGCAAAGGGGCGTGAGATCCATATGCGCGAGATCCGCCCCATCTCGCTCGTGGCGGAGATGGTAAATTTCGAAGAGACGAGCTATCCTGCAAGCGGCGTGTTTTCGACAAACGGCGAGGTGCTAAAGATCGATTATGAAAAATTTAAAAACGAGTTTATGAGCGATCCAAAGATTTGCCTGGAGCTTTTAAAATCGATGTCTGAGAAGATCCGCGCGCTAAATGCGGTCTTTGATAATCAAGTCGTGCTTAACTGCGACGGCAAGATCGCTAAGTTTATCAGCGAGAATTTCGATATTTTTATGAGCACGAAATACACTAGAATAGCTAGAATTCTAAATGTTACCCCCGAGACATTTTCGCGTACCATCACTAAATTTAAAAAGAGTGGCGCGCTAATTTTAGACGATAAACAAGAAATCACGGGCTTTGATAAAGATAAACTGGACGAGTATATCCAAGGCTAGAGTTTGAAAAGCGCCTATATTTTCCCGATCGTCGGCACGGTTTTATTTCTGTTTTTTAATCTTTACGTTTACAGATCGATCGGCGCGCGCTTTACGCCATATAAAGGCTTCGCTACGTTTCGTCCCGCCTTGAGCTTGCTTTGCGTAGCTTTGGCGATTTTAGATGCGATATTTTTTGTGGGTTTTGGGCTTAATGGAAGCTTTAAAAACGAGCTGCTTTATAAGCTATGCGTATTTTGCATGGCAGCGTCCTTTTCGCTCTTTTTTATCTGCCTTGCTTACGATGTGCTAAGCGCAGCCGCGCATGTGGTTAAATTTAGCCAAAACAGGCGAAAATTTTTAAAAACCTTTATCGACATAACCTTCGTAATAATGGCGTTTAGCTATATTTTTAAGGGGCTTTATAATGCACTAAAAATTCCAAAAATCACCGAGAGCGAAATAAAAATCAAAAATTTAGATCGCGATCTAAATTTCGCCGTCATCTCGGACGTGCATCTGGGCGAGTTTTTGAAAAAGGAATTTTTGCAAGGCGTCGTAGCGCAGATAAACTCGCTAAATTATGACGCGCTGCTGATCGTGGGTGATATGTTTGATCTGCGCTCGGATGAGCTCGGGGATATTTTGCAGCCTCTTGAGGCGATCAAAAAGCCTATCTTTTTCGTCACGGGCAACCACGAGTATTACCGCGGCGACGCAAGCGGGCTTATCGCAGCGATGCAAAAAGCGGGCGTGCGGGTGCTGCAAAACGAAAGCGTGGAATTTGAAGGGCTAAATTTAATGGGCGTGCACGATCTTAGCGGCTTTCGCTTCGGATACATGCAGCCCGATCTAAGCGCCGCGCTAACGCAGGCAGACCCCGATAGGCCTAAAATTTTGCTCGCGCATCAGCCAAAATACGTCGTGGATTTCGTGCGCGACGAGGTCGATCTGTGTATCTGCGGACACACGCACGCGGGGCAAATTTTCCCATGGACGCTTTTGGTGCTGCTTAGCCAGAAGTATCTTTACGGGCTGTATAATGACGGGCTGAAGCAAATTTACGTAAGCAGCGGCGTAGGGTTTTGGGGCCCGCCGATAAGGGTCTTTGCCGATGCCGAAATCGCGCTGCTTAAGCTTAGAAAGGCATAGATGAGAAATTTTATTTCGAGGATTTTCGGGGTTATCGCCGCGGTGAAATTTCCTAAATTTATACAAAATTTTATCAACCGCAAATATGTGGAATTTTTTAAAATCGATATGAGCGAATTTGATCCGCCGCAAAGCTACGCGAGCCTAAACGCGCTTTTTACTCGCCGCTTGCTGCGTCCGCGCGAGATAGCGACAGACGAGACGGCTTTTATAAGCCCTAGCGACGGCGTGATCTTTGAGAGCGGATGCTGCGCCGATCTGCGGGCTTTTAGCGTAAAAGGCTGCGAATATAGCCTTAGCGAGCTGCTGGGGTGCACGTTTACGGCAAGCGAAAGCGGCGGAGCGGTTAAAAATTTAGATGGCGGGGCGGTTGCTACGAACGGGAGCGGCGAGGTTGGAACCGGATGCGCAAAAGATGCTGGCGCAGGGATGAAATTTCGCGCCGCGCAAGCAAAAATCATGGACGGCGAAAGCGGCGCAAATTATTCCGCGAGCGGCGTGCGAGCTGAAATTTATAGTGATGAAAGTAGCGCAAGCCTCGAAACGAGCGTAGAGGACGCCCAAGACGGCGAAAATACAAAGGGCGTAAATTTAAGCTACGCAAACATCTATCTAAGCCCGCGCGATTATCATCATTATCACGCGCCATGCGATCTGAGCGTGCTGCAGGCGTTTTACGTACCTGCAGATCTTTACAGCGTGGCGAAGAAATTTTTACTTAAAATTCCAAACCTCTACACAAAAAATGAGCGAGTGATTTTAAAGTGCAAGATGCGTAATGGCGGGATTTTGTGGATGGTTTTCGTGGGTGCTTTAAATGTAGGTAAGATGAGATTTGATTTCGATGCGCGAATACAGACGAATGCATGCGCAAGTAGAGCTGAGGCGCTTTACGAATATGAAAATTTAAACTTTAAAAAGGGCGATCATTTGGGAAATTTCGAGCTGGGCTCGACGATCGTGCTCGTAGCGCAAAGCGAGTTTTTGAAATTTGAAATCTCGGCTGATACGTCCGTAAAATTCGGGCAAAAAATCGCAGAATTTAATGAAATTTCACAAAATTCCATTTAAAATGCAGGATTTTTTCTTTAACTAAAATTAATTTTATTTAAATTTGGCTATAATCATCTCACTTTAAATCAAAGGATTTAACATGAAAAATTTAAAAGCTTTTACGATGATAGAGCTTGTTTTCGTCATCGTCGTTTTAGGTATTTTGGCGGGCATCGCAGTGCCTAGATTAGCCGCTACGCGCGATGATGCTACGATCGCTAAGATGCGTGGGGATATCGCCGCCATTAGAAGCGGACTTTCGCTAGTTAGAAGCGAGAACATGATGAGAGGTGTGACTACGTGGCCTGCTTTGGAGGGTTCAGACAATGCCACTCTTTTTGAAGGTGTTTTGCAGCAACCTATCTATCCTATGAGAGATGGCGGTAGGAACGGCTGGACTTTGGTTACGAACGGCAATGCCAATGCAACATCTACATATATCGCTAGAGTGGCAGGAAAAAGAACTACTTTTGATTACTATCCGACATCGGCTTTGGCTACGGCAGCGGGTAGAAACGTAGGCTCATTTGACTGCGATCACAAAGACGAGCTTTGCCAATCCTTAGCTCAATAGCTAAATGCTCTATTATGAAGTTGCGGTTTTGGGCGCCAGCCTAAAGCCGCTTACTTATAGTTCAAATTTTAAAATTCCAGCTTATCAAATCGTATCCGTTCCTGTAAAATCGAGCGTCAAATCCGCCGTGATTCTGTGCGAGGTTGCAAAACCGACCTTCAAAACCAAGGAAATTTTAGAGATTTCGCAGCTTAAATTTACCTCATTTCAGATCGCACTTGCAAATTTTATCGCGTACTACTATGTCTGCGAAAAGAGCGTTGCATTTGGGATTTTCGAGCCTGCGAGCGATACGGCGCAAGATTTTGCAAATCCTGTTACCAAGCAGGATTGTACTTCAGAGCAAACTCCCACAGGTGAGCAAAATTTAGCACTTAGCATAGATTCTAGCGCCATACAAAATTCCGCCACTGCGCCGAATTCCATGCAAAAGCAAAATTTAAAGCAGGCGCCAAATTCTATCTCGCAAAATTTGGCGTTAAATTCTACCGCCGCACAGAATTCTATCCAAGAGAGGGACTTTGTCGATGAGCAAAATTCCGTTTCAATTCAAAATTCTACATTGGCTCAAAATTCCGCTATGACAATAAATTTTGCTGCCGCGCCGAGTTCGGCATACAAACAAAATTCCGCCACTGCGCAAAATTCGACCCAAGAGCGGGATTTTGCCAAGGGAGAGAATTCCGTTTCGATTCAAAATTCTACTTCAGCGCAAAATTCTATCTCAATTCAAAATTCAGATGCCGCAGCACAAAGCCCCATCCCGACGTCGTTATCTCCGCTTCAGATAGGTAAAATTCCAAACCTCACCCCCGCGCAGGAGCAAGCGCGTAAATTTGCCGAAGCCAATGAGACGTCGCTGATCTTCGGCGATACAGGCAGCGGCAAGAGCGAAATTTATATCGCGCTGATCGCGCAGGCGCTCGCTGCGGGCAAGCAGGCGCTGTTTTTGATGCCCGAAATCTCGCTCACGCCGCAGATGACGAAGCGGCTACAAAGCTATTTCGGCGAGCGGCTCGGCGTCTGGCACTCCAAAATTTCGCCCAAAAAAAAACGCGAGATTTTAGAAAAATTTAATGCAGGCGAGATCCGGCTTATCGCAGGCGCCCGCTCGGCACTATTTTTGCCCTTTAGCGATCTGGGTCTCATCGTCGTGGACGAGGAGCACGACGACAGCTATAAATCGGCCGCCGCGCCGCGCCTAAATGCCCGCGACGCCGCGATTTTCGTCGGCAAGAAGCTTGGTATCCGCGTGGTTTTGGGCTCCGCGACGCCCGCGCTTAGCACCTACGCGAAGCAGCCACACTTCCGCCTGCGCGGCACCTATTTTAGCAGCGACAAGCGCTTCATTTTCGACGAGAGCGAGACGGGGCTGAGCCCCAAAATTTTAACCGAGATCGAGCGTAGCCTCAAAGCCGGCAAGCAAGCAGTCGTGTTTTTGCCGACGCGCGCGAACTACAAATATATGGTCTGCGAAAACTGCGGGCAGATCGTGCGCTGCCCATTTTGCGCCGTCGGGATGAGCTACCACGCGGACGCTGCGGCGCTAAAGTGCCATTACTGCGGCTTTAGCATGTTTTACAGGGCGTCTTGCGAAAACTGCGGCGGCGAAGTGATGCAGGCGCGCAAGATCGGCACGGGCGAGCTTGCGGCACAGCTTGCGGCGCGTTTCCCGAGCGCCCGCATCGCAAAATTTGATCGCGACGAGATCACCACGCAGCGCAAGCTTGAGGCGCTGCTAAATAACTTCAACGCCCATAAAATCGACATTTTGGTAGGCACGCAGATGCTTAGTAAGGGGCACGATTACCACGGCGTGGATCTTGCGGTGATAATGGGGATCGACGAGCATCTGAGCTATCCCGATTTTAGGGCGCGCGAAAAGACGCTGGCGCTTGCGATGCAGGTAGCGGGCCGCGCGGGCCGCTCGGGACAGGGCAGGGTCGTCATACAGACGCGTCAGAGCGGCTTTTTTAGGGATTATATCGAAAACTACGATGATTTTTTGCGCGACGAGGCGGAGTTTCGAGAGGGGCTCTATCCGCCGTATATGCGGCTTTTGCGCGTGCTGATCTCGCATAAAAACGAAAACGCGGCGAGCGAGATAATGAACATGGCGCTTGAGCTTTTACGTCGCAAACAGGCGGGAGGTAGCGCGTTTGCATCGCATGACGGGCTGGACGCGGGGCAAGCAAATTTAAGCGCTTTAAATTTACAAAATTCTGCGCAGCAGGGCGGTAAGCAAATATCAAATTCTAAATTTAAAAGCTCGGATCTGTGCAGGGACGACGTAAATTTAAACCGCCAAAACGCTTCAAATTTAAAAAATACTGCGCAAATTTCAGCTTGCGACGGGGACGCGGATAGCGTAAATTTAAAGCCTGAAAGAAAGAGTAGCGCGCAAAATTTTATAAATTTAGCGGCCGAAAATCTTGCCGAAAATTCCGCGCAGTATTTGAAAGAGAAAGCGAGCGAGAGCTTTGAGATCATCGGCTACGGCAAGGCGGGCATCGCCTATATCGCGTCGAAATTTCGCTTTGAAATTCTGCTGCGCGCCGGCTCGCACGTGCCGCTGATTAACGCCGCGCGCGCGCTTGAGCATCTGCCCGTCGAGATCGATATGGATCCCGTAAACTTCGGCTAAGCGCGATTTGTAAAATTTTATTCGCATAAATTTTGTCCATAGAACCTGCAGGATTTGATGTATTGCAACGCTGAATTTTTATGCTTTACCGCCTATCTCATATTAAATCAAAATCAAAAAATAATATCAAATTGTTAAGTATAATTTAACTTGAGCGAGGATATAATGCATTCATAAAGCTAGTATGATATTGCTCTTTTTGAAAGGAGGACAGAATGCCTAGATTTGCTTTACTTATAAAATTTACGCTTGTGATCATACTAGCGTATCGTTTATAGATGCAAACGATACGAACAATACTACTACTGCTATGCCTTGGATGTTAGATTCGATTTTATCAAAGGTACGGGATAGAAATATTACTAGAAAGAGCAGTGAAACCAATGCGACTTTTGGTATTACTACTTTTAACAGTAAAAGCGTGTATTTTTGGCAAATGGATCAAAACGCGACCCTTAAGAAAGAGTATGAAGAGCATTTGGCTAAAGAAAGAGACTTTTGCACCGATTTTTACGACGATCTGTTTAAATGGAAAAATATAAGCGCTATCCGCCCTGTAGTTAACGATAGCATAGATTATAATGATCCTGAGCTAAAGCAAAATATGAGTGATTGTTGGTATATGGATATGAATAGAACGGTTCAAGTAGGGTATCGTGGCAGAGGTTTCACTTTGTATAAGATCGGCGATCATAGGCTTTTATATATAATGTTCTATAAGTATGCGGAATATAACGTATCGAACAATCTTGCTAAAAATTTAGCCTATATTTTAGATATCAAAGAGTGTACCAAAGCTATAAGGGATTTTAATTATGATCCGTATAAAAGTAGGATTCATCTAGAAAATTATAGAAATTATGTGGAAGGCGTTTATTTTAGACCCATTTTTTATGAAGATAGATACTACGCGTTGGATATTGAGAGAAATCTTCCTGGCTTGGGCTTCGGCTTTACTATAAGGCTTAAGGAGATTAAAGATAGTAAGTTGGAGACTAAATGTGAAATATCGTATCTGATAGATAAAAAGAAATTTTTTACTAAGGAGTAAATCATGCAAACGCATTCAGTTGGTTCGAGAGATACCCAATAATCTATAAAGCATCTAAAAAGGTAACGATTTGAAAAAACTACTTAGAAATTTTATGATTTTTGTAGGGTTTATCTTTATGTTATACACCTCTTATTTCCTATATTTTTATTCCAAAAAAGCCTTATAGTAAA
>NZ_CALIIS010000120.1 GCF_938017705.1 uncultured Campylobacter sp.
AGGCGGTGCCTCCGTCGGGGTTGTTGCCGACCTCATACATACCGCGTCGCACGAGGGGCAGCTGCGCCTTTTCTTTCGGCGTGAAAAGCTCGGTAGGGGCAAATTCCACCGGCTTGCCGTCGATGCTTTTTAAAAAATGCGGCGTGATAGCCTTGCCTGCGGCGATCTGAGCGGTGTTTTTAGCCACCTGCATAGGGGTGACGAGCACGTCGCCTTGACCGATCGAAGCATTGACCGTCTCGCCCTGATACCACGCGCGCTTAAATTTCTGCATTTTCCATGCTTTATTAGGCATCGTGCCTACAAACTCATTGGGCAGATCGACGCCTGTTTTACTACCGAAACCCAGACGCTGCAGATACGCGGACATATAGTCGATCCCCACCAGCAGCGAGCCTTCGTAAAAATACACGTCGCAGCTGCCTTTAATCGCCTCTACTAGGCTTACGCGGCCGTGACCCCAGCTCTTCCAGCAGCGAAATTTTCGCCCTCCAAGCTCTATCGCGCCGCTGCAAAACACGCTCCAGTTCTCGTTGATCTTACCGCTGTTTAAAAAGCTCATCCCTACAGCCATCTTGATGACCGAGCCCGGCGGATAGAGGCCGTTTACGAGCTTATTCGTAAAAGGATGGCGCGGGTCTTTTATCAGCTCGTCCCACTGCGTCTGCGAAATTCCGCCTACGAAGGTGTTTAGATCGTACTCGGGAAAGCTGCCCGCCGCGATGATAGCGCCGTCGCGCAGATCTATCACGATCGCTACGCCGTCTTTATCTTTAAAAATTTCCTCGAGGTATTTTTGCAGCTCAAGATCGATGGTAAGCGAAATTTCGCTGCTGCTAGGCTCTTGCATCGAGATCTCCTCTACGACCTGATTTAGCGCCGTAACCTTCGTCTTGCGCTCGCCCTTGCTACCCTGCAAAAGCTCGTTATAATACCCCTCGACGCCGCTTCTGCCGTTGTATCCGGTAAGCGCGCTTAGGGGGTTGTTTTGGATATCTTTTTTATTGGCGCGGCCGACGTAGCCGATGATGTGCGAAGCAAGCGCGCCGTAAGGATAAAAGCGCTGTGAAGCGGGCGAAATTTTGATATTTTCGTGCAGGCTTAAGCTCGCGAAATGCTCTATCGTGGCGTTGTAGTCCAAAAACGGCACGACTTCGATAAAGTCTTGATTATAAGCGGAATTCGCGTCCTTGTAGCTCTTACTCATCGCGGTGACGTTGAGATCTTTGAAGTAGCGCGAGATATTATTTAGCTCGCTTTGCAGTGCGGCGTCTTTTAGATGCGGTGCGATGGATAGCGAAAAGCCGAGATTGTTTATCGCGAGCGGGCGGCCTTTGGCGTCTAAAATTTGACCGCGCACCGGCGGGATGTATTCGGTAGAGATGACGTTATTTTTGGCGACCTGCTCGTAGAATTCGTTTGATTTGATCGAAAGATAATAAATTCTCACCAAAAGCATGCTAAAAAATAGTATCACGAAAGCAAATACGAACTTCAGCCTCATACCAGCCGCCCCTTAAAAAAGAGCAGAGCAAGCAAAATTTCAATCACGATGTAATTTAAATACTCGCCGCTTAGTGGCAGATACTCGCTCTTTTTGATCGCCGAGATCGCATTGCTCACCACAAAGACCAAAACATAGCTAATCATCACGTAAAAGCAGATCAAAAAATTTCTAAATTTAATATATTTAAATGAGTTTTCATAGACCACGAAATAAAATATACAATACGCGATAGCCACGCTAAATAGGTTAAATCCGTGGATCTGTTCGGCGCAAAACAGATAAAAAATAGAGAAAAACCAGGTAAAGCCGAACTTTTTAAATTTCACGTCGTTTTCATATTTTTGCACCACCATCGCCGTGAAAAAAAATCCGATCAGCGGCGGCAAGCCTCTATACACCGCACTTAGAAGCAGGTAGAAAAGAACTCCCGCGCTAAAAAGCGTGTCCGCTATAACGTATAGATAAGTGCGATTTCGTTGCATACCGGAAACTTTTTGCATTTAATACAATCAGCCCAAATTTTTTGCGCGGGCAGCTCATCCTTTGGGATTTCGGTAAACCCCAGACGCTCGAAAAATTCCTTTTGATAGGTGAGCGTAAATACGCTTTTTAGCCCGTAAAATTTCGCTTCACCGAGCAGCTCGTTTACGATCGCCCTAGCAATGCCTCGCCTGCGAAACTGCGGAGTGACGATGAGCGAGCGCACCTCGGCAAGATCCGCGTTAAAAATTTTAAGCGAAGCAAAGCCCGCTAAAATTTCGGCTTCTTTTAGACACTGCGATTCGTGGGGCTGCGAACATTCGGTTTGAAAAACGCTCGCCTCTTGCAAATATTTGCTCCGTAAAATTTGCTCTTTGCCGGCTTGTGCACACCCCGCCCCGGATACGGCTTGCAGCGCGCTATTTTGCGGCACAGCTCGTTGCGGCGCAAAATTGCCCGCGGCATTTTCGGCGGAATTTTCAGAAGTAATTTCGGCAAAATTTTCGGCGGAGCTTTGGATTAAATTTAAATCCGAGCTGTGCGCTAAATTTAAATCGGAATTCTCTTTAGAATAAAAGCTCCTATCCGCCTTAGAATCGCAGCCGAACGCCAGCACGTATGAGCGGATATTAGCAGCGATCTCATCGCTTTCAAGCGGCAAGATCACGCCGTTTTGAACCTCCTCTTTTACGAGCTCCTGCATACGCGAAATGTCGCAAAGGCGCGCCTTTTTTAGCCGTATCATCTAAAATTTTCCCTAATCTTTGTGTGATCTTCGCGACGAATTTTATATACGCTAAATTTAATTATTTTGAAATTCTGCGCCGCAAAATTTAACGTATTTAAATTTAGAAATTTCATAATCCAAACGCCCCGCGCACGATGATCTCGCGCGCTTTTTGCAGCCCGCCGCCCTTTAGCGTAGAGACCAAAACAGCCTGCGGATCGTGCCTCAAAAGCTTTGCGCGCTCGCTTTGGTTGAGCTTGTCGGCTTTGGTGTAGAGCCTCACGACCTTTTGATCGCCGCGCAGAAAACTAGCGAGATAGTTTTGCAAATTTTTATCTATCGTAAGATCAAACTGCCTCGCGTCGATGAGATGGACGAAAAGCTTGATATTTAGGCGCTCTTTGATAAATTCGTCGAGATTTTTTTGCCAGATATAATGCAGTTTTTTAGAAACCTTAGCGTATCCAAACCCCGGCAGATCCACGAAGATCAAAGAGATATTTTCACCCAAGCTCGCAAGATCCGAAAAGGCGGGGTTGCCCGCTAAGCTTAGCGCGGATCTGCCTATAAAATTTAATTCGGAGCTTTGCGCGGAATTCGGCGCGAAACCCGCCGCAAGATCTGTCTCGCGATCCGATCTAAAATCCGCCGAGGCGCTTTTTAAATTTAAAACGGATTCCTGTTTGGAATTTTGCTCAAACGCCGCAGCGTCCGCGTGATCTTGCGCGCAATTTGCAGCCGAGCTTAAAGCCTCTTTGCTTGCTAGATCGAGCGACGTTTCATTTTGCGAGCCGTCCGAGTCTGCGGCAAGCTTTTGTTTAAATTTAACCTCGAAGAAATTTATCAGCTGCGTTTTACCCGGCGTCGAGCTTGATTTGGCTAGATTTTTACGC
>NZ_CALIIS010000121.1 GCF_938017705.1 uncultured Campylobacter sp.
TAATAAAGCGGCGCGCTTTGGCAGGGTAATGGCGAAATTTTGCAAATTTCAAGCAGCGGCAAGAGTAAAATTTCAAACGCCGATAAAATTTCAAAACCGCGAATTGCCAAATTTACTAAATTTAGCGCGCATTTACCGCTATAAAACGCCCTTCGTGCTAGGCACGCCGGCGCGCTCGTTGATACTTATCGCGCGACGAAATGCGACGGCGAACGCCTTAAACGCGGCCTCTGCGACGTGGTGCAGATTTTCGCCGCGAATCTGGCTTATATGCAGCGTTAAATTTGCGTTGAAAGCCAAAGCGCGAAAAAATTCCTCCACGAGCTCAGCGTCGAATTCGCCGATCTTACCGCGCTTCAGGCTCGGGCAATCAAATACCAAAAACGCGCGGTTGGAAAAATCAAGCGCGGCGCTTACGGCGGCTTCGTCCATCACGACGACGCTATCGCCGAAGCGCTCGATGTTTTGCGCGGGATAGATCGCCTCTTTGATCGCGCTTCCGAGCACTATGCCGCAGTCCTCGACGCTGTGGTGAAAATCGACCTGCAAATCGCCCTCGCAGCGCAGGTTCAGATCAATCCACGCGTGCTTGGCAAACGCGCTAAGCATATGATCGAAAAAACCGATACCCGTTTGTATCTGCGCCGCGCCACGCCCGTAAAGCTCCAGCTCAAGCTCGATTTTAGTCTCTTTCGTAGCCCTATTTTTGCTTATCATCGCGCAATCCTTAAAACTAAATTTTGTTTGAAATCTATCTAAATTTCACTAAATTTCGGTTAAAATCTCAGCCAGCTTTTCGGAATTTACGCTACCGATCTGGCGTAGGCTCGCAATCTCGGCGCCCTCTTTAAAAAACAGAATCGTAGGCGGACCGAATACGTTAAAATGCGCTTTTATCGCTCTGTTTTGCTCGCTATCTTCGCTAAGATCGATCTTCAAAAGGCTAAATTTATCAAGAGCGCCAGCAAGAGCGGGATCTGCGAACGCTCGCTCGCTCTGCTCGCAATTTTTACACCAGCTAGCCCAAAAATCGACTATCACGGGCTTTTTGGAATTTTCTATTTCGCCGCGCAGCTGCGCCAGATCGTGCACAAACGAAAAATGCGTGCCGCTTAAATTTTTAGCGCTAGAAATTTCGCCCGCCTGCAAGCTCTCGCCCAAGCCGCCCTTGGAATATCTCGCATTTTGCGGGATTAGATTACCAAGCGGCCTGGAGAAATCTTTCGCGCCGCTGGCAAAGCCCGCGAGTAGCAGCGCCGAATATAGCGCGATTATAAGAGCCAAAGCGCGCTTTATCCCGCCCGCACCGCCGTCAAACAGCCCTAAAAATCCTGCGAAGATCGCGCCTAAAACCGCGTAAATCAGCAGGCTTAAATTTTCGCCGATGAGCGTGCGCGAAATCCACACCGCCGTAAAAAGCAGCAAAAAGCCGAAAATTTTAGGCACCGCCTCCATCCAAGCTCCAGGCCTAGGCAGTGCTCCGCCGAGCCCCATCACAAGCAGTAGCGCACCGCTTCCGAGCCCGAGCGCAAAAAGAGCCGCCGCACCCAGCAGAACGTCGCCGCTGCCCGCGATGTAAACAAGCGCGCCCGCAAGCGGAGCGGAGATGCACGGCGATACGACGAGCGCCGAGATAAGCCCCATCGAAAAAACTCCGATCAGGCCGCCAGCATTTTCGCTTTTGCTATTTAAGAAGCTTTGAAAGCGCGCAGGCAGGCGGATCTCGTAAAATCCAAACATCGAAAGCGCGAGCGCGGCAAATATGAGCGAGGTTAGGATCAGTGCGGGCGGAGTTTGCAGCAGGCCCTGTAAATTTTGCCCGAAAACCGCCACGAAAGCTCCTAAAATCGCATACGAGCTCGCCATTCCAAAAATATACGCGAGGCTTACGGCGAGGCTTTTTTTCGCGCTCGGCTTCGAGGAAGTTTTCGCCACGATGATCGACGAGAGGATCGGGATGAGCGGATAGACGCAAGGACTTAGCGAGAGCAACACGCCGTAGCCGAAAAATAGCGCGATCGCCGCGATGAAGCTCTTGCCGCCGAGAACGTTTAAAATTTTATCCTGCTCGGAGATGGAATTTGCGCCGCGAGAAGTTTTTTGCGCGGAGGTTTCGTCGGAATTTACCGCAGCGCTTTCTGCCGAGCTTGCCGCGGAATTTGCCGCTGCGTGCGAGCTTGCCAAGGAATTTGCCTCTGCACCCGAAGCTACGGTATTGCTTTTAAAATTTACAGCCCCGCCTTGTGCGCTGTATGAGGCAGGAATTTGCGCGAAATTTACGCCGCTTCGGTATCTTTTCAGCTCGGAGTTTGAAATTTTACCGATCTCATAGCCCTCCACTATGCGCTTGAAGCTAAAGCCGAACTGCTGCGGCTGATAGCAAAAGCCCGACTTCGTGCAGCCCAAAAAATCACCGTTAAGTACGAAATCATCGCTGTCTGCGGCATTTGCGAGCACGAGGCCCAAAGGCACGGCGATGCTAAATTTACCCTCGTAAATTTTATAATCCTTGTATTCGGTAGCGGCGGGCAGATTTATTAAATTCGTCACCTCCGCGCCGCCAATGAAAATTTTTATCTCGTTTTGATAGAGATAGACCCCGTCCGCGATATCAAAGCTTAGCGTTACGCTATCGCTTTGCGCCGTCGCGTTAAGCTTGAATGCATCGGAGGGTTTTAGGGGCTCGGCGCCCAAACCCAAGAGAAAAAACGCTGCCAAAATAAGTGATCTGATCAAATTTTATCCTTTGAAATTTTTTCCTACATTCTAACGTAATAAGTATGAATTTATAGTGTAATCTAAAGAACTTTTTTGTAAAATTCCTTAAAATTTTTAGGAGGCGATATGAGCAAAGAGATCAAAACCGAAACGGGCGAAATAGCGCTGAAAGAGATAGAATTTAAAAGCTCAAAGTACGAAAAAATCTCGTTCAAAGACTACGAAACGCTGCTTGAGAGATACCAGATCGAGCTTTTAAAGCTGCAAAAATTCGTAAAAGAGAAGGGACTAAAAATTTTGATTTTGATGGAGGGGCGCGACGCGGCGGGCAAAGGCGGCACGATAAAGCGTTTAACCGAGCATCTAAACCCGCGCGGATGCCGTATCGTGGCGCTCGAAAAGCCGAGCAACGTCGAAAAGACGCAGTGGTATTTCCAGCGCTACGTCGCGCACCTACCCAGCGGCGGCGAGATCACGATATTTGACCGCAGCTGGTACAACCGCGCGATGGTTGAGCCGGTGATGGGCTTTTGCACCCACGCCGAGCACAAAGATTTCCTGCGTCAAGTGCCTAAATTTGAGGAGCTTTTGGTAAGTGCAGGGATAATCTTGTTTAAATTTTACTTCTCAGTCTCCAAAGAGGAGCAAAAAAGGCGCTTCGAATCGCGCCGCACCGACCCGCTGAAGCAGTATAAACTCTCGCCGGTGGATGCGAGATCGCAGGAGCTGTGGAATCAATACACGCTCGCAAAATACTCGATGCTGCTCGCTTCAAATACCGAATTTGCGCCGTGGACGATCCTTGATAGCAACGACAAAAAGATCGCGCGACTAAACGCCTTCCGCTGCATACTCTCGCGCATAGACTATCCCGAAAAGATCGATGTAAAGGAGCTTGCGGTGGATCCAAACCTCGTGCGAAACGGCGCCAGGGAGATAGTGCTAATGGAGGATAGCCAAAAAAGCGAGGCTTGGCGCAAGCTGGAAAGCCCCTCTCGTAAGAACAAGAAGGATAAGAAAAAGGGCTAAATTTTGCCAATGAAGATTACTTGCTAGGGAGGCTTGCTGGGAATTGCTCATTAGGAATTTATGTCCTAATATATAGAAACGCATTGGATTTTACAGCTTTTCATTTAAAATCTTTAGCAAGATTCCATCCTGTTGGGAATTGAAACAACCCACGTCGCGATACTCGTATGAGCTAGTGACAGTAGAATTCCATCCCGTTGGGAATTGAAACTTTGATTTTTCGACTGCCGCCAATATT
>NZ_CALIIS010000122.1 GCF_938017705.1 uncultured Campylobacter sp.
CCTTTCCCGCTTCGAAGCTTGGCATCGGCGAGTGCGGAAACACGGCGTCGGACGCTACGCAGGCGAGCAAAAAGACTATGATGAGGCGGTATTATACGATGCCGCGCTACGCGAAAAACTACGTGGGTGGGTACTTTTGGTGGTATTTCGTGCAAGACTGCGCCAGCGGAACGGGACCCGGCGCTTCAAACGGCAAAAATCGCGGCGCGCGCGATAAAGCGAAAGCTGCAGACGAGCTGCTAAAAAGCCTTGGCGAAGCTATAAATGAAGCTCGTCGCGATAAAAATTAAATTTATAAAGACCAAATTTAACCATTCAGGTCCGCAAGCTCAAATTTAAGGTAATGCAAACTCGCTTTGATATAAAATTCTTTTCAATATAATTTTAAACGAAGAGGCGCAAAATGAAAATCCTACTGATCCTGGCAAATCAGCCGTATAACGGCTCGGACAACGCATTGAGGCTAGCGGACAGCCTGCATAAAAAAAGCGAGGAGGTAAGAATTTTTCTTATGAATGACACGGTCGATCTCGTAATAGATAGCACTGAAAAACCGGGGAATTACGACATTGATCTGATAGCCGAACTAAAGGAGCTATATCGCGGTGGTGTGGCGCTAAAAGTATGCGGCAACTGTTAAAGCAGGTGTGGCTGATTTTGGTCGGGTTATAAGTGCCAAGATCCATCTTGTCAGTTAAACGCAATAAGTGTTAAATCTGTATGCTACACTTAGTAAAAGCGAATTTGCGGTGCAATATAAACATAATTTTACGATATCACGGCTAGCTAGATACATAATATAGAACTCTTATATTTACAAAATTCCATGATTGTTGCAAATAAATGCCTCAAATGTAAATCGCAATCGGCAAGGATTAAAACGAGGGAGTTTTATATCCGTTTATACTACTTGAGGTGACAAAAATGAGTCTATTTGCTAGACTCTTGCTGTGCTCGTACCGCTTCGTCATAAGAAAGCTTGGGTAAAATTCTACTTGCGTTTACAAAGAATTCATCATCGGCATCAAATGGTAAGCTCTCGCGCGAGAGCAGGTTTCTGCCGAAATTCATCTCATCCAAGATTCCTAAATACCCAAGCACAGTTGTAAAAGTATCGAACGAGGTACCACGTTTTTTTGATCTCGAACTCTCCATCCAAATCAACATCCAGTATCACAAATAAGTCCCGCTCGTCTTTAAGTCCATCGCCAAAGCCACCATCTATAGCATTTTTATAAAATAGCGAATGATCGTTTTGCAGTACAATGATTGTGTTCGCTGCATATGGACTTGAGCGGATTTGCTCAATAAATTTACTCACTAATAGGTCACTGCAATGCACCGCGCGTAGCATTGGCACGGCATTTTCATTATATTCCAGCCCTTCACATGAGCGCGGGATAAATCCACTTGGAGTGTGCGTACCAATCGTGAGAAGTGAGAACAAAAACGGCCTACCTACTTTGTTTAGACGCTCAAAATCATTCCATGCTATACGAAGCATATCATCGTCATCCACACCCCATTCGTTAGTATGAACCGATGGATCCACGGCTAAAATTTCGTCTCTCCCCTTAATCTCGTCATAATCTCTTTGACGCAAAAAGCCTCTAGTACCCTGAAAATTTAAGTCAGCGCCCTTTATAAAATAGGTATGGTATCCCAAAGAGTGTAAAATTTCGCTAGCGCAGACAATATTTTTAGTAAAATTTTCAGAAGCCATATCTTTGGCAGATGCAAACGTATAATTTGCAGCGCAGTGTGAACCAAACAGCCCTTTAATAGTAAAACCAGTATCTACTACTTGGTGTATTTCAGAAAAATCTATACGATTTTTGAGTGCATTTAGATGTGGTGTAAGTTTGGCAAAATTTCTTTCGTCAGCATAGGCGCGATCAAAACTCTCTAAAAAAATATAGACAATATTTTTACGCTTTATCGGAGCCTTGGGATGTGGAATGGTTAGATACGGATAAACCTGCTTCTTAATCGCTTCTACGGGCGGATTCAGTTGTAGATAATATTCTCTAGCTGCATCGTAAAGAGGATTTAAAAAAAGGCTGTTAAAATACATGGCATAAATAAAATACTAAGCTTTGAGCTATGACGAAAATGCAAAATGCGCACGGTAATAATTATACTAAGTAATATGATCGCTACGCAAATCATCACCAAAATCGCAATTTCACGCGCAAAACTTGCAATCGGAGCGCCTTCTATAGAGGTACAAAAAAATGTTATCACAAATAGTCCGAAATGCTTTCCAAAAACGAAAAATAGCAACAAATCGAAGCAAAGTGCAAAAATATAAATTAGTGCAATTATGCCCACAGCAATTTTAAAAGTTCTATTAGACAAAAATACTGCAAAAATCAGCGAAATAGCAAAAAAACAAAACCGAAAAAATTGTAGTAAATTCCAAAAAACAACCTTAAATTTAGCAAAATTTAATACGTAGTCTAGCAAGAATGACTTTAAAATTTACTAACGCAGGCACAAAAATTACTTTTTAAAGTTATAGCGGCACAAAATTTTATACGGCGATTTTAAATTTCACCGTATATAATTTTGCAATTAAAGCATGGGTTTGTCGTTACACCAAGCGTATGACAGCGACCGAGCCAAGTTCTGCTAACGTCTGCGTTAGCCGACGCGTCTTTGAAAAATCCCCACGTAAAGCGCAAAAACAAAACCG
>NZ_CALIIS010000123.1 GCF_938017705.1 uncultured Campylobacter sp.
TTATGGCGCGATCGATGCCAGCGGCCGCTTCTACCGCGGTCACGCGCAAAAGGATAGCCGCAGCCTAATGAACGTGAGCTTTAATATCGCGGACGCCGCGCTTGAGCCCATCTTCGTCGCGCAGGCGGAGGCAGAGGGGATGATCGGACTTAAAGGACACCGCGTCCTAGGCGGCATCCGCGCCTCGATCTACAACGCGATAAACTATGAAGACGTAGAAAAACTGACCTTCTTTATGAGCGAGTTTGCGCGCAAAAACGGTTAGCGGCGGTTAAATTTAGGGGGTTTGAACGCGGCTCGTGCCTATAGACGAGATTGTCTAGGATCCGTGCTTGCCTTGCCGCTAAGCTGGTATTTGCCATAGTCCTCGCTTTTATAGCCGGTATTTTACGGCAGAAATAGCTTTGATGCGGCTTGGATTTCGCTGCTAGAATTTTATTGAAGGCAAAATTTTATGATGTTAAATTTTGCATTGGATGAAGTCTGATGGCTTTGATTTTGCAGCGGCGAGCGGACTTGGCGCTGCTGGGATTTATTAGGTAGGATTTAACATTTAAAACGCTATTATCGGTGTTCGAGGAGGGTCGGCGGTTTATTTATGTAGGCGCAGGCCGCTTAGCGTATCTGGCGCCTAAATTTAAGCTTAACCCTAAAAACAGGCAAAATTAAACGAAAGGATTTAAATGAGTTTTAAGAGATTGTTTGCAGTAGCGCTTGCGGTGGGCGCTTTCGCTTCGGTGAGCGCAGAGGCTAGCGCTGCTGGGGATTTTTGTATCAAAAACGGCGGCGAGCTAATCGTCCGCAAAGACGGCAACGGCGTGGATTACACCGTTTGTAAGCTGCCCGACGGCACTATGATCGATGCTGAAGAATTTTATAAAACAGGCGGCGATTTGAGCAAATTTAAGAGCGTAAATCGATAGAATTTTATCGATTGTGAGATTTGCAGCAGCGAAATTTCATAAAATTCTGCGTCAAAATTCCTCTTTAAAATTTAGATGAATTCTAACTAGCAAGCGTTAGCACAAGTAAATTATTTGGGTACCTCATACAAAGTGAGGGCAGCAGAGTGATGGAAGAAATTCAATTATCCAAACATCAACGATGTGCGGAGATTTTGCTCCAGTAAGGTGCTGAAAACGGCGACTACGCAAAGCAGAAATATTTTAAGCGATTTGACGCAATGTAGACAACCTGCTAGATTGCTTGATTACGACGCAGGTTTTTTTGGATATGCGATAAGCGTTTGTGCCCATACTTGCTGAACTTAAATTTTAGCCGTTCGTGGACGTCGCTCGCTTCCTTTTTTTTGAAAGGCTCAAATTTTAGTCGCTCGTGGGCGCTCATTCGCTTCCTTGCCTGCGTAAATTTAGCGAGTGAAAACCACGATCTTGCCGCGTTCAAACGCGATTTGTCGCCCTGCTAGATACAGCTCGAAGTAGGGCTTCAAAAAGTCCTCCTGCGGCCTTTGCGCGTAGTTTGGATACTGCAAGTACGCCGATAGCAGATAGTCGCAGTTAATCGAATAGTACGCCTCGCCGAGCACCCATAGCTTTGCATCGAATTTCGGCGAATCTATCATCCACTCCGTGATCGCCTCATAGACGGCGTCCGCAAGCTCGTCTTTACTATGCGCAAAATCAAAACTTTCCTGCACGCGAGCGGATTTTATCTGCTCAAGCATCTCTAAAAGCTCGTTCTTGCCTAGAAATTCGGCGAAAATTTTTAAATTTCGAACGTGCGCTAAAGCTAGGCTCTTAAGCGCTTCGCCACCAAATTTCGGATCCTGCGGTGGGCAAAAATACCCGGGCGCCATGCCCTGATCGAACGCCTCTCGCGTTTGCTGCGCCGTGACTGCGTAGATCGGCATTATGCGCGCTTGCAGCTCGGTGCCGTTTTGTAGCGGCGCAAACACCGTCCGCGCGCCCGCGCCGTCAGGCATAAAGCACTGAAAAAGCCCGTAAAGCTTATCCTGCAGATCGATCTCTTTGCAATCTAAGCTTAAATCTAGCCCCGCAGCCTCGTTAATGCGACTAGCGTACTCGAAATTCGTCATTTTCGCCCCTTTAAATTTTGACCGTCAAAGCGTTTGGGTGGAATTTTACCTAAATTTTACGCATTTTCCGAATTAAAATTTATGTGCGATGAGACTTTTATGGAATTTAAAATTTAGCGGTTCGGTTTGAGCTGATCCTGCGGCAAGGCGGCGGAGAGATTGGCGGCGACGGGCGATAGCCGATGATCGCGACCGCGGCACTCGCAGGCCGGTTGCTCGCAGAAGCGGATTTTTGCGCTCAGGCCGTCGCAAAATGGCGGGCAGTGTATTGGATGACGGCGGCGCTTATAGCGCCCGTGATGAATGCCGTGTTTTTTATAATCCCTCCTTCGGTAGAAATTTTATTAAATTTAGCCCGCCCTTTTATCGCTTGCATTAGTAGTGCCCTTCCATCTACTGGCTGTATCGTCGAAGAGGCGCAAACGCAGCATGCAATGTAATTTTACAGATCTTTTTATTTTGGCTAAAATAAGCAAAATTTTAAAGGAAAGATATGCTGATTTCTTACTCGCTGCAAGATAACCGAAAATTCGCTAAAATGAGAACTAGAATTTCGCGCAGAATTTATAAAGGGAACAAGTTCATCCGCGCCGTCTGCGCGACAGATTTGCTTGTATGAATGAAATTTATCGTCCAAATTTAGTAAAAGATAAAATTCCAAATCGCGCGTGAAGTGGTGTGAAATTTTATTTGGTTTTGTTTCACCGCGCAGCGGTTTGCACGACTTGCTTTAAATTTTACTTTATCCCCGCAAATGCTGCTTTTGCGCCCGCCAAATCCTTCTCGTCCGGGTGCTTCGCAGCCTCCGCCCAGCGCGCAAGTCGCTCGGGAGTGATAGGGTGGGGCGAGTTGCCGCCGGCCGCCATTTTGCGCATCGTCTCAAGCAGGTTCGGATCGATCGCGCCCTGGCAGGCAAACTCCCTTATAATCTCGTTGCCGTTTGCTTTAAGCCCCTCTTCAAAGGTATCCAGGCACTTGCGCGAGTGTTCGCCGTCCGGCTCCGCGCCCAGAGTCATAAAAACGCCAAGCTTCTTGCCGTGAATCTTGCGTAAAAAGCGCATAAATTTCGCTTCGGCTTCTCCCTTATCGACGTAAAAGCCTAAGACTATGAAGTCGTAGTCATCGACCTCGCCTTCAAAGTCGCGGAAATTTAGGCTTTCGCAGCCTAGTTGTTCGGCGATCGCGTCGCCCACTTTTTTCGTGTTGCCCGTTTGCGAGGTGTAAAGCACGATTTTTTTCATACAAAATCCTTTCTAATGATGTTTGCTATCTCTTCGTTAATATTATTGCCCCAAAAAACTCCATCCAAGTTTAAGACTGATTTTCCATCCTTAAGCTCCAAAAGCCCCCAGCTCTCAAATTCCTTTAGTTTCTGCAGCGCTTCGTCATAAACGCTCGCGCTTAGGCCGTCTTTTAGCGCGTTTAAATTTACGATCGGATACTGAAAGAGGCTGCAAAGCACGCCGTATGCGCTTTCGCGCTCATTGGTGCGCGAGATCATCTTGTGCCCCGACACGCCGTAAATTCCGAAGCCCGCTATGTGTCCGCCCGCGCCGTTGCCGATAGGCAGGATATCCGTGCCCTTGTGGCTTAGCTTGATGTAGCCGTAGTTATCGCGACCTTTGCGAGCAAGTTTAGTAAGCTCCAAAACCTCGAAATTCCCGCTTCCAAGCAGCGCCTCTGCGAAAGTGTGGTGCAGCTTCTTATCGGTCGGCAGATCGTAGTAGGAGGTGTCGATCTTTTTGGATAGCTCCGAGCCATCGAAAAACATTAGCGAGTAAAAGCTGGCGCTATCTAGACCTAGCTCATCTACGTAGCGCGCGTCCTCTAGTGCTTCCTCCACGCTTTCGCCCGGGAAGTTGTAGATAATGTCGCAGCAGAGCATGCCGTCAAATTTTTCTCTAAGATCCTTCAGTCGCTTGATCGCGCGAGAGGGCTTATGCACGCGGTTTAAAAGCGCGCGCCCCTGTCTGCTGAAGGTCTGCACGCCTATACTAAAGCGGTTCACGCCGAAGCTTTGCAGAGCGAGCGCTTTTTGCGTATCTAGATTATGTAGCGTGGTCTCTATGCTGATCTCGCAGTCGTCCGCGATCTTAAAATTTTTATGCAGCGCGCCCAGAACCTTTTCGAAGTGAGCTTCGCTAAATACGCTCGGCGTGCCGCCGCCGAAGTAGATGCTTTTAACGCTTTTGGTATCGAAATAGGGCATCTCGCCGTAGTCTTTGATCTGGCGGATCAAAAATTTAGCGTATTCATCCAGCTCGTCGCCGAGTTTGGAGCGCATCATCGAACAAAACGAGCAGATGTTGTCGCAAAATGGAACATGCAGATAGATTACGCAATCGCTGTCTTTCGCGGGCTGCTCCAGCGCGTCGAACAGCTCGTTTTCGCTCGCGGAAACGCTCTCGAAAAGCTTGGAGCGATGGTGGGATTTAATGCGTTCTTTAAACATCTATTTCGTTGCCTCCGCGTAAATTTCATCCACCGTCTCGCCGATCTGCGGGCTGCCCCGCAAGATGAGCGTCGGAGCTTTTAAAATTTTGCCCGATTTTACGGCTTTGGTATTTTTAAGGATCGGATTTGCCTTTAAAAAATCCTCCGTCTCGCCGCCCACGACGACGATTATATCGGGATTTTGCTCGAGGATGTATTCGGCAGATACCGAAGGCGTGCTGCCTTTTAGGCCGTCTGCGATATTTTTGGCGCCTAGGCGAGCGAAGATATCGCCTACTAGGGTTTTGTCGTTAAAGGCCATAGTGGCGTTTGAGCCGAAAAATAGCGCTACTTTTTTGCCGCGAAGAGCGGGTTTGTCTGCAAAAATTCCATCCATCCGCGCGCAAATTTTATCCGCCTCGCTCTCTTTTTTTACGATAGTCGCGATGGTTTTTACGTTTTTGCAGATATCTGCGGTGGAGTTTGCATCCATCGCAAGGCTCTTAAGCCCTAGCTTTTGCAGATTCTCGCTAACGCCTGCGGAGTGAAAGCTCGTGATGACCAGATCGGGCTTAAGTTCGACGATCTTTTCCATATTCGGCTTGACGTAGGTGCCTACGCTAGGCAGTTTTGCGGTTTCTGCCTCCGGGCGGATCTTGCTCATCGAGGTAGTTGAGATCGCAGCGATCTGATCCTGTGCTCCCAAAGCGTAGATGATCTCGACTGCGGCGGGGTCAAGCACTACCAGGCCTTTGGCGAGCGCAAAACCCGCCGAAAGCAAAGCTATAAGAATTTTTTTCACATTTTCTCCTTTTGCGGTAAGATAAATTTGGTTCCCAAATTTTCGACTATCAGGGCGTCAAAGCCGTAAATTTCTTTTATGATCTGCGGTGTAAAAAGCTCGCTCGCGCTACCGCGATACCTCACTGCGCCGTCTTTTAGCATCAAAATTTCATCGCAAAATAGCGAGGCTAAATTTAGATCGTGCAGCACGATGACGCTCGTTAAATTTAGCGTTTTGGTTAAATTTTCGCAGATCCTCATCGCCTCGATTGCGTAGTTTATATCAAGCGCGCCCGTGGGCTCATCGAGCAGTAAAATTTCAGGCTCGCTTACGAGCGCTCTGGCAAGCAGCACGCGCCCGAACTCGCCGCCGCTTAGCTCAAACGCGCTGCGATTTAAAAATCTCTTCACATCCAAAAGCTCGGCGATTCGCTCTACCTTGTCGCGGTCGCTGGCATCGTAGCCGCTAAATGCACTTTTTAGGCGGCAAAATCTGCCCGCAAGTAAAATTTCATTCACGTTTAGCGCGGCTGCGAGGGCTGTTTTTTGCGGCACGAAGCCGATGAGTGCGGCAAGCTCTTTGAGGCTATATTCGCTTGCTTTTTTGCCGTTTATTTCGATGATCCCGCTTGCGGGCGTTAAAATTTGCAATATATTTTTTAGCAAAGTGCTCTTGCCGCAGCCGTTAGGACCCAAAATTCCGTAAAATTTCCCCCGCTTTAAATTTAACTCTATGCCTCGCAAGATTGCCCGCTTGCCGTAGCTGAAGTTTAGCGCCGAAATTTTCATGCATGCTTCCTAAACGCGAGGTATAGAAAAAATGGTGCGCCGAAAAAGGAGGTCACCACGCCGATCGGAATTTCTACCGGCGAGAGGGCGTTTTTAGCGATTACGTCGCAAAAGACCAAAAAAACTCCGCCGGTAAGCGCGCTAGCGGGGATCAGCACGGCGTTGCTCGCCGTATGAAGCGCCATTCGAAGCGTGTGCGGAATGATGAGCCCCACGAAGCCTATCATCCCCGTAAATGCGACCGAAAAGCCGATGATGAGCGAGGAGACGATGAGTAGGCTCTTTTTGGACTTCTCGACGTTGAGCCCCAGCGACTTCGCCTCCTCGTCGCCGTTTAAGATGATATTTAGCTCGTGGCGCTTCGCATAAAAATACGCCATGCAAAACAGCAGCGGCGGCAGCAAAAGCGCGATCTTTTGCCAGTTTGCTCCGCCTAGATAGCCCATCATCCACGCCGTAATCCTAAAGCTATCCTCTCCGATTAGATAGACCGCGAAGGATGTAAATGCGCCCAAAAACGACGATACGGCGATGCCTACGATCAGCAGAGTAGAGATCGAGCGGGTGTGAGCCGCGAGCTTAAAGATCACGAGCGAAAGCCCGCTGGCGGCCAAAAATGCAAAAATTCCGTAAAAAACGTCGCTAAGCCCCAGCAGGTAAGCTATGACCGCGCCGAAAGTCGCTGCCGAGGCGATGCCGATGATGTAAGGGTCCGCAAGCGGGTTTAAAAATACGCTTTGCACCACCACTCCCGAGGTTGCCAGCAGCGCGCCTATTAAAATTCCAAGCACGAGGCGCGGCAGGCGCATTTGCGTTAGAATTAGCTCCTTGGTTTCGTCTATCTCGCCGAAGGTGAAAAATTTCGCGACATCGCCCAGCGAAATGCTCGCCCCACCGCTACTTACGGCCACTAAAGCAAGCAATATAAAAGCTGCGATTAGAAAGAGATAAAATTTAAAGCTCATAGCCCACCAGGCGAACTATACGCGCAGATTTCGTCGCGGCGGATTTTAAAATTTAAGCGGCGTCGGGAATTTATGCATATGGGATTTATGAAATTCTCGCGGCTGGCGCAATTATTTTTGAAGCTTGCATAGCTTTTGATATCAGCGCGCAAAAGTGCGTAGCAGCACACCTGATCCAGCATAAATTTCCTCCTAAAAGTATTCGCGATCTTTGTTAAGAAATTAAAATCGTTATCATGGGATTTTATCGCTTGATTTCTTAAACCGCGATAAATTCCGTAACGGCTAAGAGCTGCGGAGTTAAATTTGGACGATTAAATATTAAAATTTCGCGCGCCGTCAAGCCGCCTATTTAAATTTGAAATTCAAAATTTAGGTGTTAAATTTAAACGCCGAAAGAGCTCTTTTTAATTTCGCGATTCAGCTTTAAATTATAAAAACGCCGATAAAATACGCACTAAATTTTATTTAACGAGCCCAGCTTTAAAGCCGCAAGCCGTTTTGTTAAACGACGAATTGCGCCAAAGCCGCTCGCTAAGCTTTAAGGAGTGAGCATGAAATTTTGGCAAAAGATCCTTTGGGCGGCGGTTGCCGTCATAGGGGCGTGGTGTTTCGGCGTACTTGCGCTAAATAAAGGCGAGAGCATCAGCGCCGTCTGGCTTGTAGTGGCCAGCGCGTGCATCTATCTGATCGGATACACCTTCTACGGGCGCTTTATCGCGTATCGCGTCTTTGAGCTGAACGATCGCCGCGCAACTCCTGCGGTGATCCGAAACGACGGACGCGATTACGTCCCTACGAACAAATACGTCCTTTTCGGCCACCATTTCGCCGCTATCGCTGGCGCCGGACCGCTCGTAGGCCCCGTGGTAGCCGCACAGATGGGCTATTTGCCCGGCACTATTTGGCTTTTGGTAGGCGTCGTGCTCGCAGGCGCGGTGCATGATTTCATCGTGCTCGTGCTATCTACGCGACGCGGCGACAAGAGCCTAGGCGAGATGATCAAAGATGAGATGGGCAAGCTCACCGGCGGCATCGCGATGATCGGGATTTTTTTCATAATGCTGATCATCGTGGCGATCTTGGCGATGGTCGTCGTAAAGGCGCTTGCGAACTCGCCGTGGGGGCTTTTTACGATCGCGATGACGATACCGATCGCCGTATTTATGGGAATTTATATGAGGTTCTTGCGCCCGGGCAAGGTCAGCGAGGCATCGATCATCGGCTTTGTTTTGTTGATGCTTGCACTTTGGGGCGGACATTACGTCTCGATCGATCCGTACTGGCACGACGTCTTTTCGCTAAAGGGCGAGACACTCGCGCTTCTTACGATCGGCTACGGCTTTGTAGCGGCGATTTTGCCAGTGTGGCTGCTGCTTGCGCCGCGCGATTATCTAAGCACCTTTCTTAAGCTTGGCGTCATCATCGGCATGGCGGTCGCGATAATCTTTGTCGCACCCGAGCTTAAAATGCCCGCTACGACGAAATTTATCGACGGCACGGGTCCCGTTTTTGCAGGTCCGATATTTCCGTTTTTGTTTATCACTATCGCATGCGGCGCGATCTCTGGCTTTCATGCGCTGATCTCCAGCGGCACGACGCCGAAGATGGTGGAGCGCGAAACCCACACTCTTTTCATCGGCTACGGCTCGATGCTTATGGAGAGTCTCGTGGGCGTAATGGCGCTCGTAGCGGCGTGCATCCTAAGCCCGGGCGAATACTTCGCTATCAACTCGCCCGCTGCGGTGCTGGGCAAAGACGCGGTAAGCGCCGCGGCGTATATAAACTCTATCGGATTTAGCATTACGCCCGAGCAGATCGGCGCCTTGGCTTCAAACGTCGGCGAAACCACGATGATGAGCCGCACGGGCGGCGCTCCTACCTTTGCGATGGGGCTAACGATGCTGCTGCATCAGATCATCGGCGGCAAGGAGCTGATGGCGTTTTGGTACCATTTTGCGATCTTGTTTGAAGCGCTGTTTATTCTGACCGCGGTCGATGCGGGCACGCGCACGGGGCGCTTTATGGTGCAAGAAATTTTAGGCAACGTCTATAAGCCGTTTTCCGATACCAAAAATTCCCTCTACGGCATCATCGCGACGCTGATCTGCGTGGCGGGCTGGGGCTATCTGCTCTACAGCGGCGTTACCGATCCTATGGGCGGAATTTACACGTTGTGGCCGCTTTTCGGCGCGTCCAATCAGATGCTCGCGGGTATCGCGCTGCTGCTTGCGACGGTGGTGCTTTTTAAAATGGGCAAGCAAAAATACGCCTTCGTTACGATCGCTCCTGCGATCTGGGTGCTTATAACCACGCTTTATGCGGCGATCTTGAAGCTGATGCCGGCTAACGGCGAGCGCGTGCACGACGCGGTAAGCCACGTGGCTATCGCGCAAAACACCGCCGCCAAGCTCGCTAGCCTAAGCGATCCTGCGGCGATCGAAAAGGCGCAGGCTATCATCAGAAATAACGTCATCGACGCCGTGCTATGTGCTCTTTTCGTCGTCGTTACGATCATAGTCATCGCCCAAACGATAAGGATGTGCCTTAAAATTTCAAAGGGCGGCGCGAATGAGGGGTATTTCAAACTGGCAGAAAGCGAGCACATAGATAGGGGCGTTTATGAAAAAGTTTAAATTTAATCCGCTCGCAGCCCCGAAGGCGGTGGCGAGGTTTTTGGCGCGCGCGGATGCCGCGCTTGCGCCGCTCATCGGGCTGGGCGATTATGAGGGCTACCTGCGCCATTTCAGAAGCGCCCATCCTGACGAAGTCCCGCTAAGCAAGGCAGAATTTTTCCGCGCGATGCAAGATAGCAAGGCAAAAAACGTCAAGTGCTGATAGCGGCGAAAGGGCGCGGTCGCGCCGTACTCATCGCCGGCCCGCGACGTTTTGCCGTCATGTCGTGAAATTTCGCTGCGGATCTGAAATTTTAAATTTGATAGGGTGCGGGCGCGCGAGTCATGAAATTTAGCCCGCTGCTAGAGATTAAATTTTGCGCATGCCTCTTTAAATTTGCTCGCACCTAAGGCGTTGAGATTTATCCTTGCCGCTGCGCCGTACTCATCGCTAGCCGCGACGCTTTGCCGTTATGCCCTGAAATTTCGTGTGGAGCTTCACAGAGCTTCGGCGGATTTTACTAAGGCGCGCTCGCTAAATTCCGCGACGGAGCCGCTCTGGTTTAAGGCGTGAAATTTCGCTATGGAATGAAATTTCGCCGCGGATTTGAAATTTTAAATTTAGACTAGGGCGCGGATAAAGTGCGCGAACGAAGTTAAAATTTAGCGCGCCGCATAAACCGCCGCCGAGAGAAATGCGGGTTAGAGTGCGAGCCTGTAGACTACGAAGTCATATTACTAAACAAAAAGGCGAACTACTAAAAAGCCTTAGCGAAGCAATAGGCGAAGCGTACAGACAATACGCGGAGGATTTCAAATTTAAAGCAAAATTTTATGCTTTTTAGGTGCAACGAGGTAAAATTTGGACATGAAAACTTTTATAAAAATTTTAAAAATTACCGCCTTGGTCGTGAGCGTTGCATGCGTACTTTTTGTGCTGTATATATTTGTGATTTTAAATTTGCTTTTTTCATCCGATACGCCCGAGGGTTGCGATCCTAGTATGCCCACTAGCGCTTGCGATTATATCGATGAAAAATTTGAAAAAGAGCTACAAAATTTGCCCCCAGTCGCCGCTCTGCCGCCATTAGACAAAAGACCCGTATTTTGGCTAGGCGAGAAAAAATTCGCAGGAGGTGCGAAGTTTGATTATCTATACATTAAGGACGATTTTGGGGTCTGGCTTAGGTATGAGGACAGCGATAGCGACGACTTTTTGCTGCAGAAAGATATGCCGGAGCTCTACTATGGATACGACGAGATCGACCGCTCGCCGGATTTAGATTGGGTAAAAAGAGAGCTTGGGTATTACAGATACGGCATCTACGATATTTCGCTTTTTGAAAATGAAGCCAAGATATTTTCTCAAACTGCATATAAAGTTGTCAGAAAATTTATCGGTTTCTTTAATCTACACTCTATGAGGGGCACATCTTTTGCAGCTCCGCAAGGCACCGAGGAAAATTTAAATGCCATAAGCGAGCTTCAAACTCCGCTTGCGGATTTTCCGCAAAAACCGAACTACTCTGCGCTTGGTTGGGCTGATAAACCAGAAGCCAGAGGCTATGTCGGAGATGAAATAGCCAAAAAGCTCGCTCGCAACGTCTTTGAGATAGAGGGCGATGGGTGGCGACAGACCATCCGTATAAACAGCCGCGCCAAGGATATCAAGGTTATCTGCGGAGATGAAATTTGCCTCGCGCTTGCCTTTGATGAGAGCGAAATCAATAGCTGCGATAACGGCGCTGCATCCACGGCAATTTATACGCTAAATTTAAAGCAAAAATTTAATAATTTTCATACGCTTACTAGTAGGAATTTTAACTACGTAAAGCTCGGCGATAAGTATACTTTAGACGATGTGGAATCATTAAGTATACTTTAGACGATGTGGAATCATTTAAAATAGTTTTATCGAGATTCAGATATATCGAGGGGTATAACAAAGGTCGTGAAATCACGGACTACGAGGTTATCTTGCGAAATAGCGAGGGCGAACAGGTCAATGAAATTTGCAGAAATGAAATTAAGAGGGCTCACAGTCGCTTGCGATAAATCTAAGATAGCGCTGCAGGATTTGACACATAAGATCGTGATTTCGGCGCGCTTTAATTTAACTTCTAAAATTTACGTGAGAATTTTAAAATTCTAAGCTTCAAGCTTTAAAATTTGCCCGCGGAGCTTTTAAAATTTATCGCGCGGCTTAGGTTTATTTTATCCGCGCCAAGACAGCGAAATTTTTAGGGCGTCGCAATAACTAGGCGCAAGATAGCGAAATTTCACAAAGCTGCGGCAAACAAGATACGCAGAGAATGCACGCAAATTTCAAATTTATCTGGATTTTGCCAGCCTGCCCGACGCCGAGCACCATTATTTAGCTACAATCCCTCTCGCTCGCTTTACTTTTCGCTCGTCTTACGATTTGCTCGCCTTATAATTCCTGCTTGATATTGCACTTTGCGAAACTACTTGCTGCGCGCCCTTTCGCAAAACTGCACGGCATATCGTATTGTGCCCATCGCTCGCAAATTTTGCAGCACATGCGCGCGATAAAATTCCGTAGCGCAGGCACTTTCAATAAATTTTGATTTAAAAACGCAGGCTAGAGGCGATTTAAATTTAAAGCTCACGTGCTCCACGGCTAGCCTGCAAGCGCTCTGCCCGCGAGCAGCCCAGCGTAGCAAAACAGCATACAAAAGCATACGCTTAAGACCGCGTTTAGCATGCCTATAGCAAATTCTCGCGCCAGCAATAATTGCAGCGTATCGTAGCTGAACGTAGAAAATGTCGTAAAGCCGCCCAGCGCGCCTGCGATAAAAAATACCCGCACGCTCTGCGTTAAATTTAGTGCGAGCAAAAACCCTATCAGCAGGCTTCCCAGCGCATTCACGCAAAAAGTAGCGATCGGAAACGCACTCCAAAATCCGGCGCGATCCATTGCACGCGCGATCGCTCCACTTAGGCCTACTCGCGCCATCGCGCCTACACAGCCGCCTAGCCCAGCTAAAATCAAGTTCGTCAATCCAAGTCCTTTTAAAATTTGTAAATTTTATTTCGCCATCTAACTTCCATAGGACGAAAGATGTGCGACTTCGCTATTTTAACGCGGTCAGTTAAAATTCCGCTTTTAAAATTTGCTCGCACTTTTTGAAATTTCATTTTAAAATTTTACTTGCGCGACGAAACGCGACGTTTTACGCGCCGCCGCAAAACGGCGATCAAACGCGCGCAGTGTAAGAGGACGGCAAAGCAAAAAACTATGAGACGCAAAAGGGTGGCGTAGCAAAACAGCGCGAATGCTTAAACCGCGCTTGTAGCAAAACCGAGGCAAGGCAAAACTATAGCGCGGCAATCGCTGCAGCGCTACTACAGCGAGCGCTACTGCAGCACCTTTTTTAGCGCCAGCGCAAATAGCACGACATAAAGGACGAGCAGCCATTTTTTCTGCGTTTCGCGCTTTGCACGGCGAGCCTGAGAGGTGCCGAAATATACGCCCAAAAGCCCGCCCACGGCTAGCAGCGCGCCGCGTTCGTAATCCACATGGCCGTTGTACGAAAGGCTCAAAAGCGCGCTAAATGAGCCGAAAACGATAAAAAATAGCCCCATACAGACCGCTCTTTTGATATCGACGCCCAAAAATCCGACCAATACGGGCGTTAGAAATACCGCGCCGCCCACGCCCATGCTAAGCGCGATCGCGCCGATAGCAAAGCCGATGAAAAACAGCACCGCGCCGTGGGGATCGGCGTTGCCGCCGCTTGTTACGTTCGTGCTAAAGAGTTTAAGAAATGAGATCGCAAGCGTCAGCAAAAGACCGATCTCAAGCACGATTTCTGGCGAGTATTTTACGATGAAGCCCGATATGCTCGCGCCGCACAGCCCTCCGAGCCCCACCGCGATACCGCTATCTAGGCGGAGTCTGCCCGCGCGGTAGTTCAGATATGAGCCGAAAAGCGAGACGATGAACATCTGCATCACTGAGATGCCCGCGGCGGTCTTGACGTCGTATCCCAGAGCCATCATCACGGGCATTACAACCGTACCGCCGCCGATACCGAAAAAGCCCGATATGAAGCCCACGACGGCGCCGATAAAGGGGAGTTCTAACATTTTGATCCTTGAAATTTGAAGAGAAGTTTATAGCTTTAAAATTTAAAGCTTGATAAATTTGTGGAATTTTGGCTTTGAGAGC
Source organism: uncultured Campylobacter sp. (assembly GCF_938017705.1). Taxonomy (GTDB): domain Bacteria; phylum Campylobacterota; class Campylobacteria; order Campylobacterales; family Campylobacteraceae; genus Campylobacter_B. Next base: position 13,834 of record NZ_CALIIS010000123.1, read on the forward strand.
GGGGATTTGTGAGATTTCTAGGCGAGGGATTTTGATTGTAGAATTTCAGCTTGAAATTTATGCCCCAAATTTTGATTTGAAATTTTATCTGGAGTCGGCTTGGCTTGAAAGTTTGCAGGCGAGATTTTAGCTCGAAATTTCAGCGCGCGATTTGCAAAATTTTAAAATTTACGGGATTTTAAGGTGTGGAATTTCGGCTTGAAATTTTATGCAAATCAGCCCGCCTGCGTTTGTTCGTATTGCGGCTTGGCAGCGGATTTTAAAATTCTGCGCCCAGACTGCGGCGGTTTAGCGTAAATTTTAGATAAAATTTCACGTTTTAATCGCAACGCAGTATTTTTTGCCGCGATTAAATTTTCGACAGGATTCTATCGCGGCGAAATTTCATACGGCAAAATTCCGCACAGTAAAAATTTAGACAAAATTTTGCGGCAAAATTTCCGCGCTCTATATTCTGAAAATTGCCGCAAAACCGGTGCAAAGTCACGACAAGATCGGCGTAAAATTTTATGCGGAGTGGGCAAACGCAAAGAGCGTAAATTTTGCTCTGAAAAATCCTTACGGTAAAATTTCGCCGCCAAAAGCCCGCCTAAAGCTAGCCAAAAGAGTGCAAAAAGACTAAAAAAGTCGCCGCAAAATCCTCACGCCAAAATTCCGCCTGCAAATTTCTCCGGGCAGAATTGCTTTGGATAGGGCGGGATTTGGACTCGCGACAAATTTTCCGAGCTAAATTTTACGCAAAAATCCGCATTAAATCCGCAAACTTGATCGTAAATTTCTCCGAGCGGTTTTCGCGCTTTATGAAATTTCCAGCACGATCTCCTTTTTTAGCCCGATCTGTTTGATCTCGAGCACGGAAGCGCCGCTCAATCGCAGCGCAAGCACCTCAGCCTCGCTGCAAGCGCGAGCCTGTGTGATTTCGCGTAGCACCTTGCCACGCCAGGCCTTGGCGTAGTGGCTCAGTACCTTGCCGCCTTTGATGAAACTAAAACTCAAATAGTCGCGCTTCATCTCATAAAATTTTTCGTAAAATCCCGCGCGCAGATCCACGATGCACTCATCTGCCAGATACCGATCCAGCGCGGCGGAGAAGCTATCGCGATAAAATTTTGCCGCGTCTATGCCGCCGAATTTTTCGCCCTGCTTGAGTTTGTAGTTCGGCAGCGCGTCGCCACCCAGCACGGGGCCGAAAAGGTTTGAAAAAATTATCGTGTTTCGCTCCGCAAACTCCTGCGCGCCGGGGCCTAGCGACGCGTAGCCTAGGGCGCGATACGCGGTGCCCGTGTAGCGCAAAAGCGCCTTCGCGCAGCCTTTTTCAAAGATATTTTCGCGCAAAGAGGCATCCCATTTTTTCAGCCCGAAAAGCTTGCAAAGCTCCGCCTCGCTTGCTTTATCCACAAAATCCGCGTAGGCGCGCAGCATCTGCAGGCGCTTTTCGTAAAGATCTGCAAAGATGAAATTTTGCTCGCAAATGCGCGTGCCGCCGCTTTGCTCGCTTTTCATCTCGCTTGGGGAAAATAAAATTTTCATACGCTCTCCTTAAAATTTGCTAATTTTACTAAAATTTTGCTTGTATTCAAGCCCGCTTAAGCTCGCGCCGCCCGCTCAAATTTAAGCTAAGCAGCGTATAATGGCGCTAAAAATTCCAAGGACGAAAATGCTTTTAGAAGAGCCGCTGTTTTACTACCGCGAAATTTTAAAGACGCATCCGCAAAGCTACCTCGCAGAGGACGACGCTCAGGTCATCATCGGCATCGATTGCGATTACTTCGACGGATTTAAGATGAGTTTTGAGGCTTTGAGGCTTAAATTTGATGAGGTGAAGAGCGCAAAAGAGGGCGCGAGCGAGTTTAAAAACGCGAGCTTTGCGGGACTTTTCGGCGTTTTGGGCTACGACATCGTGCGCGCGTTTGAAAATATCGGCTCGCCGAAGCAGGTGCTTTATGACTTCCCGCCGTTTTTTTACGCCGACGCCGCAAACTACCTGCATTACGATAAAATCAGCAAAATTTACGATTTTTACGGCAAAGATGCCCAAATTTACGAAAGCCTGCGCGGGCTAAGCCCGCAGGCTTCGCAGCAATCCGCCGAAGCAGCAGGCACGCCGCAGAGTGCCGCAAAAGCGGACGCCGCGATAAAAAGCGGCTCAAAATCGCAAGGCGCGTCTGAGCCGGAGCCTAAGAAAAAAGAGCTTAAATTTAAAATTTTAACCGATCTGGGCGCCGAGGAGTCGCATTTTAGCGCGATGGTCGAGGCTGCAAAAGAAAAGATAAAAAGCGGCGACGTGTTTCAGGTCGTGCTGGGCGAAATTTTAGAAGTCGGCACGAATCTGGGCAGCTTGGAGTTTTACGAGCGACTCAAAAAGAACAATCCGAGTCCCTATATGTTTCACTTCCCGACGCCGTACGGTTGCGTCGCGGGCTCCAGCCCCGAGCTGATCATGGAGATCAAAAAGGACGAAATTTTCGTCGCTCCCATCGCGGGCACACGCAGCAGAGGCGCGAATGCCGAAGCGGACGCGGCGCTCGAGCGCGAGCTTTTAAGCGACGAAAAGGAGCTTGCGGAGCATCGGATGCTGATTGATCTAGCTCGCAACGACATCGGCAAATTCGCCGCGCCCGCCTCGGTGCGGGTGCAAAACGCGATGCACATCGTGCGCTACGAAAGCGTGATGCACATCGTAAGCGAGGTTTACGGCAGTAAGCCGCGCGGGGTAAGCGCGTTTGAGGTGCTTAGCACGATCTTCCCTGCGGGCACGCTAAGCGGCAGCCCGAAGATCCGCGCGATGCAGATCATAAACGAGCTGGAGCGCTACGAGCGCGGCATCTACGGCGGCGGGATCGGATTTTGGCGCTTTAGCGGCGACGTGATGCAGGCGATCTTGATTCGCTCGGCGATCTTCGTAAATCGCGACGCGCAAGATTCCTGCTCGGACGAGGATTTTAAGCGAAATTCCAACTTAAATTTAGACTCTGTTTGCGGCGAGGAGAAGTCCGAAGCGACGGAGATTTGCGATTTCGTAGCGCAAAAGAGTAGTGGCGAGGCGCAAAATTTAAAGCCGCGCGCAGGTGGGTGCGAGGCGACATTAAATTTAAAAGCTCGCGTAGGCGGCGCGGCGCTAAATTTAGAAAGCGAGCCGAGCTTTAGCCGCGCGATGCGGTTTGAGGCTGCCAAATTTAGCGCGGAGAATTTCGGCTGCGAAGGGCTAAGTAATCTCGTATTTATCGGAGCGGGAGCAGGTATCGTTTACGACAGCTCGCCAAAGAGCGAATACGCAGAGATCTGCAAAAAGCGCAAAAGCCCGCTCAAGGCGATAGAGGAGCTATGCGAGGAAGCTTAGACGCTTTAAATTTAGCTAGCCGGGCGCACCGCTTTTCTGTGCGAGTTTGATTCGGCTAAATTTAAAGCGTATCGCTGCTAGGATGTTAAATTCAACGGCGAGCTTCATTCGGCGCCGCAAAGCCGAGATACATATCGGCTGCAAAGCAGCGTAACGTCGCAGCTGATGTAGTAATGCCGCAGCCCCGCGAGCGGAATTTTAAATTTAGCCCGCAGCGGCGCTAAAACGGCGCTAAATTTAGCCGCCGCAAAGCGGTTAAATTTAAACTATTTAGAATTTTAAAGAGGCGTAAACGCCCTAAAAAAGGATAAAATTTTGATTTTAATGATAGATAATTACGACAGCTTCGTTTTTAATATTTATCAATACATTTTGGAGCTAAGCGAGGAGGAGGTGCGCTACTTCCGCAACGATGAGATAACGCTGCAGCAGGTGCGCGAGCTTGCCCCGTCGCACATAATCCTAAGCCCCGGGCCAAATCACCCAAAAGATAGCGGCGTCTGCCTGGATATTTTGCGCGCGGATTTGGACGTGCCGATTTTGGGCGTGTGCCTTGGGCATCAGGCGATCGGATACGCGGCGGGCGCGGAGATAAAGCAGCTAGAGGTGCCGCTACACGGCAAGAGCTCGGCGATCGAAATTTACGCAGATGGCGTGCTTTTTAGCGGGCTACCGCGTAAATTTGAAGTGATGCGCTACCACTCGCTTTATGTGGACGAAGCTACGCTGCCGCGCGAGTTTGAAATTTTAGCAAAGAGCGAAAATGACGGCATTATAATGGCGATGAAGCACCGAAATAAGCCGGTTTTTGGCATTCAATTTCATCCCGAGAGCTTTTTTACTCAATACGGCAAAAAGATCATCGAAAATTTCATCAATTACGGCAAAAAGATAATTTTAAAGGAGAAACTCGTGGTAAATTTCGCCCCGTTTATGTTGAAGCTACAAAAGGGCTTCCCGCTAGATAGCAACGATTATGCGGTCATTTGCAAGGCGCTTTACGAGCAGGATTACGACATCGTGCAGCTTGCGGGGCTGCTCGTGCTCATCAGCGAAAAATCGCTCTACCCAAGCAGCCTTACGGCGCTCGTGCGCAGTATCTTAAAATACTCGATCACCTACGACGATCCGAGCCCGATGTTTGACATCGTAGGCACCGGCGGCGATAGGCTAAAGACGATCAATATCTCCACGACCGTGGCATTTATCGCGGCAAGCTTCGGCGTGCGCGTCGCCAAGCACGGCAACCGCGCGATTACCAGCAGATCGGGCAGTTCCGATGCGCTAGACGCTCTGGGTGTGCCGCTACTTAGCGATCTGGCGCAGATCAGAGCGCTGCTAGATCGCACCGGGCTAGCGTTTTTTCACGCGCCGTTTTTTCACAAAATCACTGCCGAGGTCAAAGAGGTTCGCAATCGCCTAAAAATAGGCACCGTCTTTAATATAATGGGGCCGCTTCTAAATCCGAATTTAAGCCTAAGCAATCAGATCGTGGGCAATTATCTGGAGGAAGTAAACGGACTCATCGCCGAAACGCTTATGATTTTGGGGCGCAAGCACGCTCTGGTGGTACACGGCATGGACGGCATGGATGAGATCAGTCTGTGCGACGAGACGCTAATCCACGAGGTCAAGGACGGCAAAATTTTAGAATACCGCGTAAATCCAGAGCAGTTTGGCTTTGCGCGAGCATTTCACGGCGATATAGAAGGTGGCGACGGCAAGGCTAATGCCGAAACTTTAAAGCAAATTTTAAAAGGCGAGCTTGGCGGACCGAAATTTGACATCGTCGTGCTAAACGCGATGTTTGCGCTATACTGCGCCGATGTCGTGTCAAGCCCTGCGGAGGCTAAGCCGCTCATTTTAGAGGCGATAGGATCGGGTAAGACGTGGGAATTTTACGAAAACTACGTAGGGGCGAGAGCTTAGATGGCTAGCGGCGAAAAGAGGGAGTTTTTAAGCGAGCAGCTCATCAGCTATCTGGGCAACAAGCGCTCGCTGCTAGCGCCGATCGAGCGGGCGATCTGCGAGATTAAGGCGGAGCTTGGGCGGGACAAGATCAGCTTCGCGGACGTCTTTAGCGGCAGCGGCATCGTAGCGCGACTGGCTAAAGCACACTCAAACCTTGTGATCGCAAACGATCTGGAGGGCTACTCGCGCGCGATAAACTCCTGCTATCTTTCAAATTTCAGCGACGAGCTGTGGCGAGATTTGAGCGAGCTACACGCCGAAATTTTAAGAAATTTTACGCCGAAGGAGAGCTTTTTTAGCGAGCTGTACGCGCCGAAGGACGACCGGGATATCAAGGCGGGCGAGCGCGCTTTTTACACGCGCCGAAACGCCCTAATTTTGGACGGGCTTTGCGAGCAGATCGGTAAAATCCCGCAAGAATTTCGCGATTTTTTCACCGCGCCGCTACTTAGCGAGGCGAGCATCCACTCAAACACGGGCGGCGTTTTTAAGGGCTTTTACAAAGACAAAGCGGGCGTGGGCAAGTTCGGCGGCAGCGGCGAAAACGCGCTAGCTCGCATAATGGGCGAAATTTCCCTGCGTCTGCCCGTGCTTTCAAGCTTCGCCTGCGAAAGCGCGGTCTTTCAAGAGGATGCCGCGCGCTTTGCACAGAGTGCACGCGAGCGCTTTTCGCAGCTTGACGTCGCGTATTTTGATCCGCCCTACAATCAGCATCCCTACGGCTCGAACTATTTTATGCTAAATTTGATCACGGATTTTATAAACGAGGGTAAGAGCCCAAATGCTGCGGAGCTT
>NZ_CALIIS010000124.1 GCF_938017705.1 uncultured Campylobacter sp.
GGGCCCCAATTGCGAGGTCGCTCCCCTTCCCGCCCCAAACCCCACCCAACCTCCGACGACGCTAGCGGGGCGGACTGCGTCCGCGCATTTTTATTTAGCGGCTCGCGCCGCATGAAATTCCGTATCGATAAATTTTTAAAATTCCACTACCGCTAAATTTTTATCGTATTTGGAATTTTAAAATTCCATCCGTAGCCGCCAAGCCAATTTATCAGCCGATAAATCATCAAACCGCCAAGCCGTCCGCCGATCGTCAAGCTTCCGCTCGACCGCAAACTAAACTATCCGCCGGCCAAACCGATCGGCAACCGACTAGTCGTCAAATAAACCGACCAGCCGCCGAATTTATCGATAGCAGAGCCGTATAAAACCGACCGACCGCCAAAAGCAGTAGCCGCAGACTAAAGAAGCGCGCGCCCGAATTACAAAACGACTGAATGCCGAACCGATATACCGCCGACCGATCGGCAGCCGAGCCGTAAAAACTAGCCGACCGACCGCCGAGCCAAAGCCCTAGCCCGCGTTACTGCACGTAAATTTTATAATCCCCGTAGCCTAGCGCATCCATCTCCTCAAGCGGGATAAATTTCAAACTCGCGCCGTTGATGCAGTATCTCATACCGCCCTTCTCTCTCGGTCCGTCATCAAAGACATGCCCCAAATGGCTGCCTCCTACGCGGCTGGAGACCTCGACGCGCTGCATACCGTGGCTGTCATCTTGCGCGTACGCGATCGCATCGGTCGTTATCGGCTTTGAAAAGCTCGGCCAGCCGCAGCCCGCGTCAAATTTATCGGTGGATGAAAACAGCGGCTTTTTCGACACGATGTCGATGTAGATGCCTTTTTTATAATTCTTGTCGTATTCGCTCGAAAACGGCCGCTCGGTTGCCTTTTCCTGCGTGACCTGATACTGAAGCTCGGTTAAATTTTTCTTCAGCTCCTCCTTGCTTTGCACTTTAAATTTCTCATCGTCCTCAAGCGGCTTTTTAGCGAGGCGCAGATCGATGTGGCAGTATCCGCCGGGGTTTTTGCCGAGATAGTCCTGATGATACTCCTCGGCGCGAACGAAATTCCTTAGCGGCGCCACTTCTACGGCGATCTTTTCTTTAAATTTCGCCTGCTGCGCGGCTATGAAAAAGCGCGCGAGCTCGCCGCTCGCCTCGTCGGCGTAGTAGATGCCCGTGCGGTATTGGCGACCGCGGTCGCCCCCCTGCTTGTCGATCGAGAACGGATTGATGATGCGGAAATAATGCGCCAAAATTTCAGGCTCGCTGATGACGTTGGCGTCGTATTTGAGCATTAAGGTCTCGGCGTGATCGCTGCTATGCAGCTCCTCGTAGCTTGCTTTATCGCTCTTGCCGTTGGCGTAGCCCACCTGCGTCGCGACTACGCCGTCAAGCTGCTTGAAATACGCCTCCATACCCCAAAAGCAGCCGCCTGCCAGATAAATTTCTTTCACGTTTGCGTTCATGCCGCCCCCTTTAACTTTAAAATTTGCGTCCGCCGCGCTGCCGCCGTCTGCGGCATTGAGCGCGACTAAATAACCCGCCGCCAAGGCAAAAAGGCAGATTAAGGCTTTGAAAATTTTCATTTTGATCCTTTCGTTTTAAATTTTGCACAATTTTACAATCCGTAAATGAAATGAGAGTGAAATTTTGCCGAGCTTGATATTTGCCACAAACGGCGAAATTTAAAGACGCGCGAGCGCGGCGCGGTAAAATTTGCCTCAAAATTTTGAGGCTACGGCAAAATTTACGTTAAGTTGCGCACTATAATAAAAACCGCGCTAAGGCTGCGCCGAAATCGCGCGTCGTAATAAAACATTCGCCCAAGCCGCGTGCGCCGCGCTATTCTACGTAAATTTTAAAATTTATGGCGCAACGAAGCCCATGAACTTGCGTAAATTTTAAAATTCCTAGCAAAACGTAGCCGAGAGACCCTCGTAAATTTAAACCGATAAATTTTATATCAAACTACGCAGACATAGCGGCAAACCTAGCATTCTGCCGATTAAATTTAAAATTTACGCGCCGCCGCCGCGAGATAAAATTTCGCGACCATTCAGGAGCGGCGAGTGATTAAATTTAAACTACGCCGCACCGCTACGAAGCAGTATGCCACGCAGCCAAACCCGCGCCGTGCAGTAGTATAACGAAGCGCGAACAGTCGGATTCGCACTGCCTCCGCCACGTAGCGGAGCGCAGTCAAATTTACATCGCGCACGGCTGCGTAGCGGAGGTAGCCGGGTCTGCACCGCGCTGGCGCGTAACAAAGCACCGTGCATTAGACCCACGCCGCGCGCAATGAAGCTAGCGCTACGAGATCCGCTCCGGCGCGGTTTTTAAAATTTGCAACGGCATAAAAAGCTACGTAGTGAGCAACGAAATCCGCCCCCTGCGCAGGCGAGCAAAATTTAGTGCAAAAAGTGGCGCACTCCCGTAAAATACATCGCCATGCCAAACTCGTCGGCGCTTGCGATCACCTCATCGTCGCGGATGCTGCCGCCGGGCTGCACCACCGCCGCGACGCCCGCAGCATGGGCGATCTCGATGCTGTCTTTAAACGGAAAAAACGCCTCGCTGGCAAGCGCGCAGCCGCTCAGATCGACGCCCACGTCGCGAGCCTTCGCTACCGCCGCACGCGCGGCGTCCACGCGGCTCGTCATACCCATGCCGATCGCGACCATCGCGCGATTTTTGACGTAAACCACGCAGTTGCTCTTCGTAAGCGCGGCGATCTGCCACGCGATTTTTAGGTCATCAAGTTCGCTCTCGCTCGCTGCGCGCCCCGTGACGCAGCGGGCGTTTGCGACCTCGCCCGCGCCCACGTAGTCGCGCTGCTGATATACGAAGCCGCCGTCAATGAATTTAAAATCATACTTGTCGTTTTCGCGAATCAAAAACTCCCCGCCCTGCTCGAAAATTTTGATGCGCTTTTTCTTTTCAAATACCGCAAGCGCCGCGGGCGTAACGCGAGCGGCAAGGATAACTTCGACAAAAATTTCATTGATTTTATTTGCTAGCTCCTCGTCCAAAACGCCGTTTATCGCCACGACGCCGCCGTATGCCGAGACTGGGTCGCATTTTAGCGCCTCTACGTAGCTTTCAAGCAGGCTAGATTTCACGGCAAAACCGCATGGATTGGCGTGCTTGCAGATCGCTACCGCAGGCGCCTCTCCGAAGCTGCTAGCGAGCATCAGCGCGCCGTGCATATCGGTCATATTGTTAAAGCTCGCCTCGCCCTTTAGGCTCTTAAAATGGTTGCTAAAAAACTCCTCGAACTCGTACAGCGCGCCCTTTTGGTGCGGATTTTCGCCGTAGCGAGTATCAAAAACCTTGCTGCCCGCGATAAATTTTTTCGCGCCGAAGCCGCCGTTAAAGCGCTCGTTCATATAGTTCGCGATCATCGCGTCGTAGGCTGCGGTGTGCTCGTAAGCTTTTATCATTAAATTTTGCCTAAATTTCATCTTCTCGCTCTCGTCCGCGCTGCTTAAATTTTGCAAAACCGCGTCGTAATCAAGCGGGCTGGTGACGACATAGACGCTAGCAAAATTTTTAGCCGCGCTTCGAACCATTGCGGGGCCGCCGATGTCGATATTTTCGATAATCTCGGAAAAATCGTCGGTGCGGGCTACGGTCGCTTTAAAAGGATATAAATTTACGCACACGAGATCGATACCGCCGATGTCGTGCTGTGCGGCTTGGCTTACGTGATTTGCGTCGTTTCGCTTATATAAAATTCCGCCGTGGATCTTGGGGTGTAGGGTTTTGACGCGCCCCTCAAACATCTCCGGCGAGCCCGTGTATTCGCTCACTTCCGCTGCTTTCACGCCATTTTGCAAAAGCAGTTTATGCGTGCCGCCCGTGCTTAAAATTTCAAATCCGAGCCTCTGCAGCCCTTTAGCAAACTCTACGACGCCCTTCTTATCGCTAACACTGATTAACGCTCTCATCTTTTCTCCTTTTAATTTATTCGCATAATTTTTTAAAAATCAGCTCGCGCATGTCGTTTGCATTAAGCTGAAAATACAAAATCGCCTCACGGCGAGCCTTTTGATACTCGCGCCTCGTCTTTCCATCTGCTGCGCCGAGCTTTGCGCCATTAAATTTCGCCATACGCGCCGAAGCCAGCTCTTTTAGCCTCTCGCCGCCCGGAGAGATGCCGCCGCTATAATTAAACCACTCTTTGCTTTGAAAAATATTAAATAAAATTTTAAAATCTACGAAATTTCCCTTATTATACTCGGCGCAAACCCCGTTTTTATGGCTTACAGCGTAGATCGCGCCGTATCTGCGCTCGAAAAAATATAGTTTTATGAGCTTTGCGTTTTTGTCTAAATTTGCGCCGTTACCGCCTAAAATCGCAAGCTTCGCATCGCCTCGCGTTTCGTAAGGGCCTAAAATCGCGCCGTTTTCGTAGAGATTGTCGCCGTAAAAAGCGTATTTCGTATCTCCAAGCTCGTTTGAAAGAACGTAGGTTTTATCGCTTGCGGGCGAGTTTTTGCCCGCGCAGCCGAGCAGCGACAGAACCAAAAACAGAGATGAGATAAAAAATTTCATCGCAAAAATCCTTTAAATTTTAAAATTTTGCCGAATTTATGAAGCAAAAATCGGCAAAGCGAAATTTGCTAAATTTACCGCATTTACCGCGCGCAAATTTTAATTTTGCTTCTCAAATGCCGCCGCTTTGCTCGCGCGGACGTAAATTTTAAAATTCTGCGCCGCTTGCAAAGGCTAAATTTAAAAGCGCGCGTAAAACGTAAATTTAAATCGCAGCGCAAATTTAGCCGCAAGGACCTGCGTGAACCGGCTAAATTTAAAATTCGCGGCGCAGCTTTTATCGCCAAGCCAGGTTGGCGCCTCCTCTTGCCGCTTTTAAAATTTTAAATTTACCTGCACATCCTATTTTCCAGCTCGTCCATAAGCGCGGCTATGTCGTCGCCCACGAGCAGTAGCGCCGTTTGTCGCTACTGCTCGTTTAAATTTTACGTGCCGCTTTAAATTTTACAACCGTAAATTTAAAGCGGCACGAGATCTAAAAACCGCACTAAATATAATAGATGCTGTTTTTGATATTTT
>NZ_CALIIS010000125.1 GCF_938017705.1 uncultured Campylobacter sp.
GATTTTGTTTGCGGCGGGCGAGGATATAAAGCTCTCAGATATAAATTTTTTTCAAAATGCCTACGATAGAAAGATTAGCCAAGGATGTTTTAACCTAGGAGTAGCTTACAATAAAGGATTAGGCATAAAACAAGATTACGAAAAAGCTAGAATTTTTTTCTCCGAAGCTTGCGAATTAGGAGATGAAACAGGCTGCTACAACTTAGGAGTTTTATACGAAAAAGGACGGGGAACCATGCAAGACTATAAAAAGGCAAGCGCACTATTCTTAAAAGCTTGTAAGATGGGAGAAAAAATGAGCTGCTATAATCTTGGGGTTTTGTATACTAACGGTCAAGGCGTGGAGCAAAACTACAAAAATGCAGCCGAGTTATTTTCAAAAACTTGTGAATTTGAAATTGCACAAGGTTGTTTTAATGTCGGAATTTTATATCACAACGGTCAAGGGATGAAACGAGACGAAAAAATAGCCAAAAAGTATTTCGGCAAGGCATGCGATTTGGGAGATAAAGGCGGTTGCGACAAATATAAAATCCTAGACGAGCAAGGATTGTGAGTTAGGACGCTAAAAGGCGATAAATCTGGGTAAATTGAGCTGCCTTGACGCCTCAAAAAACCGCGGCTCTGCAAAATTTAGCCTAAATTTACTCAAATTTAGCTTTCGCTAGTCGCAGCGTAAAGACCGCTAAATTTAGTTTAAATTTAACCCCAGCCCGCCAAAAGAAACGGCAAAAGCGGGTCAAATTTAAAAAGCCGCCTAACCCGAAATCCGCAAGGCAGTTTCAGGCGCGGCAGCGTAAATTTAGTCTAGTTTAGGCTATTTACGATCGAGAGCATATCGTCGCTCGTCGTGATCGCCTTTGAGTTGGCCTCATACGCGCGCTGAGCCGTAATGAGGTCGATCATCTCCTCGACTAGCCGGACGTTGCTCATCTCGACAAATCCCTGCCTGATTGTGCCGTGGCCGTCGAGCTCTGCCGTGCCGACTGCGACCTAGCGCAGATCCCATTCGGCGAGCTGGTGCAGGGCGAGGGGGTCATATACGTGCAGATCTGCGAGAAATGCGAGGTTTTGGGCGGCTGCTTTCAGTGCACGTGAGGGTAAAATCAAAATTTTAGCTAAAGCGCGTCAAATTGCATTTTAAAGATGGATAGAATTATAATGCTGTCCTTTTTGATCTGAAAAGGTACCACATAGCTTTTAAAGATCATCTCTCTGACGTCGTTTCTGTTTTGTTTTAAATTTTTTCTAAAGCGATACGGCATAAAGGGGATTTTCTCGATTTCGTTTTGAGCTCGCGCATAAAATCATCAGCCCGAGCTTCGCTGTGCAAAGCTATAAAATTGGCGATATTTTCGAGTTCGCTTACGAAATTTTCAGAGTATAAAATTACCACGCGAGCCCTTTTTCGGCTAACCTTTCTTTTATCTCATCATCGTTATAAAGCTTCAATTCGCCTTTGTCCGATCGATCTATTATCTCGTCGAGCTTTTTTTGATCGGATTCGCTTAGCATAGGTTCGTCGCAAACTATAGTCGCCGTTGGATCAAGTAGCAGCAAAGCCTTTATAGCTTTTATGGTATTATCGTTTTGTGTTTTTATATTGATCGTCGCCATCTTAGCTCCTTTGCGTTTTATTTTACTAAAAAATTTTAAAATGCAGCTTTCGTAAAATTTTAAAATAGCTTCATGCTGCCTAAATTTGATTAAAAGGAATTTACGGGTTATTGGCTTGGGTAAAAAAGGGGGCACAGGGCGCAGGCTAAATTTTAATTTACAGCCAAATTTAGCCCGCCCGCATAGGCTGTAAAACGCTATCTACTCGCTAAGCGCCTCCGCGACGTGATCCCAGCCGAGTGCTCTAGCATAATCGAGTGCGGTTTTGCCGTGGATATTTTTAGCGTTTTTATCCGCACCCTTAGCAAGCAAAAGCTCGAGCCTCGTGCGGTTGCCCGCGATCGCCTCGTGGTGCAGCATCGTGTAGCCCTCATCGTCCGTGCGCGTGATCTCGTCCGGATACCCGCGCAAAAACTCCTCGAAATTTTTCTTCGTATTGACGCTCATCGGGTGCTCGGTTAAATTTTGCGGATGCTCCTGCTGTTCGTACGCCACCAGCACGACGTCAGGATCGCCGAAATTTAACCCCCACGCCTCGTCGTGCTCGGCGCGCTCGCTCTGGCTCATAGCTTTGCGCATCGCCTGCACGCTAAAGCCGCCGTAGGTCTTGCCCTCTATCGCAAACATCCAGTCGCTGATCTGCTCTAGCGGCACCGCGACTTCGTCGCCGTTTTTGACGTTGCTTAGCACGTTCGGGTCGTTTACGAGCACGCCGCAAACGCGCTCGCCGTCAAAATACACGTCGTTTACCCACATATGCTCGACCTCGGTGCTGCCGTTTAGCTCCTGCGAAAAGGCGATCTTGACGCAGGCAAAGCTAAGCGCGGGGGCGATGCGGAGGCGCTCCCAGTACAGCTCGCGCCAGAAGTAGCGAAAGCTCTTTCACGCCTGTTCGAATGCCTTTAGCATCGCTTCATCTTCACCGTCCGCGTAAAACACGGGCTCGCTCTCTTTTGCGTCTTTTGCCGCGGCGTTTCCGCCTTGCTCGCCCTTGCTATCGCCATTTTTTGAGTCCGCGTCATCGCCGCCGAATAGTTTTTTAAATAGTCCCATTTGCTCTCCTTAAATTTAGTTGAGATTCGTATTGTATTTTAAATTTACTTTCATTTGCCTGATTAAAATGGCAGGCAAAATTTCACCGCGCGGACCGTATATCGGAGCACAGAAGAGCAGGGCGGTCTTACGGCTTGCGTTCCGCGCCCGCGCTAAAATTGGCTATAATTGCGTTTAAATTTAATTAAAGGAGAGATTATGGGGCTATTCGGTTTGAGCAAAAAGGCTGAAAAGGCGCAGGAGCCGAGCACGTTCGCGGGCAGAGTGGATAAATTTTGGGCGGAATTTAGCGGCGCGATAGACGAGATCAAGGCCGATCTGGCGGCGGAAGGGTTTGAAAAGGCAATGCAAAAGACCGATGAGAAACTTCGTATCTGCCTTGCCGAGCCATATTTTATGACGGGGCTCGTGGACGATAAGCTTGATTTGGTGCTGACTCCCGAGGGTATGAGACATCGCTTATTTTGGCTAAGCTTCATCAAAAACGCTATGCCAAAGCAGCTTGAGGACAGAATGCTCTGCACGCTCGGAAAGCCGCGCGCGCCGCGAGGTATCGGCGGGATCGAGATGTACGATACGCGCGTAAACGCCGAGGAGTCGATGATCTACGCGCAGTTTAACGAAAGCGACGTGGATATTAAAATTTACAACAAAAACCTAGCGGCTCTGCTCGCGCAGGATGAAGGCAAGGCGGGCAATCTAAGCTTCATCCTGCTTGATAATATCATCGGCGAGACGACGGTCATTAACACTTTGGGCATGCTTGAAGTGCTTGATAAGCCGCAGGAAAACGGCGTGCCGCTAAGCGAATTCGCCGATCTGATCGATGAGAAATTCGGCGAAAAAGCCGCGCGCGAACCGCTAAAGAATTTTTTCAGCTACAAGATGGAGCCGCGCGGCAGCGAGGTGCGCGAGGACGTGATCGTGGGCACAACCTGCCTGCGAAATCTCATAGGCGAGTACCTAGGCGGCAAGCGCGACATCTATAACGAAGCCTTTGAGCTTGGCATCAAATTTTGCTTTCTTAGCATCGATAACGGCGGCGACGTGCAGGCAGGCTTTGATCTGCGAAACAAAATCGAGGACGAGGAGCTGGAAGGCTGCGGCTCGTTTCTGGAGATAATCGGCGGCGCAACCGGGCAGAAGCGCGTATACATCGATCTCATCTGCTATGACGAGGAAAGGCTAAAAGACAAGGTAAGCGAACTTTGCAAAAAATATGGCGCAAATATCGAAATCCACGACTTTAAGCGGTAGCGGCCTCTGTTTTTGCGGCAGATAAATTTAAAATTTTGCGCCATCGCAGAAAATAAATTTTAAAACTCTACGCCGCCGCGTAAAATAAATTTAAAATTTGCCGCACCGCACGCTTTTCGTTCGGTTTTACCATTTTGCCGGCACGCGGTAAAATTGAGCAAGCCGTGGGCTTACGATATAAATTTTGGCGATTTAGCAGTAAATTTTAGTAAAATTTGCGAGGTTCGCAGCGCAAATTTGCAGCGATAAAATTTTGCGTTGGCTTCGGTGCAAAGCGCGCCGATTAGGAAGCTTTTGAAAGATAAAATTTTAGGGAACGAACATGAAAATTATCTCGAAATTTAAAGATAATTACGATTTTATGGTGTCAAAATACGGGCTTGACGAGACTTTGGTCTATGACCGCAGAAACTCTACTCCAGTCAGTGCGGACGAGCTATGGAGGCTTGACGAGGGCGATAAAAAGGTCTTTGAAAGGAAGCTTAGCGGGTACCGCTTTATCGGCGGTAAATTTATAAACTGGAGCAAAACTGACGTAAATAAACTGCCGCGCCTGCTTCACTCCGTGATTTTCATCGGTAAAAATTTAGTCCATATTTTCGCCTCTCAGGGTAAAATTTACACAAGCCTAGAGTTTGACGAGACGGAGCTAAGAAGGCAGTATCAGAATGACAGAACTTTGAGCTTTAGCGATGGATTTCGCGCCCATATCGTCTCGTGGCTCAGCAAGGTCGGCGAGCAGGCTACGCGCGAAGAAATTCTACAGCTCGTGGCGCTAGAGGGCGACCGCAAAACGACACTAAAAAATATTGTTCGCGACGATAAAATTATAAGCAAAGATGAAATTTTGAGCGCCCCAATCGTATTTTTTAAGCTCACACAGAACATTCACACCGCAGCGATAAATCCACAGCTTAACGCGATGGGGTTTTATCTGAACGCCGATTTCGTCTGGCAAAGCTTAGTCGAGTTTTTATCCGCCAAAAAGGACGCCTCCGCTCCGGCAGGCACGATACCAAATGATATAAAAATCGTTAGCAAGGGCTTTGACGTAAAGCGCTCGTTCCGCCCAAAAATGAAATAACTCGGCTCGCGCAGCAAATAATCCGTGCAATCATCGCTAGAATTTATCCCTCTTTACTTCGCTACTTGACGGATCGCATAAATAGAGCGAAATTTTATAAATTTTTATAAGTTTCGACGAGCAAGCGCACGAAAGCTTAGGCGCAAAATAAAACGCGGATAAAATTCCGCAAAAGCTCTTTTGCAAAATTTTAAAAGAATTAAAATATTTCCTTGAGGAATTTTAAAATTCCGCATAAGGCGGATTTGTAAAAATTTAGTGAAAAATATGAAATTTCACGAAAATTCCACAAAATTTTAAAATTTTACCGCGGCGGCGTCCATCGCGCACATTAGATTTAGCATTTGAGCGTGCTCGAAAACGTCGTGCGTGCGGATGATCGAAGCGCCGTTTAAAGCGGCGATCTGATGCAGATACAGCGAGCCTGCGAGCCTGTCCGCGACCGCAGAGGGGCTGTAAAAATCTATAACGCTCTTTCTGCTCGCGCCCACGAGCAACGGGCAGCCGAAGTGCAAGAAATGCTGCAAATTTTTAATCAGCACCAAATTTTGCTCGGCGGTCTTGCCAAAGCCGATGCCCACGTCAAGGATGATCTTTTTAAGTCCCACGCTTTGCAGCTGCTGCAGATTTTGCGCAAAAAATTCATCGATCTCGCCCATCAGATCGTCATATTTAGGCGCAAGCTGCATATTTTGCGGATTTCCCTGCATGTGCATCAGCACGTAAGCGGCGTCGTAGCGAAGCGCAAGCGGAGCAAGAGCGAGGTTCGCGCTGATGTCGTTGATAATGCTAAAGCCCCGATCTAGCGCAAATTCCAAACAATACTCATCGAAGCTATCGAGGCTAAATTTAGCCTTTTCATGCAGACGCAGGCGATAAATTTCGCTCAGCACGTCCTTTATGCGCGCAAACTCCTCATCTCTACCGCAGTACTGGCTACCCGGGCGCGAGCTCACGCCGCCGATATCGATAATAGCGGCGCCCTGCTCGATCATCTTTTCGATCTTGCAGATCGCCTCTTTTAAGCTTGCCGCGCGGCTTGCGGGATTGAAGCTGTCGGAGTTGATATTGACGACACCCATTATTTCACAGCTTTGCGGCTTAGCAAATTTCTTGCCTAGAAATTTCGCGAGCTCTTTTAGCCCAAAATCCTGCAGAGCTTCCTTTTGCGCCAGAACCTCGATCTGGCGGTCGTTTGCGATCAAAACCGCGTCCGTATCGTCCCGTCCTAGGATCACCCCTTCGTTACATGCAAGCTCGGCGCCGATACTAAGGGCGTCTTGTTTTAAAATATTCGCTGCGGGCGCTCGCAGGTCTTTTAGATAGAAAAAGTTTAGGCGCGATTTTTTCTGCATTATCGCCCGTCCCGCATTTCGCACGCCGATACGCTCACAAATCAGCGCAAAGTCGGCTTCGTTTGAAATTTTATAAATTTTCATCTTTTCTCCTCTATCATCAAAAGTAGCGGAGTAAGCACGGCGTGGGCTTTGGCGTTGTGCTCGGCAAGGTAACTCAAGCGGTCAATCCGCTGCAGCTCATCGCCGCTTAACCTGACGCCCGCTTCGAAGCACTCTAGCGCGATCTCGCCGATGAGCGCTTTTAGCGCCGTTTTATCCAGCTCGCCCTTGCGCTCCAGCGCGATCTGCGCGTCGATAAACTCCACCGCTTCCTTTAGGCTGAGTTTGGCTAAATTTAACCCGGTACGGTATCTGGACTTTCGCACGCAGAGATTTTGCACCACGAGGCGCGAGCGGATGGTAGGCAGCAGGGCGTTGATGAAGGGGGTGATCAGGAAAAACACCGTATTTTTAGGCGGCTCTTCTAAAATTTTAAGCAGAGCGTTTTGTGCCTCTTCGCCGAATTTCGTAGCGGCGATGACGATGATCTTATCCTCGCGCTCGGCGACGTAGGCTTCGTCTATGATCTTTCGCGCCTCGTCGATCTTAAGTTCAGTGCTTTCGAAAAACCTTAAATTTTTGGGCGGAATTTCGGCTAAAATTTTATCTTTAAAGCCCTCATAATCGCCCGTCAAAACGATCTGATTTATGATTTTCAAAGCACCACTTCGTCAAAAAGCACGGCGTCGATGCTTTTGTCTAAAATTTTAAAAAGCTGGATCAGTTTGAGATCCAAGCTCGGATCGCTCTCGCTCATATAGAAGCTGTTTTGCAGCCTCTCGTCGATGAGCCACAGATAGCTATCTTCGTGGCTTTTGGCGATTTTGGCTAGCGGATGGTTGCCGTTGCCGATGTAAAAATATATAAAGCCGTTGGCAAACGCGAGGCTTAGCATATCGTTTAGCAGCAGCGCGTCCTCGAGGCTATTTACGCCGCCACGGTAGAGCGAGCGCAGCGAAAAAAACGGCAGCAGCGGGCGGGAGTTGGTAGAGGAGTTGATCTTTTTGATGATGTATTCGCTAAACCAGCTTCGCTCATCGTCGCAGATGACGATGAAAGCAAAGCCGTCGTGGAGGAATTTTAGCTTTGATGCTAAAAGCGGCGTCCAGTCCTCCTTGCGATTCTCGAGCCACTCAAGTCCGGGCTCGGAGCGCATCGCCGTGACGCTCCAAGTGTGCAGATCCTGCATTATTTATCCAAATCGTAGGCTTTATGCAGCGCGCGCACGGCGAGCTCGCCGTATTTGGCCTCTACGATCATCGAAATTTTAATCTCGCTCGTGGAGATCATCTGGATATTTATCCCTTCGTCCGCAAGCGTCTTAAACGCCTTGCTGGCTATACCGCTATGGCTTTTCATACCTACGCCTACCAAAGAAACCTTTACGATATCGGCATCCGATTCGATGATGGAATTCGGATTTGGATTTACCTCTTTCATTACCCTATAGGCCGTTTCCAGCTCGTTTTGCGGCACGGTAAAGCCCAAATTCGTCTCGCCGTTTCGTCCGATATTTTGCACGATCATATCGACGTTGATCTCCTTGCTTGCAAGCGCGGAGAAAATTTCAGCCGCGACGCCAGGGCGATCCTCTACGTTTCTAATCGTGATTCTTGCTTGATTTTTATCCAGTGCAATGCCGCTAATTACCGCATCTTCCATCTTTTCTTCTCCTGTTATGAGTGTTCCTTCATGATCGTTAAAACTGCTTCGCGTCACCAAATTTACGTTTAATTTCTTTGCAAGCTCAACGCTTCGATTTTGCAAAACCTTCGCCCCCAAGCTCGCAAGCTCAAGCATCTCGTCGTAGCTGATGCGATCAAGCTTTTTAGCTTTCGGCTCGATGCGCGGATCGGTCGTATATACGCCGTCTACATCGGTGTAAATTTCGCACAGATCGGCATTCAGCGCTCCTGCGACGGCGACTGCGCTAAGATCGCTTCCGCCTCGCCCGAGCGTAGTTACTTCGCCTGCGGTGCTGATGCCCTGAAAACCCGCGACGACGACGATTTTGCCCTGTTTTAGCGCCTCTTGCATACTTTTTGGATCGATAGAGACGATGCGAGCTTTGGTGTGAAAATTATCCGTCACGATGCCCGCACCACGCCCGCTAAATGCGATCGCAGCATAGCCCTTGGCATTTAGCGCGATAGCTAAAAGTGCGCTCGTAACGCGCTCGCCCGAGCTTAACAGCACATCCATCTCTCTGCCTACGGGAGTTTTAGTAAAAAATTCCGCTTGCTCGATGAGCTGATTGGTAACGCCGCTCATCGCAGATACGATTACCGCGACATCGTGTCCTTCGTTTTTAGTCTTTATCACGCGCTGCGCAACCGCCTCGATCCGCTCTAGCGTACCGACGCTCGTACCGCCGTATTTTTGAACGATCAGCATTAAATGTAGCCCTCCTCCTTAAAATATTTTAAAACCGTCGCGTAAATCGGCTTTTTGAAGTGATTTACGTGCCTTAAAACCTCATTCGCGCCTACGAATTTAAATGCGTCGAACTCCGGAAGTTTGGTATTGATGTTTATATCGGCTAAGCTTCGCAATCTCACCAAAAAATACCTTTGAATTTGCCCGTCGTATGGGCGCATCTTTTGAGCTACCCCATCGGGAAAGTCGTAGCTAAGCCACTTCGGGCACTCAGCGATGATATCGACTTTGCTTGTTCCGATCTCCTCACCTAGCTCTCTGCGGATCGCCATCTTAGGCGTCTCACCATCGTCGATACCACCTTGAGGAAACTGCCAAGCGCCTTTGATGTCGCTTCGTTGCGCGATTAAAATTTCGCAATTAAACGGATACGAGGGCGAAAGTACGATTGCAGCGACATTCGGTCTGTAATTTTTCTCTTTTTCCATCTCGTTTTCTCACAAAAAATTTCTCAAAATTCTACCTAAAAATATTAAAATTTGCGTTAAGAGGCTTAAAATTTATATAAATTTTCAAATTAATTCGCTAAATTTTGCGACGTAAATTTAGCCTATAGGACCGCCCTTGCACATCTACATCCACGTGCCGTTTTGCACCTCAAAATGCCCGTATTGCGCTTTTGGCTCCTTCAGCGACAAATTTAGCCTCGTGCGCAAGTATTTTTCGGCACTGCGGCTTGAAGTGCGCGACTTTTTGGCGAAAAATCCGCATGCGCAAATTTCGACGCTTTTTATCGGCGGAGGCACGCCAAGTGCCGTAGATGCAGGGCTTTATAATGGAATTTTTGCGCTGCTTGCGCCGCATTTTACCGCCAAAGCCGAAATCAGCTCGGAAGCTAATCCAAACTCCGCTAGCCCCGCCTGGCTTAGGACGATGCAGGGGCTCGGCGTAAATCGCATCAGCTTCGGCGCGCAAAGCTTCAACGACGCCAAGCTAAAATTCCTTGGTCGCGCGCACAGTGCGGCGCAGATTTTTCTGGCGGTGCAAAATGCCAAAGCAGCGGGCTTTGATAATATAAATTTAGATCTAATCTATGCGAGCAAATTTGACGATAAAAGGAATTTAAAATTTGAAATGGCTGAGCTTGCGCGCTGTGAAGTGCCGCATCTAAGCGCCTATGCGCTAAGCCTTGAGGAAAACACGCCCTTTTTTGGGCGCGAAAGCTTCAAAAGGGAAAGCGCGGCTCTAGCTAAATTTCTCTTTGCCCTTGCGGCGGATAGCGGCTTTAGTCAGTATGAAATTTCAAATTTTGCCGCGCGCGGACTGCGCTGTAAGCACAATCTCGCCTACTGGCGCGGCGAGAATTACGCCGGGTTTGGAGCGTTTGCCGTGGGCACAAGCGGGCAGGTGCGCCTTAGCTCGCCTAAAAATTTGCGAGATTACATCGCAGATCCGCTGCAAAAACAGCGCGAAACTCTAAGCGCGCAGGATAAAAAGCTCGAGCGCATATTTCTTGGGCTGCGCTGTATTTTGGGCGTGGACGCGCAAATTTTAAACGCCGCGGAGCTAAGTAACGCGCAGCTGCTCGTGCGGGCAAAAAAGCTGAAATTCGGCGAGGGTAAATTTTATAATCCTAACTTTTTGCTCGCCGACGAGATTGCGCTTTTTATTACGCAAGAAAGCCGCCGCGGGCGCTAAATTTAAGATTAATGAAATTTTAGTTACAATACGCCACTTTTTACGTTAGGAAATTTTATGTTTGGTATCAGTATGCCTGAAATTACGGTCATTTTAATCATCGCGATAATCGTGCTGGGGCCCGAGAAACTCCCAAAAGTTCTGGTCGAGCTCGCGAAATACTTCAAAGTCATCAAAAAAACCATCAACGACGCAAAATCGAGCTTCGATCAGGAGCTTCGCATCGCCGAGCTCAAAGAGGACGCCAAAAAATATAAAGAGAGTATTACGCAAGCAAGCGAAGGCGTGCGCAAAAAGCTCACGTTTGAGGAGCTCGACGAGATAAAAGGCGGCATAGACTCGGTCAAAGAGACGCTAAATGCGGGGTTAAAAAATATAGAAGGCTCCGTAAAAGACACGCTAAATTCCGCGGAAGTCTCGGCGCAAAAACAAAGCGAGACGGCAAATTTAAAAGCAAATTCGAGCGGCGAAAATAAAGGCGAAAATTCCATACCGAGCGCGGGTAGCGCAGGAAATTCCGCACAAAATACGAATGCAAGCGGTGAAGCGAAAAGCGCTGCGCAAAATATGAATGCAAATTTAAACGGCGATGCGCAAAATTCTATGCAAAATTCCGCGCAAAATAACGACACGCAAAAATCATAATGAGAGAGAAATTTAATGTTTGAAGAGCTAAAACCCCATCTAGCCGAGCTTCGCAAGCGCCTAGTTATCTCCGTGCTTTCCGTCATCGTCCTTTTCATCGCGTGCTTCGGCTTTTGGGAAGATATTTTAGGCTTTATGACCCGTCCGCTGGTGCGCGTGCTTCCTAAAGGCAGTGAGATCATCTTTACCCAGCTCGGCGAAACGTTTTTTACCGCGATGAAGGTATCGTTTTTCACCTCGCTGCTTCTAGCGATGCCGATAATTTTCTGGCAGGCGTGGCTTTTCGTAGCGCCTGGGCTTTACGATAACGAGAAAAAATACGTCATCCCCTTCGTTAGCGGAGCGAGCGTTATGTTCTTTTTAGGCGCAGCGTTTTGCTATTTTTTCGTAATCCCCGTCGCATTTAATTTCTTGGTAAATTTTGGCGCCAAGCAATTTACTGCGATGCCTACAATCGGCGAATATGTAGGCTTTTTCGCTAAGCTCGTAGTCGCATTCGGCATCAGCTTCGAGCTTCCGGTGGTGACCTTTTTCCTCGCTAAAATCGGGCTTGTGACGAACAAAAGCCTGAGCGATTTTTTCCGCTACGCAATCGTCATTATTTTCATCTTTGCAGCGGTCATGACGCCGCCGGACGTGCTTAGTCAGTTTATGCTCGCAACTCCGCTAATTGCGCTTTATCTGCTTTCGATCTTCATCGCCAAAATGATAAATCCGTATAAGCCTGAGGATGACGAAAGCGAAAATTCCACGGACGTAGCGCAGGCGTAAGATGGCGGATCTAAATTTAGTTGGCAGCTACGATTACGAGCTTCCTAGCGAGCTCATCGCAAGCGCGCCCGCGATGCCCAAACAAAGCGCGCGCCTGCTGATCTATGACCGCGCTAAAGAGCAGATCACTCACGCGCACTTCGGCGATTTGGCGGATGCCCTGCCGCCCTGCGATATTATTTTTAACGACACGCGGGTGATTAAGGCGCGCCTTTTCGGTCACAAAAACAGCGGCGGCAAGATCGAGCTTCTGCTAAACTCGCCGCTTGAGAGCAATAAATTTAGCGCCTATATTCGCGGCAGCGTCAAAGCTGGCAGCGAGCTTAGCTTTGAGGCGGGTCTTGAAGCGCGCGTTTGCGAGCTGATGGAAGGCGGGCTTCGCATCGTGCAGTTTGAGCGCAGCGGCAAAGCTTTAAACACCCATGATGTTTTTGAAATTTGTGAACGTATCGGCCACGTGCCGCTGCCGCCGTATATCAAGCGCACCGATACGAAGGAGGATGCGAGCTGGTACCAAAGCATCTTCGCGCGCGAGCAAGGCGCCGTCGCCGCACCCACCGCGAGCTTGCACTTTGATAGCGAGATGATTGCGGATTTGCGCCGAAATCACGATATCCACTTCATCACGCTGCACGTGGGCGCGGGCACCTTCAAGCCCGTGGAATGCGAGGATCTGCGCGAGCACAAGATGCACGGCGAGCTCTACTCTATCCCGCCGCAGACCGCGCAAATTTTAAAAAGCGAGCGAAAAATTTTAGGCGTGGGCACGACCGTTACGCGAACGATCGAAAATTTTGCACGTAACGGGCAAAATAGCGGAATCTGCGAGCTGTTTTTGCACCCGGGCAATCCGCCGATAAGACAGAATTTTTTGCTTACGAACTTTCACCTGCCCAAATCCACGCTGATAATGCTCGTAGCGAGCTTCATCGGGCTTGAGCGCACGCTTGAGCTCTACCGTATCGCAGTGGAGCAAAGATACCGCTTCTACTCCTATGGCGATGGGATGCTTGTGCTATGAAAGCCGTGGTTTTAGGCGCGCTAGCAATATTGGCTGCGACGGCAGGCTTTGCGGCAAGAAAATTTTTTGCTAAAAAGCCCGCCGTAAGCGGCAAAATTTTCTCCGCTGCGCCTAAAGCCAAAGAAAGCGATTCCGTCGTGCCCAGACGTGAGGATATCGCGCAGATCGATATTTTAAAAATTTTAAAATTTCAAAGCGAAATTTTATTTGAGGAGTGCACGAAATACGACAGCACGCTCTATCTTAGCTTCCCACCGCAGCTACCGCGTATCTACGGCGGCGAGGTGCTAAATCTCACTAGCGCGGTCTTTGACGCGTGCGAGTTTTTCCTGCAAAATATCGCTGAACCAATCCGCGTAAGCGTGGAATTTAGCAGTAAGGAACTTAGAGCAAATATGAGCTCTATCAAGCTCGACGTGCGAGTAGGTATCGATCGCGAGCTAAAGGATCCGCGCACCTATGCGCTTAAAAGTACACTAGAAAGCGCTGCTAGCACGACGGATGATGAGTATCTTACTTCGGCGCAGACCCATTTGCGTGCACTCGGTTCGCATCCGAGTATTGGAGCTGACGGGCGCGGAACCTTTATTAAAATGGATGCTGTGCTTAGCTGCTTCGCGCAGCAGAGCTTTAGCGCCAAAAAATACGACTACAACGTCATCATCACGCACAAAAACCGCGCGATCTTCGAGGAGCTGCGAGATTTTTTGAGCGGGCTTGGTTGCGACGTGATGCCAAACTCCAACTGGGAGAGCGCGAAGAGACACCTAAACGACTTCATCTACGTAGCCGACGTCGTCATCCTCGACGCTGAGATCCTGCGCGCAAATATAAGCGAAATAAACTACCTCAACGCACTGGAAAAAGACGGGGTATTTTTCATATTTTTACTTAAAAACAAACACTCGCTCAAGGTGCTGGAGGGGCTAAGCTTTAAATTTTTCAAGCTCGAGATGCCATATTTCTATGACGAGTTTTACGCCACGCTTGATCTCATCGAAAAGATCAAAAACGATGAGAATTTCTTGGGGCTGTAGCGAACAGGCAGCGATAAATTTAAAACCGAAGAGATTGAAGTGCTATATTTTGACTTAGATTGGATCAGGGGCAATATAAAAGATAGCGAATATGCTTTAAGAGAGCGGCGGTACGAGGCGTATTTAGCAGGGCTGCATAAAAATATGCATACGCTAGAAAGAATTTTTGCGGGCATAAACTTCAACGATGCGCTATTGCTACCCAAAAAGCAAATTAATGAAAAGTTGCATTTGAAATTTTACATCGGAGATTTGCAAAATGGATATTATGAACTAAAATGCGCTATGAGCTCGGATCAAAGATGCGACGCGGCGCCCGGCGAAATAATAACGAGCGAGATATTTTACGAAAATGGCAATTACCGCTTCTCTTTCATCCTCGCTTGCTTGAAGGAATACGCCGTTAATTTCTCCAGTATAGATAGCCTTAAATTTAACGCGATTTCGCAGAAAAAATATAGTCGCGAGTTTAAGAAATTGAAACTTTCATAGTAAATCCAAACCTCAGTTTTTTACATATAAAATTTCATCCGCTAAAGATTGCCGCCTCGGCATTTATCTCATTTACAATCCAAAATTAAAAATGTTAGCCAGCATGGTTTTTGGGAGGTATGGATTTTGATTTAGGCATGAGCTTTTTGGCAAACGATGCGAGCTTCGGAGGTATAAGAATTTTAGTTTTTCGCGACGTAGAATGTGCTGCGTGACTCTAGGTCAAAGAGTAGCAATGTGAGATAAAATTTTGCTCGCTCGAGTGCTGAGGCATTATGCTTTTAGAAAAGGCACAAAGTAACGTAAATTTCGCTGTGTCTTGTAGCTGAAATCCATTAAATTTAAGTCAGAATCATTCGGCGGCAGTGTTATTCGCCAAACCCTCTAAGGCAAAATCTCTAAATTTAAGTTCTGGACATCATATGCAAGCAGATTTCCTTCTGCCTTTAAAGCATTCAAATCATATTAAAATTTAAACTTCCAGGCGAATCTAAAGAATTTTGGAAATCACTACGTTGCATTTAAAGGCGCGCCCGATAAGAGATAAACAAACCAGCAAATTTTAAAAATTTAGCCAGGCAAACTTTGTTCGCGATTTAAATTTTATCTTCTGCCCTCTTTTTTAGCCCTGATCGCCTCATAAAGCTCGTCGATCGAGGTCGCGGACGAGCCCGAATATTTCTGCGCCGCTTGCATGGTCTTTTTGCCCCATTTACCGTCGATTGCCACGCCGTAGCCACCGAACATCAGACTGCGTTGGATATAATAGACTTTATCTTGCTGCGTCATATTTTGTTGCTTCTGCACTTCGCGCTCAGCATCTTTTGCCTGCTCACTTTTATAAACAGCATCAGCCGTAAAGTATGCTAGCACTAAAGCTCCAGCGATCGGAACGACAAGGGTAACAAATCTATTATTTACGTTAGAAGTTAGGTCTTCCAAAAAATGCCTTTGCAGCGCAAAACACTATAAAAGCAGGAAGGGAAGTGATAACGGCATTAAAGCCACCACCTATCACGTATACGAGCATACAGACTAAAATAATAGCTACAAGCCCCTCACCCAAACCGCTACCGGCAAGAAAGCCTAGGAAAAAATTCATAATTTATCTTTTAAAAATTTAAGTAGTGCAATTCTCCAAATTTAAATTTAATCGGAGAATTACAAAATTTATCCCCGCCAATAGACGATGGAACATAGGCTACTTAACGTGCTTCATGATCCTATGAAATT
Organism: uncultured Campylobacter sp.; assembly: GCF_938017705.1. Taxonomy (GTDB): domain Bacteria; phylum Campylobacterota; class Campylobacteria; order Campylobacterales; family Campylobacteraceae; genus Campylobacter_B. The sequence continues at coordinate 15,682 of NZ_CALIIS010000125.1, forward strand.
GCGGACTATGATCTCGCGCCATAAAAATAGATCCAATGATACCTAACACGCCGATACCCAAGACGATATAAAATAGAGTACCGCTATCCTTAGTAAAAGCCCCTCCAAAGAACAGCCAAAGTATAGAAATAAGAAGCGTCTTTAACCAGGGTCTGCTATAAGAGATCTCCGCCTGACATCCGCTACATACGACCGCACCGTATTTGATGTCGTCCTTACCGCAAAAAGGGCACATTAAATGATCCGGATGTTCATTCTCTGCCATAATTTCTCCTTTGAAAAAATATGGGTGAAATTATATATATATATATATATATAAGAGCGAGATTAAAATATAAAAAA
>NZ_CALIIS010000126.1 GCF_938017705.1 uncultured Campylobacter sp.
AATTTGCCTGCTATTGCTACTTGCTCGGATAAAAAACGTAAAGCCGCTTTTGAAAAATATAACGTCGTTAGGGAGTGGGAAGACGCAAAAGGCAAGATCAGCGAGGCTACTTTTCTGGAGTATATCAACGCTAAAAAGATATGCCCCGTAAAGGTAACCGCAAATAAGCTCTACGACTGGCAACGTAAATTTAAAAAAGGAGGCCTTGATGCGCTAGTGGACGAGCGGGATAATAATAAGACCCTAAAGCTTGACGCGCTAGGTCTTGCGCCGCTTTGCGTAGAGCTGATACTTGCATGCGGCGGTATGGGCAAGGTAGATATAACAAACATCTACAAGGCGCTAAATTATCACGCGGCAAAAAACTCTCTCATAAACTTTGAGGATTTTCAAGGCAAAAGAGACGAGATCGTAAGCTATGAGGTCGTAAATCGCTTCGTAAACAACTACCTAAACAAAAATAAGCTCGTAAAAAACATCATCCTTTACGGCGAGGATGGAGCGGTCGGTCGCGGCTTGCCGGCTCTTGGCATCAGCAACTACGCCGTAAGCACGATAAACGAAATAGTAGAAATAGATGGCAGCCCGCTTGATTTAATCTGCAACGCTAGCGAGCTTTGCGAGCTAATCGGCTGGCAAAACGTCAGCACTGTCTTTAAAGACAAAGACGAATTTCAAAACTATGTAAAAGAGTGGCAAAAGCGCTACACCATCATCGCTCTAATCGATACGTATAGCGGGGTAGCGACTTTTCACATCAGCGATAGTGAAAATTCTCTCTCTATTGCTAGAGCCGTCGCCAAATATATCGTGCGCTACGGCAAGCCAAAGGTAATCAAGGGCGATAACGGCAAAGCTTTTAAGAGCGAGTATATGCGCGAAGTCTTAGGCGCTCTTGAGATCGAGTATAAAGCCGTGCGCGCTTATAGCGGCTGGCTAAAGCCATACGTAGAGCGAAATTTTAGAGCCTTACAGCATAGCTTCAGCGCAAATTTAGCCGGCTTCATCGGACACAATATCTCACAGCGCCAAGCTATAGAGTTTTTCCGCTCTAAAAAAGAGCGCCGCTTAAAAAGAGGCTACAAGACGAATTTAACAAGGCTCAAAAATCTAAGCGAGGTGCAAGAACTGATGGATATGTATGCGGAAAAATTTCTAAACACCCGCTACCTTGAGCGCCTTGATACTACCTGCGCAGCTGCGTATAGTGCAAAGATAGGCGATGCTGTGTATATGGACGCTCTAAGCATCAGCGCGCGTCTTGGCGGGCGAGAGCTGAAACATGTGCATAAAAAGGGTATCAGCCTAGATGGTGTGAGGTTTTACAGCGTGGAGATGTACGGGCTTGAGCGCGTATGGGTTAGCCGTAACGTAAATAATATAAACGAGTGCTTTTTATGGAGCGAGGATAACAAATTTATCGGCGTTGCCTCTACGCTTGATTTGGATGAGGGAGTAAGCGCCGAGGAGGCTAAAAGCGCGCAAAAGCTATTTAATAAGCGCTTAAAAGAGACTAAAAAGCAGATGGACGCTGCATCGATCGCACATCGGGCGGATTTCGAGCAGA
>NZ_CALIIS010000127.1 GCF_938017705.1 uncultured Campylobacter sp.
TATTGCGATTTTTAGTTAAAATTTTACCCTTTAAATTCACGCGCAGTTTTTGCCGTATATAAATTTTAATGCAATTTTGGAAGTATTTCTTAGACGTATTTGCTAGGCGAATTTAAGCACAAATCCAGCGCGGTGTAGCTTTGCTTGCGTAAAATTTTAGCGCAAGCAAAACCCTCTTAAATTTACTGCGAAATTTAACGAGGCTTTAGCGCACAAGTCTCGTTTTGTTCTAGCGATACGAATTTCAGCCAAAAGCCGCTACGCGCAAAATCAAAATTTCGCTAAGCTCGCGTTTGAGCCAAAATTTATCAAATTTTAAAGCTAGCGCAGACCAAATTTCAATGCGCCTAAAACCAAATTTTAAACATTAAATCTAAAGTGCATCACGTCGCCGTCTTGCACGACGTAGTCCTTGCCCTCAAGGCGCATTTTGCCTGCTTCTTTCGCCCTACTCTCGCCGCCGCACGCGATAAAATCATCAAATCCGATCACCTCGGCTCTGATAAATCCGCGCTCAAAGTCATTGTGGATCACGCTCGCGGCCTTTGGAGCCTTCCAGCCCTTCGTGATCGTCCATGCGCGCACCTCCATCTCGCCCGCGGTGAAGTAGCTGATGAGGCTGAGCTTTGCGAAGGATCGCTTGATGATGAGCTCCAGCCCGCTTTGCTGCGCGCCCAGGCTCTGCAGCATCTCGTGCGTCTCCTCGTCGCTTAGCCCTATGAGCTCCTCTTCGATCTTGGCGCAGAGCTTGATCACCTCGGCGCCGCGGGCATTTGCGTATTCTCTTACGCGCGCGACATATTCATTATCCTGCGAGATGCCGTCTTCGTCCACATTTGCGCCGTAGATTACATCTTTGGCGCTAAGCAGGCGCAGCTCGCGATTTAAAGCGACGTAGCTTTCGTCCTCTTTGAGCGCAAAATTTGAAGCAGGCTTGCCGTCGTTTAGATGCGCTAAAAGCTCGTTTGCCACGGCTAGCGCCTCTTTAGCGCCCTTTTGATTTGCTTTGGCTTCCTTGCCGAGGCGCTCGATCTTGCGACCAAGCTGCTCGATATCCGCTAAAATAAGCTCGGTTTCGATGATCTCGATATCGCGGATAGGATCGACGCAGCCTTCGACGTGGGTTATGTCGCCGCTTTCGAAGCAGCGCACGATATGAAGGATGATCTCGCACTCGCGGATATTTGAAAGAAATTTATTCCCCAGCCCCTCACCCTTGCTAGCTCCGCGCACGAGGCCCGCGATATCTACAAACTCGATGGTCGAATGCACGATGCGACCCGGCTTAACGATGTCCGCCAGCTTTGCTAGCCGCGCATCGGGTACGGGCACGACCGCTTTATTGGGCTCGATCGTGCAAAATGGATAGTTCTGCGCCTGCGCGTTTTGCGCGCCGCTAAGTGCGTTAAATGTAGTGGATTTGCCGACGTTCGGAAGCCCTACGATCCCTACTGAAAGCCCCATCTACGCGTCCTTCAGCTCTTTGGCTAGAGCCTGCAAGAAATATAAGTTTGCTCTCACGCCCGCGCCAGTCGCGCCCGCGGCGTAATAGCCCCACGCCTTTTCCAGATACGCAGGCCCCGCGATATCAAGGTGCAGCCACTTGTCTTTATATTCGTCTTTTATAAATTTATCTAAAAATAGCCCCGCTGTTATCGCGCCGCCGTACCTGCTAGAAGCGCAGTTGGAGACGTCTGCAATACTGCTTTTAATTAGCTCGCGCAGATAATCGTTAAATTCCAAAATACTAAATAGCTCGCCGCTACAATCGCTAAGATCTTCAAATTTACGCTTTAGCTCCTCGCTGTTTCCCATGATGCCGCTAGTGTATTCGCCCAGGCCCACGACGCAAGCGCCGGTAAGCGTCGCCATATCGATTAGCAGATCAGGCTCAAGATCCTGCGCGTAGCTTAGGCAGTCGGCAAGCACGAGCCGCCCCTCCGCGTCGGTGTTTCGCACCTCGATACTCACGCCGCTGCGGCTAAGCAGCACGTCGTCGGGTTTATACGAATCGCCGCCGATCATATTCTCGGTAGCGCCGATGACCGCGTGTATCTCAAACGGCAGCTCGAGCTCGGCAGCGCCCTTGATGATGCCCATCGCAGCAAGCGCGCCGCTTTTATCGCTTTTCATCGTAAGCATATAATCGGCAGGCTTGAGGCTTAGCCCGCCGCTGTCGTAAGTAAGCCCTTTGCCCACGAAAACGACGCGCTTTAGGCAGCGCTGCGGCTTATAGATCAGATGGATGAGTCGCGGCGGATGAGCGCTGGAGCGATTGACCGCCAAAAACGCATTCATATTCTGCTCGCGCAAAAAGTCCTCGTCGTAAATTTTAACGCTCACGTCGTCGTAGTTCGAGGCTAAAATTTCAGCCTCGCTCGCCATCTTTTCGGGCGTGTAAATTTCGGGGATCTCATTGACGCCGTCGCGCGCAAAATTTGCGGCGTTTGCAGTGATGGCGCCTTGTTCTATACCAAAGTTTGCCTTTTGCAAATCGATCTGCTCACCGCTATACTCTTGCGTCGAGATTAAAATTTCATTCAAGCTGGAGCTTTTTTTATCGCTTTTGTATTTGTTAAACTCATAACCGCCCAAAAGCACGCCCTCGACCATCGCCATCGTGCTTCTGCGGTCGCAGCCGCATTTGTAAAAGGCGATTTTGAAATTTTTAATTGCGTAGCCCTTAAGTGCGTTGTATGCACTTGCAAGTGCTGTGCGGACGCGGTCATATTCTAGCGCCTTGACGCCGATGTACAGCCGCCCGCTCTCAGCTAACAGCAGATTGCCCTCACCTTTGTAATTAAAAAGCGCAAACTTATCCGCGTCTTTAATAAATTCGTGATTTAAATTTTTATCTACAACCAAAATAACTTCAAAATCCGCCTCTATCTCGTTAATTTTACGATCTAGCAGTTTTACTTTCATCTCGTTCCTTTCGTGAGTTCATAAAGTGATTTTCCATACGTTTAAATAACCTAAAAAATAGATATAAAATTCCGCCTATGATAGGTATCGCAAAATACCAGTGTTGCTCGATTAGCCGCAGCCCGCTCCAAATCTCCTCACCGAAATACCACGCTAAAACCATCGTCGCACCCGACCAGCACCAAGCGCTAAAAAGATTGATAATCGCAAATTTCTTTGCGCTGTAGCGAGTGATGCCGATACTCATCGGGATGATGACGCGGAAGCCATACATATAGCGCTGCATTAAAATTATCGGCCAGCCGTAGCGTTGCAAAAGCAGGTGCGCAATCGCAAATTTACGGCGCTGCGCCGCGAGCTTTTTACTGATATATTTTTTATTGTAGCGACCGATATAAAAATAAAACTGATCGCCGCAAAATGCCCCAAGCCCCGCGACAAAGATACCTAGCGGCAAATTTATATGTCCCTCGTGTGCCATGATACCGCCCAAAATCAGTGCGATTTCGCCTTCTAAAATACACCAAACGAAAAGCACGATATAGGCGTATTGGTGGTATTCTTGCAGTAAATTTTTAAGTAGCTCTTCCAAAATTACGCCTCTAAAACGCAATAAACATTTGTGCGTCGCGAAAACTCGCCTAGATCGTTTAACTCACGTAAATTTAGCAAAAAGCAGGCTTCAACGCACTTAGCCTGCGTCTGCGCGATGAGATCTAATGCCGCTCGTGCGGTGCCTCCGGTGGCTATTAGATCATCGATTAGCAGCACCTTGGCATCTTGCACGCCGGAGAATGCATCCACGTGCATCTCGACCTGATCAAAGCCGTATTCAAGGCTGTATTTTTGCGAAATCGTGATATAAGGGAGCTTCTTTGGCTTTCTAATCGGCACAAAAGCGACCCTCAACCTCGCAGCAAGCGCCGCTGCAAAAATAAATCCGCGACTTTCTATGCCCACTATGTAATCAAGTCCATAATCGGCGTAGCGCTCGGCTAGATGATCAAGCAGGAAATTAAACGCCTCGCGATCGCCTACGAGCGTCGTGATATCGTAAAACAAAATACCGGGCTTTGGGAAGTCACGCACGGTGCGGATCGAGCGAAATAAATAGCTTTTTTGCTCGCTACTTAGACTTTTCATAGCTTACCTCTTTTCAATCTTGCGTTTTGGATTTTTAAGCTGCAGTTTTCGCTCTCCTCGTTTTGCAGGGCCTCAATGCCGAAGCGAAGGGCAGTTTTGAGCTTTTCGTTATCGCTTTTAAGCTTTGAAATTCTTTCTTCGCTCTTGCGAAGTAAGGCGTAAATTTTAGAATTTTTTCGGATCGATAGAATAAGTAGTGCTGCAAAAAATAGCGCTAAAACGCCTAATGCTATGCTCATTGCTCGCCTCCTTCATTTGGATTTGCAAAGCGCATAGTAACGGGAGTCGCGCTAAAATAGGCAGAATTTATGCTCCTAAAATACGCACTAGAAAGATTTGCTCCCTTTAAATTTACGCTCGTAATAGCAAAATTCGCATCTGTTAAACCCGTACTGGCGCAATTTGCGTTTTTTGGCTTAACGTTCATGCAGATGGAATTTGTAGTTTTGAAATTTATAATTGTGGGGTTCAAACCGACAAAATCTTTGTGGCTAGCTTTTTGAGCGAAATTTTTCTCGCAAACGCTCGCGCGCGTAAAATTTAACGTAGAATTTGTGCTAGTGGAATTTTTATCTAGCGGATTTTTCTCATTAAAGATTATCTTTGCGTGCGTCGAATCTAAATTTATATGACGTGCACCGCAAAAGCTTATCAAGGGATTCTTGCCGGTAAAGAAGGAATTTTTATCGTTAAAGCTCCGTGCACAATTTAATGCGGAATCCGTGCCGATAGGATTTTTGTCGAAAGGATTTTTACCGCCGAAGCTTGATTTGGAATTTCGTCCGTTTAAATTAGCGCCACTGCTTTGTTCCGCAAAATTTTGAGCGGAATTCTGCATGGAATTCTCTTCGTCAAATCCATGCGCGCAATTCGCACTACCGCAAGCGCCTAGCTTTGCGACGCGCTTAATGTGCCTACCGCCCGCAAAATCGGTACTAAAAAATGCCCTAATCATATCTTCGATCACCAGCGCGCCCATTAATCGCTCACCGAAGGCTAGGACGTTGGCGTCGTTGTGCTCTCTGGCTAATCTAGCGCTCGTCGCGTCATGACACAGCGCACAGCGGATGTGAGCGTGGCGGTTTGCGGCGATGCTGATACCGATGCCCGTACCGCAAATCAAAACGCCGTAAATGCCGTAATTGGTGGAATTTAAAATTTTATCTCTGCTCGCATTCGCGCCGTCGGCTACGCCTGCGCGGGTGCTAAAATTTTCGCCACTCCCGCAAGCGCCGGAATTTTTCGCGCTCGCAGCGGAATTTTTGTCGTTATTTTCTTTAAAATTTCTACTTCGCGCGCAGGCTTCACATTCGGCTAAAATTTTATCCGCCAACGTGTCCGCAAAATCGGGATAGTCCACGCTCGCTTCGGCACTATGCGTGCCAAGATCGACCGCTTCGTAACCTAAAGCGGCGAGCGCTTTTTTGGCTTGCTCTTTGGCATGAAAGCCCGCATGATCGCTCGCTATGAAAATTTTATTTATTTGCATTGCCGCTCCTTATTTTTGCTCATAGATTAGGCTCTCGTCGTTTTGCAAGGTATCGACGAAGCGCCCGATTCGCTCCCAGCGGATCTTGCGATCGGCATCGATACTAAAGTATGTAAACCACGGCTTACCGACGATCAGACGATAAGGTACCGGACCCCAGAAGCGGCTATCGGCAGAGTTATTGCGATTATCTCCTATCATAAAATACTCATCCTGCGGCACTTTAATATAAAAGGCATTGAAGCTTATCCCCGCAGCTTCGAAGCTGTGAGGAATTTCGCTTAGACTAATGGGCTTCATAGAAAATTCACCCTTCTCAAGTGCGATTTTGACATTTGTTAGCATCGAGTTCTTAGCATTAGGGTCGTAGTGAATGCCCTTAAATTTATACGGCTCTTTGACATATTTTTCGCCACCCAAAATCACAATGTCGCGAGCATCATAGTTTGCGGCAATGAACTCGTCGCCTTCATGCGGACGAAGATAGAAATTATTCAGATCAAATATCACCTCGTCGCCGCCTACGGCAAAATTTCGCTTTACAAAGTGCATTTTTTCATTAAGCGGATAGCGGAAAACCACGATGTCGCCGCGTTTCGGACCCTCGCCACGGATAATATGCCCATCTCCGT
>NZ_CALIIS010000128.1 GCF_938017705.1 uncultured Campylobacter sp.
CTGCGGCACAATGGTTTCATAGGTGGGATAAAGTCCGAGCAGATCAATGCTCGGTACGGGGATCGCCTCAATGACCGATGTGGAGATCACATCTGCCTCCTGCAGTTCCTTGAGTCCGCCGCCGAGGAAGGTGACCGCAAGGACAAACATGAACGCGCTCGTCACCTTGAAGAACGGACCGATCGGGATGCGCAGTGCACCGCGCTGCATGAGGAAGAAGAGCAGAGCAAGCGCCGCACACGCAGCGACAAAGCCGCCCCAGATCATATCGACATCGCCGATGGCATTGTTGAAGAGTGCCTGATAGAAGAGAATGACCTCTGCGCCCTCGCGATAAACCGCTAAAAACACCGTCCACCAAAGCATCTTGCTATCGCCAGAGCTTAGGCTGTTTGAAATTTGACCTTGGATATAGGCGCTCCACTTTTTGGAGCTTGCATTTGAAAGAAGCCAAAAGCCCACGTAAAATAACAGCACCACGGCGATTAACATCACCGCGCCCTCCATCACTTCGCGCGTTTGCCCTGCATTTTCGCTACCGAAGATATAATTCAGCCCGTAAGCCGTAGCGATACTTAGCACAACCGCGACGCCTAGAGCGCTGTAAACGATATTTAGGTGCTTTGAGTTGCCGGATTTTATAAGTAGAGCGATAACTGCGGCTACGATAATGAGCGCTTCAAATCCTTCACGCAAGATGATGATAAACGCGTATAAGAATAGATCCCAATTGCTTGATTTCTTCGTTAGCTCTAGGCTTTGGGTGAGCTGATCAAATAGCTTGTTTTGCGCCGCTACAATCTGCTCTTTGGAAGCACCCGCGCGCATAAGAGCCGAAATTTTATTAAAACTTGCTTCGGTGTCTAGCTTGAGTTGAGTATTTTTAGCACCGACGATATTTTCCATGCCGCTCTCTTCGTATTCATCAAAGTAGATATTGCCGCTCTCGTCGATCGCATCATCAACCTTGCCGCTCTCGTAAAGCTGCAAAACCTTAGCCATTTTGTCTTTGATATTTTGCACAATCGGCGTAAAATCCTTGCTCTCATCCTCGCTAGTATCGCTTTGAGCTAACGCAGTCTGTGGCGCTATGGAATAGCTTTCTTGCGGCAAATCATTTACGGCTTTTAATGCTAGATTATCTAGAGCGTTTATCGCTTCGTCAAATTTTGATTTGTCTGTATCCGCATCCTCGCGCAAGAGATTTCCTATAATTTGCTGGATTGATTGATCGGTCTGAGACGAGACATATTTTCGTACCGCCTCTTCTAGACGTTCGTTGCGGTAGATATCAAATTTAGCGCGATTTAGCGCAGCTTTTAGCGCAGCAGTGTCTTTCTTATCAAACGCAGCTTTAGCGTTATCCAGCTCAGCTTTAAATTCCGTATAGACGCTCATCCACGGCGAAGTTGTACCGGATGCTGCGGAATTCCCACCTGAGGCTGGCGCAGAAGTGCTGCCATCGCCTCCGTCTTGATACTCGGCTACGAGACGATGACCAGATTCGATCGCAGGCAGAACCTCGTCAATCTCGCGATTTAGATTATCGATCATAGCTTGGATCTCATTTAGAGGCTTTTCGGCTTTGATCGCTTTACGGATATCGCCGAATTGCTTCTCCATATCGTAGGATTTTTTCTGACTTAAATTTATGCGAATGCCGGCTTCTAAATTTTCAAAATGCCCGAAATACGCCTCTTGGGTTATCTTTCTGGCCTCCGAGTTATTGCCGTCTACATAAAATTTAACCGCCTGGGCAAATTTTTCTTTAATCGCCGCCGCTTCGGCGCGATAATCGGTCTGCGCCAGCAACATGCAAAATGGAAAAATAAGAGCCAAAATCGCAAATTTAAAAAATTTCATCTGAACCTTCTTGAGTTGAATTCATACATTAAATTTCAAAATTGAGTGGCAATTATATGTAGAAAAATCTTAAAAAGTAATAAAAAAAGCGGTTATCATAAAGCACGAAAGCGGCTAAATTCTCAATTGCAAGAGCTTTTTGATAGATAGAATTTAATAGAATTTAGGATATGGCGGAATTTTAAAAGGCAGTCGGATTTTGCTCCGACTGCTAAAATTTTAGTGAAGTTTCGACCAAATTTTGCTTTTCCAAAGACCTGCAAAAACAGAAAGGATCAAGAAATAAATCATAATATTTATGGTTGTAGCTTCACGCTCGGCTTTTTTGCTATCGCCTACGTCAGCCAGATACTCCACGACCTTGGCTTCAGCGTTTTCGTTCAAGCCTATGCGCGGCATCGAAGTGCCTGGAAGCTTCTTTTGCGTATCATTGATAAACTCGTGCAGATAGTTGGCGCCCTTAGAACGGATCATCATCGAAAGATCAGGAGGCGTCGAGCCCATATACGCAGCCAAGCTAGCCTTGTCGCCGGATGCAAAGAGCTTATCATATTTGACGTCGTGACATCTTAGACAAGCATCCTCAAAAACCGCCTTACTTAAAAGGAATTTTTTCTGCGCTTCGTTTAGTTCGGTGCCTTGCTTGATACCGCTAGCAGCAGCCTCAGAGGCGATTAGTTTATCCTCGCTAGGAGCGAGCGACTTTAGATAGGCTACGATATCGGCGATCTCTTGATTTAGATCACCGCCCGCACCGAAAAACCCGGGCATCGGAAAAGGTTTTTCGTCGCCAAATTTCTGATCTAGCTTAAGAGCCATGATCGGATCTTTGATGAGTGCAGCTAAGAATTTATCGGTGTATAGATAGCCTGCGCTGCTAAGATCCGGAGGATTGACGCCGTATGCGGCACTGGCGCTTGCCGCGTCCATAGGAGCGGGGATATTTGCACTTTTTACTCCATGACATGCGGTGCAGCCTGCATTTGTAAAGGTTTCAGCGCCTCGCACGGCATCGCCTTTGCTAAGATCGATTTTATTTATCTCGTCCCAAAAAAGCACCGTTTTATCTTGTTGCTCTTTCGCACTAGCAAGGGCTTTTTTAGAATTTTTTATCATCGTCTCATCTCCGCCCTTTTCTGCTGCGGCCAAAGCGCTTTCTGCTGCGGCTACGTTATGCGCAGCTAAAGCCGTATCGCCTGCTGCAAAATCGTAATTTACCGGATCTGTGTGCGGACTGAGCTTAGTATGAGCATAAGGCTCGATAAACCAGTATAAAATTCCCACACAAAAAAGCACTAAGATTAGGGTTCTTATCTCTTTCATGGCTAGACCCTCTTTCTTTCTGCGATTGTAATTAACGGAAGCACTACGACAAGCAATCCGATATAGATGATCGATAGGGCAAAGCCCCAGTATTTATTTTCGATACCGAGCTCCATACCGTCTGCGGGGAGCTTTCCGAATAGGCTAAGCAGAATCATGTCGATTACCAAAACCCAAAACCAAATGAAAAACGCCTTGTTTTTATGTGCGGGAGCTACTACGCCGCTGCGATCAAATAGCGGGATAAAAAATAGCGAAACTCCGGCAAATGCAAAGGCGATAAGCCCGATGTCGGCGGCCTTAAGCGGTCCTACGTCGAAGTAAAATCCGCGCAGAATTTCATATTCCCAGAGGAAGTACCATTCCGGATAGATATGCGTCGGGGTTTTGAGGCTGTTTGCTGGCTCGAAATTTATCGGATCCATCGCAAAATCGAAATGAAAGCCCACCAGATAAAAGAAAAATATCATAAAGATACTGACGTAGAAAAAATCTTTCGCCAAAAAGCCCGGCCAAAACGGAATTACCTTGCTTTCGCTAGTTTTTCCTTGCAGATACTTCTCGCCCTCGAGCTCAAAGTCAATTTCCTCGCCGTCTAGGTTATTTACATGCGGAAATCTAAGCGAATAAAAATGCACTGCCAGCACCGCAACCACCACGAGAGGCAGCAAACAGACATGAAGCATAAAAAATCGCGTTAGTGTTGGATCACTAACAGCATAATCGCCGCGAATCCATTCGACTATTGCATCGCCAACTACGGGAATTCCACCGAATAAATTCGTAATAACCATCGCTGCCCAGTAGCTCATCTGTCCCCATGGAAGCATATAGCCGCTAAAAGCCTCCGCCGAAAAGATGATGAAAAGCAGCATTCCGCTTACCCAAATCATCTCTCGCCCTTGCTTATACGAGCGGTAATAAATAGCTACTAAAGTATGAATGTATAGGATCAAAAATACAACTGATGCCGATACTGCGTGGATATGACGCCATAGCCAGCCGTATTCGACCTCTTTCATAATCGTGAAATTTACGCTATCGAACGCGAGATTTACATCCGGTTTGTAATACATCACAAGCATTAATCCACTTACGAACAAAACTATAAATAGCGTCATTAAAATAACGCCCATCGCCCAAAGGAAGCTGATATTTTTAGGAATCCAATACTCGCTTACCATCACCTTGAAAAATTTCGTTACGGCGAGCCTTTGGTCGAACCAATCCCAAACTCCCGTAGCTTTTCTGATATGTGCCATCTGCGCCTCCTATACTTTCTGCTTTAGGGCCTGGTATTCGGGACCCTCTTCGCCTAAAACGAGTTTCGTTCCGTCGATTTTAAAGGGCGGTATATCCATAGGGCGCGGCGGCGGACCGAACACGTTTACGCCGTTAGCATCGAAAATTCCGCCGTGACATGCACAGATGAATTGTTGCGTCGATGGCTTATAGCTGGGAATACAGCCCAAATGCGTACAAAGCCCGATGCAAAGCGTATATCTAGCATCCCCTACGACGACATCGCGGGCATCGTTTTTAGGCATATCGGCGGTCTTTTTAAGCACGAAAATCGGCTTTTTGCGCCACTGCGTTTGATAAAGCTCGCCCTCTTTGATCGGACTTAAATCTACCGTAGTGACGCCAGCGGCGCGCACGCTAGGAAGCGGATCCCACGATTTCTTCATCCCCACGAGTGCGAAAACGCCACCCACAGCGGCAACTGCGCCGAAAGTAAGCCCGATAAAGCCTCGTCTATCCTGTTTTAGATCAGACATCTTTATCCTTTCAAATTAAGAAATTGACAAGCATCAATTTTAGCCAAATAAAGATTAAATCAATATGATTATAAGCAGAAATTTAGCTTAACCTTGCAAGCTAAATTATATTTTAAGATAATTTTAATGCCTAGCGAGGCGTTTTCGCAGTTTAAAATTTTATAAATTTTCAAATTCTATCATATTCTATCATGGCGCGGAATTTAAAATTTTAAAATCTTGTCGCGCAAGAGTTGCTGCAACAAAGGCGTGCGAAATTTTAAAATTCGACGCCATAAATAAAATTTCATAAAGCGCGAGATTTTAAATTTTAAATTTAAAAATGAGCATAGAATTTATAAAATCAAATTTTAAAATTTCACTGCTCGGTCATGGCGGCAGTAGGGCAGAATTTTACGCTAGCGCGCTAGCTGAAATTTTAAAATTCTAGAATTCATCGAGCTTCCGTCGCATGAAAAAATTCCACTAGAAGTAAAATTTAAAACATTAAAATCCCATAGCGGTGCAAATTCTAAATCATTAGAATTTTACGACGTCTTAAAATTTCAAGCATCAAAAATTCTGTCGCGATGCAAAATTTTAAAATTTAGCGTAATCGCGAATCGTAAAATTCTATAAAATTCTGCGGGATTTCAAAGCCTAGCCAAAATTTAAAGATAAATTTCATAAATCCATAAAGCCTCGGCAAGCTGCGAAATCCGGGCGAAATTTCAAAATTATTATTCTAAAATTTGAGCCCCACCTATCTAAAGTCTAGCCGATTTGCCCGAGCGGAAATACGCCGCGATCGCAAGAGCCACCATCGAAGCGACCATCGCGTACGCCCAGCCCGGCACCGGAATACGCTCGCCGCTAGCGTAGGAGTGCATGCCGCTTAGGTAGAAATTTACACCAAAATAGGTCATTATGACGCTAAAATACGCAAACATCGAGGCTACGGCAAAGGCGAACTGATTATTGAGCTTAGGCATAAACCTAAAATGTACGACTACCGCGTAGATGAAAATCGTAATGAGCGCCCAGGTCTCCTTCGGATCCCAGCCCCAGTAGCGCCCCCAGCTTTCATTCGCCCATACGCCGCCTAGGAAGTTGCCGACCGTCAGCAAGCAAAGCCCTAGGATCATCGACATTTCGTTGATATGCGTAGCCTCCGTGATATTGCGCGCAATCTCGGGGTTTTTCTTATCGAATAAAAACATCACGAGGGTAAAAATTCCAAGCAGCATGCAAAGCCCCAAAAATCCGTAGCTTGCGGTAATTACCGAGACGTGGATCGTAAGCCAGTGCGATTTTAGAACCGGCTGGAGATTGGTAATCTGCGGATCGATGTCGCTAAGATGCGCTACCATCAGCGTTATGCCCGCCATTATCGAGGTAAGCGCCAGCGATATGGCAGATTTGCGCGAGAAAAATATTCCGCTTAGCGACAGCGCCCACGCGATGTAGATGAGCGATTCGTAGGAGTTGCTCCACGGCGCGTGCCCCGAAACATAGCCGCGTAGCGCAAGCCCTGCAGTATGTGCGATGAAAGCGACGATATTTACGACGTAAACTAGCTTAAACGCGCTGCCTAGGCGAAGAGCGGGCTTCATCATCCGCAAAAAGATAAAGATCAGAAGCAAAAATCCTGAGATAGTGTAGATCGGAAAGAGGCGAGAAAAAATTTTAGCCTTATTAAATAAAATTTCATATTTTATCGCGCTCTCGCTAGGCATCAGGCTCGCGCCGTTTTGCGCTTGGTATTTTTTGACGTAGCTTAGCATCTTTTCTGCGCCGCTCCAATCCCCGCTTCCTTGGGCATAAACTACGGACGAAACAAATATTCCCATCATCTTTTTAACTTCAGCAGATTCGTTTTGATCCAGCGCATCGCCTAGATATAGCGGCGAAAGCCACTCGTTATTTTTAGCGTTCTTAACCGGAATAATTCTAAAATAATCCCCCATAAATGCCGAGTAAAAGACGTTTACGCGCTCATTTACCTTGATGATCTCTTTATCTAGCACACCGCGATTGCCCAAAGGCTTGCGGTTGATCTCCTCGACCATTTTATCGAGCTTGTAGTAGCTCTCGCCGCCTTTAAATTCAAAAAAATCCATCATACTGGCGTGGCTTTGCTTCTCATCCATACCTAGAATTTTTTTAAGCTCTGGCTCGCTAACCTTGATAATCGGCGCGCGCCTCCAGTAGCTTTGATTTAGCATAAAAGAAAGCGCAGCGGCGTTGTGGTTTAAAATTTCGCCATTTGGTGCCTTATAGTCGTCGGCTCGGTAAATTTTATTTAAAAGCTCCCTAGAAACTGTATCAAAAGGCTCCATTCGCCCATCAAATCCCTGAATTACGAGGCTTGCTAAATCCTCACTAAATTTAGGATCAAATTTCGGCACGGCTAGCTCGCCTCCCATAGTAGAAAAATTATGCGGTGGGATGGAGTCTTGCTCCGCTGCAGATTCTTGCGAAGCGGAGCTCTGCTTGGAATTTTCAGCGGCGGAATTCTGCGCGGAATTTTGCGAAGCGGGATCTTGCACGCTAGCCGGGCTTTGCGGCGCAGAATTTTCTGCGGCTGCATTTGAGGCAGAATTTTGCGAAATAGAATTTTGAGTCGTGAAGTTTTGTTCGGCATTTGCTGTGCTAGGATACAATGCAGCCAAGCTCAAAGCCAATGCGCCTACTAATGCTAATGCCGCACCTTTAGTGCCGCGTCGCGATTTTTTGGTGCGTTTTGATACAGAGCTTTCTGTGGAGCTTACGGGCACCGAACTAGACGCCGAATTTTTAGAATTTACATCTTTTTCTCGAGCAAGATGCGTATTTTCGCTGATTAAGCGCGAGAGCTTGAAAAAGCGCGAGCCCCGGTTGAAAAAGTTAAAAAACATCCCTACGCAAAGCAAAAAATAACCGATGTAAGTTGGAACTTTACCGGGGTCTTTATTGACCGAAAGCACGGTACCACGCTCATCCGTGTCGTATGAGCTTTGGAAAAATCGGTATCCGCCGTAATCGAGCACGTGATTCATAAAAATATCATAATCAAAGCTCGTATTGCCGTCTTTTAGCGTGATTTCGCTTTTATATCCGGAGGGCGAATTGGTGCCTGGATAGCGATCCATCACAAAGTCGCGAAGCGCGATTTTAAAAGGCAGATGAAGCATCTTTGGCGCCAAGGCTACGATGAAATTCTTATCACCCACCTTGTAGCTAGCACCGTGCGAATCCCTAGGCACGTAGATTTCGCGACTCTGCCCCGCGAAGCTTAGCGTAGCTACTACGCCAGGCTCACCCGGTAAATTTGCAGCGACCGGGACGAATTTCTCGACCGCTGAGCTAAGCAGGCTAACAGGGGCGAAATTTATTTCGTCAAAGCTGTAAAGCAAGAGATTGCCTAGCGGATTATCCTCGTTTCTCTTAAGCGGTGCAGTGCTCATATCAGCCATTTTAGTGGCGTTTATATCAAGACTTGAGTTTAAATAGAATTTGCCGTCTTTGGATTTTATGTAGATGAAATTCTTACTTTTAGGCTCTGCATTAAAAGTGATACTAAGCTCGCCTATCTCCATGCTTTCGCCTGATTGCAAGGAGACATTTTGGCTGCCAACATTGTTTGAAAATAATAGTTCCACGCGCGCAGGAGCCTGTCCGGTCGGATCTTGCACCCATTTTAGCTCGCCGTGTTCTATTAGCTCTTTAAATTTTAAATTTGCGATCCTACCCTCTACGTCTAGATTGAGATCGAAGTTCATCCGTCCTGCGCCGTTTAAAAATTTGCTCTCATCGGCGGAGATAAACTCGCCGTCACTGCCTAAAGTAAGGAGCTGAACGACCTCGTCTTTAGTCGTTACGATCGAGCTCTCGCTGCCCTCTCTTATATGGATATTGCCCTCAAAGCCAAAATATCTCGTCAAAATCGCTCCAGCAAGCATAAACAAAAAGCTCGCGTGAAAGATTAGCGCAGGCAGAGTGCGAAGCTTAATCATGCGGTAGCGATAGATATTGTAGGTTAAATTTATTCCCAAAAGCACCATCAGCGCGCCAAACCACGCAGTAGAATAAACCATCGCCCAAGCTACTTCCGTGCCATAAGCGGTCTCTACAAAAGTAGCGATTGCACAGGCTAGCGCCAAAATCAGTAGCATCACTGACGCGCACTCCATACTAAAAAATGTCTTCATTGATTTCCTTTAGATTTACGAGGGTTTTCAAAATCGCGAGATTTTAGCAAAAATTGCTTAATTTTTCATTTTACGACTTGCAAGCGCGTCGTCTACTAGCGTAGCTCAAATATGCGTTAAGATGCTTTTATAAAGCGGTAAAATTCTCTTCTTAGGCATTCGCTTAGGAATTTAACGGCGCGGATAAATTTTGTAAAATGCTGCGGAATTTAGCGGAATTCTGTTAAATTTCGTGCGCCATCTCATCGTATAATTTCTAATTTAGAATTCCGCTGCGATAAAATTCTATCTTTGCGGAATTCCTTATTATTATTTTTTGCCTTGGGCATATGCGAGCTCGCACACGTCGCCCACGGCTTGGTGGCACGGGATCGCCGAGATCGAGTTATTGGGCGAGCCGTCAATCACTTTGTCTGAATAAACCAAATAGATTAGCGAGCCCTGCAGCGCATCGTAAAGCCTGACTACATGGGTCTTTTTGAAGATCAACGAGCTGCGTTTTTCAAAAATATCCTCTTTTTTCAGCTCCTCTTTAATGATGATTTTAGGCGCTGTCTGCACGCACGACACAGAGGCTTCGGAGCGGTCCTCCTCCACGCCGATGATCTCTTTGGCACCGCCTTTTTTGGCGTAAGAGACGTAGCAGGTCACGCCGTCGATCTTAGGATCTTTAACCGCGATAACTTCGATGCGATCGTCTTTGCCAAAAATTCTAAACGAAGTATTTACGCTACCTACGAGCTCGTAATCGCCCGCGCAAGCAAAAGCCGCTAAAATCGCTACTAGAATAAATTTTTTCATAACCATCCTTTGGAATTTTAGCGGCGATTTTATCATTTATAATATAAATATTAAGCAAGTTTTTATAAAATACCGCGATTTAAATTTAAAGGAATTTTATGATCGAAGATATCTTTAGAGAATACGATATTCGCGGCATCGTGGGTGAGGAGCTAAACGAGCGCAGCGTAAAAGCGATCGGCTTCGCGCTTGGCAAACATATCGCAAATCTAGGGCTTGAGCGCGTTAGCGTGGGATACGACGCTCGCCTTAGCGCGGATGAGCTTTTCGGCTATTTCGTAAGCGGGCTAAATTTCGCCGGGTTGCGGGTTTATAATATCGGCTTGCTACCGACACCGGTGGGCTATTTTAGCGTATTTACGCATAAATTTGACGCAAACGTAATGATCACCGGCTCGCACAATCCCAAAAATTACAACGGTTTTAAGATCACGATCGGCACGGATAGCTTCTTCGGCAAGGATTTGAAACGTCTGGGCGCGCAGGTGCGAGAGCTGATCGGTTCAAATTTTAAAATTCCAACCGATATAAGCACTCAGAAGTACGACATCTTAAGCGAGTATCTAGCATATTTTGAGAAAGAATTTGCGGCTCTTAAGGGCTTTGCCGCGCCTTTTATCATTGACTGCGCAAACGGAGCTGCAGGCGTTACGACTACTAAAATCGTCGAAAGGCTAGAGCTAAACGCTAAAGTTTTATTTCTGCAGCCAGACGGCAATTTCCCAAACCACCACCCAGACCCCAGCGAGGAGAAAAATTTAGCGGATCTTAAAGCTGCGATGAAGCAAGACGGCGTGGCTTTGGGCTTCGGCTTTGACGGAGATGCCGATAGGATCGCCGTGCTTACGCCGCGCCGCAATATCAAAGGCGACGAGCTAGCCTGCCTGCTTGCCCTAAATATGACCCATCCGCGCATCCTAGGCGAGGTCAAATGCTCGCAGGCGATGTACGATACCATCGATAAGATCGGCAAAAGCTTTATGGGCAAGACCGGCCACAGCAATATCAAAAAGGCGATGAAGGAGCTTGGTATCGACCTTGCCGCCGAGGTTAGCGGGCATATCTATTTTAAAGAGCGATATTTCGGCTTTGATGACGGCGTATATGCGATGATGCGCGTGCTTGAGCTCGTAGCTAAAGGATATGATTTAGACGCCGAGCTAGACAAGCTGCCGCGAGTTTTTAGCACCGACGAGATTAAATTTAATACGAGCGAGGAGGCAAAATTTAAGATCATCGAGGCTCTTAAAGCTCAAATCCACGCAGGTATTGCGGAGCTACCGCCCATCCGCGATATTATCGAGATCGACGGCATCAGAGTGCGATTTGATGACGGCTGGGCGCTCGTACGGGCAAGCAACACCACGCCCGTGATCGTAACTCGCTTCGAGGCCTCTAGCCCTGAGTTTCGCGACGAGATGCAGCGCGTATTTTTAGGTAAACTAGAAAATTTAAAGGATCAGAGATGAACGAATCTGAAAAGCAAGAGGTTGAAAAAAATATAAAAGAGCTTTTGGCTGCGAGAGCGGAATTTTTTAAATTTTTAGACGAGCGCGTGCCCAAGATCGCGGGTACCGACGTGTTTGATTTCGAGCGCGCAGGCGCGGCTAGCCTGAAGGAAGTTTATGCGAAATTCTACGGATACGACTACGCTGCGCGCAAGCTGCTGCCATATTTATACCGCACTTATGGGCTAAATTTCGATGTCTGAGATCATTTTAGATCGCGCCGCTTATGCGCACAATCTAGCGCAAATCGCCGCCAAAGTAGGTGGAGCGGAACGAGTATTTTTAGTAGCCAAGGATAATTCATACGGCCATGGCTGCAGGCTTTGCTGCGAGGAAGCGGCAAAGTTAGGCTTCGTACGCGCCGTAACGCGAAGTGCTGCGGAAGCTACGCAGATCGCGGATTTATTTGATGAAATTTTAGTGCTCTCGCACATTCCGCGCGGGGACGAGGATGAGCGGTTTTGCTACGCAGTAAATGATCTGAGCTACTTTGCGCGTCTTAAACGAGGGCTTAAAATTTATATCGCTGCAGATACTGCTATGCACCGCAACGGTATCGGTGCGAGCGAGTTAGATGAGGCGCTTAGGCTGTGTAAGGAGGGCAGATTTAAGCTTCGTGGCTTTTTCACACACTTTCGCGCAAGCGACGAGCTAAGTGGAGATTTTTTCGCACAAAGGCAAAATTTTATAGAATTTAAGCGTTTCGCGGGGCACAAAGCCGCCGCCGCGGGCTTTGAAAATTTAAAATTTCATTCGAGCAACTCCGCAGCTATCGAGCGAAGTGCGGGCTTTGAGGACGAATACGTGCGCGTAGGCATGGCGCAGTTCGGCTATCCGCAATTTGACGAGAGCCTAAATTTACGCCCTGTGTTAAAGCTCTATGCCGATCTGATCAGCTCGCGCGTGCTAAAAAAAGGCGAGCGCGTGGGCTACGGCGCAAAATTTGAAGCGCCGCACGATATGAGGATCGGCACCTATGATCTGGGCTACGCAGACGGGCTATTTCGCTACGACGGCGAGGGCGAGCTAGCGCTTGCAAGCGGGCAGAAAATGCTCGGAAAAATGTCGATGGATAGCTTCTGTGCGGAATTCGGTGGCGAGCGCATCTGCGTGCTGGACGACGCGCGGGTTTGGGCAAAGCACTTCGGCACGATCGAATATGAAATTTTAGTCAAATTAAATTCCAACATCCCAAGGAGATTTCAATGAAAGAGCTGCAAGGAAAAAATAACGAGCGTATAGGTTACGACGATAAAAGCTTATCCGCGCGAGGCGAGAGCTTTGGCGAAGGAGAGTATCCGCGCCAAAAAGGAGGGCTTCATATCTTAATCAAAGCCCTAATCGTCTTAGTGATTGCGGCGATTGCGTTTGCGATATTTGCAGTGCCGGTTTACAACAAGCTCGTAAGCAAAGATGAAGAAGTTAAGGCTGCGTGGAGCCAGGTACAAAACCAATATCAGCGCCGCGCCGATTTGATTCCAAATTTCGTAGAAACCGTCAAGGGCTACGCTAGCCATGAAAAAGATACCTTAGAAGGCGTTATAAATGCCCGCGCTAAGGCAACCGCTGTCAATATTAATGCAGAAAGTTTAGCGCAAGATCCGGAAGCGTTTGCGAAATTTAACGGCGCTCAAGGCGAGCTTAGCTCAGCCCTATCGCGCTTGATGCTGGTAGTCGAGCGCTATCCGGATCTTAAGGCAAATCAGAATTTCGCCGAGCTGCAAAATCAGCTCGAAGGCACGGAAAATCGCATCGCCGTAGCGCGCAAGGACTACATCGCCTCGGTGCAGGAATACAACAAGCTAATTAGGACCTTTCCTACAAACATCATCGCGCGCATAGTAGGACTAGGCGGCGCCAAACCTAGCTTTAGCGCTGATAGCTCAAGCCAAAAAGCCCCTAGCGTCTCGTTTAAATAACGCTAAAGGCGGCAAATGCTAAACGAGCAGTGTAAGCAAAGAATCCATGAGCTAATCACGAAAGCCGAAGCCGCAAGCGGTGCGCAGATCGTCTGCGTGGTCGCGCGCGAAGCAAGCGAGGACTGCGAAGCTAGCTATAGCGCGGCGGCAGTGACGGCGTTTGCGATCGGCATCGTTCTGTGCTTCGTGCCACAAATAAGCAAAGCTGAGCTACTGCAAATCGTAGCGCTCAGCTTCATAGCGATTAAAGCTCTGCTAGCTAAATGTCCCACGCTTTTAACTCTAATCACGCTTAAATCTCGCAGACTTCGGCTCTCGGGCGAGTTTGCGATGCAAAAATTTTACGAGCGCTACGGCAGCGTAAAAGAAGCGATAATGTTTTGTGTCTGCGTCCGCGAGCGCTGCGCTCATATCATCTGCGGCGCGCAAGCGGCGGAGTTTATCTCTAAGGGTGAGTTTGAACGTATCACGACAGAATTTAACCCCAGCACGCAAGGTCTTGAGCCTGCTGTTTTAAAGGCGATGGACGCACTGTGCGAGCTAGCCATGCGAGTGCCTAAAGATAGCGAAAATAACGAGATAGAAGAGACCTTGGTGGAACTGCGATGAGAGTGGCTTGGAGATTTGCTTTTGCCCTAATGGCACTATTTGTAATAAGCGTCGCCGCACCTAGCGAGTATCTAGCCCATCCAAACGGTACCGCCGTAATTGATGAGGCTGGCATTTTACGCCCAGCCGCGAGAGAGAGTCTGAATGAAATTTTAACGACTTTCGATAAAAATTCCACAAACCAGATCATGCTCGTAAGCCTAAAATCGCTCGGTGGCTACTCTATCGAGGAAATCGGCGTAGAGCAGGCGCGCGCTCTTGGTATCGGGCAAAAAGGGCGCGACAACGGCATACTGCTGCTTGTTGCTCCGCACGAGCATAAAGTGCGTATCGAGGTCGGATACGGGCTAGAGGGCGTGCTAACCGATATGCGCGCCAAGCGCATCATCAGCAATAAAATTCTGCCCTATTTTAGGCAGGGGGATTATGAAAGTGGCGTCATTAGTGGGATTTCGGCGATCATCGGCACGATCGAAGGCGGCGATATAAAATTTGATCCGCTTAACGCCAACGCGCAGCAGGATCCGAGCAACAAGGACTTTGCGATCTTTATGGTGTTTTTTGCGGTTTTGCTTTTTGCGTTACTAAGCCGCCGCGTGACGCGCCACAGTAGAAGCGATGAGGATATAATCTCAAGTGCAGACATCATAAACGAAATCGCGCGCTCATCGCGCATGAGAAGCAGCCCATCTGGGGATTTTGGTGGATTTAAAGGAAGTGGCGGTTTTAGCGGAGGCGGTTTCAGTGGGGGCGGCGGAAGCTTCGGCGGAGGCGGTGCTAGCGGAAGCTGGTAGCCACAGAAATTTTATCAAAATTCCAAATCGTAGAATTTTATCTAAATTTTAAAATTTTAGAATTTCTAAATTCGGCTACTTGCGTAGAAAAACAGCACGAGCGGCTTGTCGTTGCCCTCAATCTTTAGTGTGCGCTCGGAGGGGTCGAACTTGGAGGCGAGCGAGGCGCCGTCGCTGCTTAGATGGTGCTTCCATCCGTCGCAGCCTGCGAGCAGTAGCGCGAACACGGCGGCAGCAACTTTTAAATTTGAAAATTTAATCATTTAAAATCCGTCCTTAAATCTGCTTTTAAATCTGCTAAATTCGTTTTAAGTTTGCGTTTGAAATTTTAAAATTTGCGGTGCAATGCCTGTCAGAATTTATGTCTCGATACGCTCCGAGGCGTATGTCGTAATAATCCATGCTTGGGTTCATGCCGTGACCCTTGACGAGATTTATGTCGTAATCCGCACTAGAATTTATATCGTGGCATATATTTAAATTTAAGTCTCGATCTGCGTTAAAGTTTATACTTTGGCATGTGCTGCAGCAATATGCTTAAGGCGTATGTTGCGATCCGTGTCGTAATCCGCGCTAAAGTCTATATAGCGACCTGCCTCACAATTCGTACTCATAGCGTTTTGGTTTTTAAAATTTAGGTTTTTAAAATTTTTACCCACTTCGCTCGGCGTCGCATCGGCGCTTGATCTTTCGAGGCAAGCAGCTTCGGCGGAACGTGCGCAGCAAAGAGCCGCGCCTGCTCGCGTGAGCTTTGTGCGAACCCAAAAAGAGCGCGCGTAGGCGGTGAAATTTTTAAATTTTAACGCAGCTTTATTTCTCATCATACTGGTTAAATTTCACGCACCGGAATTCTGCGCGCCCGAATTTTTGGTATCGGAATTTTTGCCGTTAGAATTTTCGGCATTCTAATCTTCGCTGCCAGAGCTTTGCGAGGCGGGATTTTTAGAATTATATTTTTTGATATCGGAATTTTCTGTAGCCGAAGCATTTGCGCTCGCATTTTTGCCATTAGAATTTTCGTCGATTAATTTATTCTTTGCAGAATTTTAAATCTGGATTACGCGCCCTATTATTTCATCACATCATCGCGGGTTATTTACGTAAAATTTCACCTATTAAAAATTTGGACGCAAAATTCCACCTGCGAAATCTCGATAAAATTTTGCCATTAAATTACGAAATAAAATTCTACCTCGCAATTCTACCACTATTTCTTGGCTATTTTATAGTAGCCATCCTCAAAAACGACCTTGCCAGCACCCGCCAAACGCTTTAAAAGCTGTGCGCTCGCTTCGTCAAACATCGCCTCCACGTCGCTCGTGCGCTGCGGACGGCGCGAGAGAGTGCGCAAAATTTCATCCTCGCTAAAGCTCAGCCGTTCGCTTGCGTATTTGGGCGCGGCGATGATATTTACGTTTTGATTTTCGATGAAAGTGGCCAGATAGCGCAGCTGCGCCTCGCTCACCCCCTGCACGCGGTATGCGGGCGGGCGATCGATCGTGCCGAGATCGACGCGGTGCGGGTTGATGCGAGCTAAAGCCGCATTTAGCGCCTCAAAGTCTTCTTGCGTATCGTTTATCCCGCGCACGACTAGGATTTCGATATCAAGCTCGCCGCGAAACTCACGCGCAAAATCCGCGATCGCGCTTACGATATCCTCGGCGCTAATACCCGCGTGCGGGCCGTCCACCTTGCGAAAGCTTTTTGCAAGCACGCTATCTAGCGAAAATTTGCAGATATCAAGCTTCATCAGCGCCGCGCTATTTTCGCGCACGAGCGAGCCGTTTGACAAAACGAGCAGCTTCTGCGGCAGGTTCAGCGCTTTTAGCGCATCCACTAGCTCTGCAAAGCGCGGATGCAGCGTAGGCTCGCCGTTTGCCGTGATCGTGATGACGTCAATGCCCGCGTGGCTTTGCAGCGTGGTTTTCAGCTCGGCGATGATCGGACCGATCTCACAGGGCTCGCTCATCGCACTTACCGGCTTGCCCGCGCCCAGCTCGCAATAGACGCAGTTGAAGTTGCACTGCTTGCGCTGCGGGCTTAGATCGATGCCAAGGCTACGCCCGAACCTGCGCGAGGTGACGGGCCCGAAAATATATCTCATTTTTGCTCCATGGTTTGATTTGCGGGGTTTGCTTGCGCGCAAAAATTTTGCTTTAAATTTTACTCCGGCGCACTGAAATTCTGCGCCACTTTTACGCAAAATTTTGCTTCCGCGCGCCGCTCCGCTACGGCGAAATTTTAAACTTAGAGCTTTGAATTTATCCTTAAATTTGGCGCGTGCGAGCTATAAATTTAAGACGCGAGCTAAATTTAAACTCGCGAACTCTCGGTATTTTACGGCGCCGTGGACACAGCGCATAGAATTTCAGATCCTCGCTCGGCATAAAATTTCAAACTGCGGCTAAATTTTAAAATTTGAGATACAACCGCGCTAAAACGACGCAGAATTTTAAAATTTAGAGTTTTACGTTCTGCGCGCTGTTTTGGCGGCATGAAAGCGGCGTAAAATTGAAATTTTATTGTAGCGGCAGGATCGCGCGAAAGCAAAGCAAGCGACCCGAGCGAGCGAAATTTTAAATTACGGCTCTATAAAATTTCACAGTGGCGTGCGGCAAGCAGACTTTCGCAAAATAAGGCTTTAGCGCGCGCTTAGCTCGTGCACCAGATCCACTAGATATTTGGCGTTTTGCACGCTTACGTCGGGCAAAATTCCATGCCCTAGATTAAAGATATGCGCCGCACCCTTCATCGCCGTTAAAATCTCGCGCACGCCCGATTCTATCGCGCTGCGATCGTATAGCCGCATCGGCTCCAGGTTGCCCTGAAGCGCAAATTTGCCCCCGAGCTGCTCGCGCGCAAGCTCAATCGGAGTGCTCCAATCCACGCCCCATACGTCAAAGCTCGCCTCGCCGCGCTGCGCTACGATACGGCTCAGTCGCGACATCTGCGCGCCCGTGCCCTTGGCAAAGACGATGAGCGGGATATGCGGGAATTTCGCCTTTAAAAATTCCGTGATTTCTAGGATGTATCGCCAGCCAAACTCCTCGTATGCGCTCGGCTCCAGCGCGCCCGCCCAGCTATCGAAGATCTGCACCGCATCGACGCCCGAGCCGATCTGGCGCGCTAGATAAAGCTTCGTCGCCTCCGTAACGAGGCGCAAAATTTCATGCAAAAGCTGCGGATTTTCGTAGAGCATCCTTTTGCAAACGGCGTAATTTTTGCTGCCGCCGCCCTCGATCATATAGGTAGCGATCGTCCACGGCGCGCCGCAAAAGCCGATGAGCGCTTTATCCGCGGCAAGGCGAGAGCGAGTAAGCGAGATCGTATCATAAACATATCCGAGCTCCGCCGCGGCCTTTTGCGGATCTAGGCGCGCCAAATCGCCCTGAGAACGGATCGGATCACTAAATTTCGGCCCCTCGCCCGCTTCGAAGCGCAGATCCATCCCCATCTGCATCGGCACGACCAAGATATCGCTAAAAAGTATCGCCGCATCGACGCCCAAAATCTCCACGGGCTGGATCGTTACCTCGCTAGCAGCGCGGTAGTCGCGGCACAGGCTCAAAAAATCGCCCGCCCTCTCGCGCACCGCCATATATTGCGGCAGGTAGCGCCCCGCCTGGCGCATCATCCAAATGGGCGTGTATGGGGTCTCTTTGCCGAAGCATGCGTCGATGAAAACCATTTTTATCCTTTAAATTTACTCCAAATATACAAAGCCAAACAAACCGCAAAGATAGCCCCTGCAAGCAAAAGCATATCCAAAGGGATAGTAAAATCGGTGTGCAAAATTCGCTTGAAAAAATCCACTACCAGCACCATTATGATGACGCTGCCGAGTTTGTGCTTCAGCTCATCCAGCGAGGCGATCTTTAAAACTTGTAAATTTAGATCCACAAACTCGTCAATAAACAGCTCATAAATTCCAAATACGAAGATTAGCAGCACGATGGCGACCAGATACAGATCGATCGCCGTTATTATTTCGCTTAAAATGCCAATATAAAGCGCTCGCTCGCTCTGCGGCGCTAGAAAACAATCCACGATTTTATAAAGCGCCGAGCCGATTTCGTAGCTTGCCATCACAAATATCGCCGCGCCTGCCGCGATGCAAAAAAGCACTGGCAGGAGGGTTAAAAATTTGCTGCAAAGTAAAAATTTTTCAAATATAGCTTTCATTTCTTCCTTAAATTTTAATTCGGGATTAGCCGCTCCGCAAACGAACGTATAAATTTAAAAGCCGCTCCATGCCAAAGTGTCCGTTTAAATTTACGCTCGTTTGCAATCGCGTAAATTTACCCCATTTAGTCGCATCCGTTTGAGTCTTTAAAATTTTGCGCCAGGTTAAAGGCGCAAAATTTCAGCTTGCGGCGTTAAATTTTAATTAGGCTGATTTGCAAATTTTATTCGCCAGACCTCGGCGCCGAAATCACGCACGCGACCGTATTCGCGCGCAAAGACTCGACAGCCTTGCTAAATTTATCCTACTTGTCTTGCTGCATATCGATCCAACGAAGCGCGATGCGCACGGCGTTTGTCGCCGCTCCGACACGGATCTGATCGGCGCTGCACCAAAGATGCAGAATTTTATCGTCGAAATTGTCCCTGCGGAGCCTGCCGACGTAGGTCTCATTTGTGTCGCTCGAAAGCAGCGGCATCGGGTACTCGTTTTTGCTCGGATCGTCTGCAAGCACGATGCTAGGCGCATTTCTTAAAATTTCGCGCACGCGGCTAATCTCGAAATCCTTTTTAAATTTTATCGTGATCGCCTCGCTGTGGCTGCGCAGCACCGGCACGCGCACGCAGGTAGCCGAAACGGCGAAGTTTTTATGCAAAATTTTCTGCGTTTCGTTCACCATCTTCATCTCTTCTTTGGTGTAGTCGTTGTCCAAAAAGACGTCGATGTGCGGGATGACATTCATCGCGATCTGATGCGGGAAAACCTTCGGCTCGCACTCATCAAGCTTAAAAGCGAAAAACTGCTGCAGCTGCTCTACAAGCTCGCTCATACCCTCTTTACCTGCACCGCTCGTCGCCTGGTAGGTGCTTACGTCCACGCGCTCGATATCAAACGCGTCATCAAGCGGCTTAAGAATTTGAACCATCTGGATGGTAGAGCAGTTCGGATTAGCGATGATGCCTGTCTCTTCCCATAGCTTTATATCCTGAGGATTACACTCGGGCACTACGAGCGGGACATTTTCTTGCATACGAAAGTGGCTAGTGTTGTCTATCACCACCGCGCCGCTTGCCGCAGCAAATGGCACATAGTGCGCCGAAATGGAGCCGCCCGCGCTAAAAAACGCGATGTCGATCTCATTTTCGTCGAAAGTGCTGTCCGTGAGCTCCCTCACGACGTATTCTTTGCCGCGAAATTCCACCTTCTCGCCCGCGCTCTTTGCGCTCGCAAGCGGCAGTATGTCCTTTACGGGGAAGTTCATCTCGTCTAAGACGCGCAAAATCTCCTCGCCTACGGCGCCGGTAGCGCCTACGATGGCGATATTGTAACTACTCATCCTCTCCTCCTTTTAAAATTTCATCGCTAGGGCCGTCGCTCTGCGAATCTTTGCTATCTAAATTTGAATTTAATAAATTTTCATCCTGCGCAAGCTCGTCCGCTTCGCCCTCGTGGCCCTCCTCGGCTTTCGGGCAGGTCGCGATACTCACTACGTCGTCGCCCTCGACATTTACGACGATGACGCCGCTGGTGTTGCGACCCGCTTTGCGGATGCTTTGCATATCTACGCGGATCATCTTGCCGCTGGTGGTTAGCGCCATAAGATCCATCTCCTCATCGACCATCACGACGCCGATGAGCTCGCCCGTACGGTTGGTGAGCTTCATGCAGATGACGCCCTTGCCGCCGCGGTTTGTGAGGCGATACTCGCTCGCGGTCGTGCGCTTGCCGATACCCTTTTGGCTCACGCTTAAAATTTCTTGCATATCGCTTAAAATAAACGCGGCGCCGATGACCTCGTCGCCTTTTTCTTTAAATTTAATCCCCTTTACGCCGCGAGCGATACGCCCCATCTGGCGAATTTTATTTAGATTAAATTTAAGGCACATTCCCTTTTTAGTAGCGATGAATAGCATATTTTCGTTGGCACTTTGCGGCTCGCCCTCTTGTGCGTCCGAAATTTCATTCTCGCTTCCCTCCAAAATATCCTGCTCGGTCTGCTCTAGAATTTCCTCGGCCTCGCCGTCGTCCAGATCGTCGCCGCTTAGAGCGCCTCCTTTGTAATTTTGCATCTCCTCGGCGCTGTTTGGAGCGATGAGCGCAGTCACCAGCGTATCGTCCTCATCTAGGCTGATAGCGCGGATGCCGAGCGAGCGGATGTTTTTAAACTCGCTTAAATTTGTGCGTTTTACGATGCCGTTGCGAGTGAAAAATACGAGCGACTTGCTCGGATCAAAATCGGTCGTAGGGATGATCGCCATGATCTTTTCGTCCGCGCCGAGCTGGATTAAATTTACTACCGCCTTGCCCTTTGCGGTGCGCGAGCCCTCCGGGATTTTATAGACTTTAAGCCAGTAAAGCTGCCCGCGGTCGGTGATAAACATAAGCGTGTCGTGGGTGTTGGACGTAAAAAAGCTCTCGATGAAGTCATCGTCGTACGTCGTAACAGCCACGCGCCCCTTGCCGCCGCGCTTTTGCTTCTCGTAAGTCTTACTAGGCACGCGCTTGATGTAGCCGCGGTGAGTGATCGTAACGACCATATTTTCATTCGCGATGAGATCTTCGATGTCGATATCCTCGTAGTCATCGACGATTTCGGTGATGCGCGGGCATTTAAATTTATCTTTGATCTCCAAAAGCTCATCTTTGATGATGCCTTCGATTAGCTCCTCGCTCTTTAGGATCGCGTCAAGCCGCTTTATCTCGGCTAAAATTTCTTTTAGCTCTTCCTCGATCTTTTCACGCTCAAGTCCAGTGAGGCGGCTTAGCCTCATATCTAAAATCGCGCCCGATTGCGCCTCGCTGAGACCAAATCTGCTCATTAAATTTTCGCGCGCGACGTTGGTATCGGCGGAGTTTCTAATCACATCGATCACTTCGTCGATATTATCTAGCGCGATCTTTAAGCCCTCCAAGATGTGCGCTCTGGCGCGCGCTTTTTGAAGCTCAAAAATCGTGCGGCGGATAATGACGGTTTTTCTGTGGTTCAAAAACAGTTTCAAAAGCTCTATCAGTGTGAAAATCTTCGGCTCTTTGCCGTCGATTGCGAGCATTATCACGCCGAAGGTCGCCTCCATCGTGGTTTGCTTAAATAGATTATTTAGCACGATCTCGCTCATCGCGTCGCGTTTAAGCTCGATTACTACGCGAATTCCGTCGCGATCGCTCTCGTCGCGCACCTCGGAGATGCCTTCGATCTGCTTTTCTTTTACGAGATCTGCGATCTGCTCGATCAGGCGCGCCTTATTGGTTTGATACGGCAGCTCGTCGATTACGATGACATCTTTACTAGCCTTTTTTTCGATATGAGTTTTAGCGCGAATTTTAACGCGCCCTCTGCCCGTTTTATACGCCTCGATGATCCCCTTTTTGCCATAGATGATGCCGCCGGTCGGAAAATCGGGACCCTTGATCTCGCCCATGATCTCTTCTAGGCTTGCGTTTTTATTCTCAAGCAGTATCAAAAGACCGCCCACGAGCTCATCTAAGCTGTGCGGCGGGATATTCGTCGCCATTCCTACGGCGATTCCGCTTGAACCGTTAAGCAGCAAATTCGGCACGCGCGCAGGCAGGACGTCGGGTTCGTTCAGGCTCTCGTCATAGTTCGGCACGAAATCGACTGTCTCTTTATCCAGGTCTTTTAAAAGCTCCTCGGCTAGCGGCGTCATACGCGCTTCGGTGTACCTCATCGCCGCCGCTCCGTCGCCGTCGATCGATCCGAAGTTACCTTGACCGTCGACGGAAGGGATTCTCATCGAAAAGCTCTGCGCCATTCGCACGAGCGCATCGTAAACGGCGGTATCGCCGTGCGGATGGTATTTACCGATGACGTCGCCTACGATACGAGCAGATTTTTTATATGGCTGGCGAGAGCTCACGCCAAGATCGTTCATAGCATATAAAATTCGCCTATGCACCGGCTTTAGGCCGTCTCTAGCGTCCGGTAGCGCACGACCGATGATAACGCTCATCGAGTAATCAAGATAACTCGTCTTGATCGATTCCTCGACGTCTATATCGATAATCTCCTGATTTTCAAACATATTTGATTGCATAAATATCCTTTTAAATTTTAAAGCGCGATTATAGCGAATTATTCTTTTGCATTAGCTAAAACCAAGCCGCACACGGGCATAAAGCCACCATCGATCAAGCTCTCGCGCGCTTGCAGCATGCTAAGGCCCGAGGTGATGATGTCGTCTACTAGGATCACGGGAAATTGCGGCGGGGTTAAAATTTTAAAATTTCGCTTGTGTTTTAGGCGAAATTCCAAACTCTGCCTCGTGTATTTGACGCGGTTTTGCGCACGCAGGCAGTGAAATTTTGGCTCAATTAGCTTGCTTTTTAGCGCGCGAGCTAGGATCGCCGTGTGCGAATAGCCACTGCGTACGTCATCATCCAGCGGCACGGCGTTAAATTTAAAAATTCCGTCCGTTTTAAACGTTTCGTAATTTTGCGGATTTACTGAAATTTCGCGCCGCAGATGAAGCGGGAATTTTGCTAGGCTTAAAGAGGCTATGCGCGCAAGCACTGCAGCGCCGTATTCGTGATGTTTAGAAAGTATAAGCTCTCGAATTTCGGAGTAGCCGTAGTAGTAAAACACGCTAAAGCCCTCCACCTGCCGCATACTTAGGCGGCATTCGGCTAAATTTGCGGCGCAGGCGGCGCAGATCGTGCGCAGGCTAAACGCGCCGCAATTTACGCAGCGCATCTAAAGCGTCAAGATGATTTGATCGGCGGATTTTTTGACGATGTCGCCAAGCAAGCTTTGCACAAAAGGATTAAGCGATCTAGCCGTGCGAAGCGCGGTAAATTGGCTCTGATCCTGCGAAACGCGCTTGGTCGTAGTTTTGTTGCCCTGCACGATAGAGATCGCGATCTCGCCTCTTGCGCTCATATTTTCTTTCGAGTAGCCGTTGATCGCTGCCGAGATGCTTCTAATATTTACGGTTACGATATTCGGGCTTGCAGGATCGATCCTTACGCCGCGAGCCTCAAGCTCCGCGCGCAAAGCCTTATCGAACCAGGCCGAGAGATTGTTTTTTAAAAGCACTTCATCGACGAGTTTGCCGTCGTTGTCGTTTATAACGGCGATTACCATCTGATTTTCACGCTGATCGTTGATCGCGTTGATATTTACCGACTTGCCGCTTACGGTCTGATCGGCCTTAGAAAGATACGGATTTAGGCTGATGACGCTGCTGGTTTGCGAGCAGGCGACGAAAAATAGCGCAAATACGCCGATTAAAAATTTTTTCATTTCGATCCTTTTTCTGAAATTCGGGCGCATTGTAGCACTAAATTTAAAATTTATAGATTTTTTTGTATCATTGTAAGATCAAAGGAGAAATTTTGCAAGCACTCGCTTTAAAATACAGACCCAAAAGCTTCGAGCAGCTCATCGGTCAAGACGCCGTCGCCAAAAGCCTCGCGCACGCGCTGGATTCCGGCAGGCTGAGCCACGCATATCTTTTCAGCGGACTTCGCGGCAGCGGCAAAACCTCGACGGCTAGGATTTTTGCCAAAGCGCTTTTATGTGATAAAGGCCCTACCGGCAAGCCGTGCGAGATCTGCGATAACTGCGTAATGGCAAACGAGGGACGCCACATCGACATCATCGAGATGGACGCCGCCAGCCATCGCAAGATCGACGATATCCGCGAGCTTATCGAGCAGACGAAGTATCATCCCGCAAGCGCGCGCTTTAAAATTTTCATCATCGACGAGGTGCATATGCTCACCAAAGAGGCCTCCAACGCGCTTTTAAAGACGCTTGAAGAGCCGCCTGCTTACGTAAAATTTATCCTTGCGACTACCGATCCGCTCAAGCTTCCAGTCACCGTGCTATCGCGCACGCAGCACTTTCGCTTTAAACCGATCGCTAAAAGCGCCGTCGTAGCGCACCTAGAGCAGATTTTAAAAACCGAAAACATCGCTTACGAAGAGGGCGCGCTTGAAATTTTGGCGCGCAGCGGCTCGGGCTCGCTACGAGATACGCTCACGCTCCTCGATCAGGCGATCATCTTTAGCTGCGAAGGCATCACGCAGCGCGCGATCGCCGATATGCTAGGCCTGCTCGATCCCGCTAAAATCGGAGAAATTTTAGACATCGTGCTGCGCCAGGACCGCGCGGGCGCGATCGAGATCATCAAAGAGGTCGAAAACTACAACGCCGAGACGATAATCGACGAGATGATCGCAAATTTAAAGGATAAATTTCTGCGCCGCGACGCGAAATTTAGCCTGCTGATGTACGAGCGGTTTTTCCGCATTTTAGCGGGCGCTAAGAGCATGCTCGCCATCAGCCCGGACAATACCTATGCGATTTCTATGATGATTTTTATGATGATGGAAGCAGTAAATCTGCGCGAGATCGACGAGCTCATAGAGGTCGGAAGATCCCTGGATCAAAGCGAGGGCTATGCTTCTGCTTCGGCGCCAAATTTAAGCGCGCAAGGCTTCGCGCCGAATTTTAGATCGAATTCCAATCAAAGCGCGTCATTTGCGCCAAATAACGAACCGGGCGGCGCGGCTTTTGCACTAAGCGACCAGGGTAGCGCGACAAGCGACGTGCCTAGCTTTACGGCAGGCGCAAAACACCCCGCAAGCTCGGCACAAAACTCCGGTGCGGCAAAACAAAGCCCTGACGCAGGCGGCGAGATCAAACCGGGCGCGGCGGCACAGGCGCAAAATTCTAACTCTTCCATCAAAATGGGCGCTCAAAATGAAATTTACGAGAATTTTTTAGCCAAAATTTACGACCGCGATTATGATCTGGGCGAGAAATTTAGCAAGTGCGTGGAATTTTTAAAGTTCGAGCGCGGCACGCTGTATCTGCTCTCGCGCGCGCAGGGACAGGATAGAGAGTACCTGCGCAAGGGCTCGCGAGCGATAAATAGCGTGCTAAAATCGCTCTTCGGCGAGAGCGCGGCCATTAAGATCGAGCAAGGCGCGCCGCAGAAGCAAAATTTTACGCAAAACGGTGCAGAAAATTCCGCCTCTAGTAACGTAGATAGCACAGCGAATGGCAAAGCAAAAGACGGGGCGGGCAGTGCGACAAAACCGCTTGAAAATTCTAGCGTTACGACAAGCGGCGCGCAAAATTCCGACTCAAGCACGACTCACTCCGCAAACTCCGCGCGGGATAAAATTTCAAACATTAGCGAAAATTCCGAAGAAAATTCCGCACCAAAAGCGGCAAAACCGAAAAAAAATGGCGCTAGCAGCGAGGGCGAAAAACAGCCGCCCAAGGACGATCTGCTAAGATCCACCGATCCGCAAAACTACGCCGCAAAGCCTCGCGATACGAGCAAGAGCGTGCGCGCCGCCAAGGCAGGTCTCGCCGAGCTCGCAAACGGCGCGCAGGACGGCAAGGAAATTTTAATCTCCGAGATGAATAGGCTTTTCGGCGAACCCACAAAAATCACCGAATAGCGCTCGCTGCGGATAAATTTACACTGCGCCGCGCGATTTTAAAATTTAAGCGTGTAAAAACGATATAGAAATTTACGCGGCGAGAGGGCCTGTGCAATTTTAAAATTTAAGCGCGCAAAGACGGTGTCTAAATTTACGCGATAGACCAAAGTCGCGTGATAAATTTTAAAATTTTGCGGCGCGCGGACAGGTTTTAAAAGCCGAGCTTTAAATTTGATCGTCAAAACGAGCTTTAAACTTTCACCAAAACAAAGCAGGCTTTAAATTTAACCGCGCTGAGCGATCTAAAAAATTTATACGCCGCGGCAGTCTAAATTTAGCGCGCTACAAGTATCCGCGCAGTATGTCCCGTGCGAGCTCAAAATCCAAATTTAAACGCACTCTCCGCAGTTCAAAGATAAAATTTTGCGCGTCTGTATCGCAAAGATAAAATCCCGCGCTCATCCGCACCATGCCCTCCGCGATACGACTTTAGCCGTACCGTGCTCCCGCCTGATGCGCTCTCTCAAACTTTCATCAAACTTTGCGATACGGTTTTGCCGGCAATCTGCGCGGCTGCTCGTGCAAAAACGCGAGTGCTGATCGCTCGCGGGCGCCGTAAGTCAAAGCCGAATTTCGCCAGGTAAAACCGCGGCGAACCGAGGCGCCCTGAAATTTTAAAAATTTATCTCGCAAACTGGCTGCGGTTCGCGATGCACGCTTATGAATTTTACGCGAGCGCGGCGGGCGAATTAGCTAAAATTTAGCGCTTTTGGTGTAGAATTCAAGCAAATTTCAATCCAAAGGTCATCAAAATGCGCGGATATAAAATTTTCTCCGGCACCGCAAATCCCGAATTTGCCAAAAAAATCTCCAAATATCTCTCGCTACCGCTTAGCGAATGCGCGATCAAAACCTTCAGCGACGGCGAAATCAGCGTCCAGATCGGCGAGAGCGTGCGCGGTAAGGACGTCTTCGTCATCCAGCCCACATGCGCGCCCGCAAACTCCAATCTGATGGAGCTTTTGATCCTAACAGACGCGCTGAAGCGCTCCAGCGCGAACTCGATCACGGCGGTCGTGCCCTACTTCGGCTACGCTCGCCAAGACCGCAAGGCGGCCCCGCGCGTGCCGATCAGCGCGAAGCTCGTGGCAAATATGATGCAGACGGCAGGCATCGACCGCGTCGTCACGATGGATCTGCACGCGGGGCAGATACAGGGCTTTTTCGACGTGCCTGTCGATAACCTCTACGGCTCGCTGATATTTTTGGATTATCTGAAAGAGAAAAATTTAAAAAATCCGATCATCGCCAGCCCCGACGTTGGCGGCGTCGCGCGCGCCAGAAGCTTCGCTAAAAAGCTCTCGCTCGATCTGGTGATCGTCGATAAGCGCCGCGAGGAGGCGAACAAAAGCGAGGTGATGAACATCATCGGCGACGTCGCGGGCAAGGACGTGATCCTAATCGACGATATGATCGACACCGCGGGCACCATCGTCAAGGCCGCGGGCGCGTTTAAGGAACAGGGCGCGAAGAGCGTCAGCGCGTTTTGCACGCATGCCGTACTAAGCGGCCCGGCATACGAGCGCATCGAAAGCGGCGCGCTGGACGGCCTCGTCGTGACCGACACGATCCCGTTAAAGCAGGAAAGCGACCGCATCAAGGTAATCAGCGTCGCTCCGCTTTTCGGAGAGGTCATCAGGCGCGTATATCACGACGAGAGCGTAAACAGCTTATTCAAATAAAATTTTAAAATTTAAAGCGCGGCGCGGTTTGTTTTAGACAGCCGCGGAAATGCGAACTAGGCGCTTTGTAGTAAGAGGTCGCAGCATAGCCGCAAGCCAAGTGGTTACGCTTGTAGGCTCTGAATTTGCAGCGTTGAGCTAGCTGCGATTTAACTATTGCGAACAGAGATATTTAACTGCGACGCGAAATTTAGCTTCTAGGTGGCAAATTTAACTCTACGCGACATTTACTCCGCGCGGCGGAAATTTTAACTGCAACCACAGAGTAAATTTACCGCACCAACCGCTGCAAGCCACATTTTAATCCGCCGCACTAGATTCCGCGAGACTGCGTTTTAAATTTGCCGTAAAATTTTCTGTATTTGATGAGATCGCGCAACGCCGCTACGCTTTAAATTTATGATAATTTGCCGCACATTCGCCATCTGTCTTGTGTGGCCGAGCTTCTGCAAAACTCGCATCCTCTAAATCGTGCAAAACTACGTTTTAAATTTCGCCACAAAATCCGCAGAACGCGCCGGCAAAAAAGACCAGCCGGAGCATTTAAAATTTAGCGCCAAAATTTTTTATATTTTAGAGCATTGTAAGACTCAAAATGCCGCGCTTATCGAGCGCTTGCCGCTCTTAACGGAGTAGCTTCGCCCGCAAAGCCTCTGTAGTGCTTTATTGTGATATTAAGTTCGGCGGCTAAATTTCAAATCCTTTAAATTTGAAACCCGCTTAAATTTCAAAGCCTCTTCAAATTTAAAATTTAATCCGAATTTGATCTGAGATTTTATAAAATTCCGCTGTTTTAAACGGGCTTTAAAAGCGCAAAAGAGTTTCGTAAGCCCGAAAGGAAGGGAGCTTTATGCCTACTTTTACTACCAAAGACTACAAAGCCGCCCTTCGCAACCGCGGTGCACGAACCGCGAGTGCAGGCGGATTTAGCGTCAAAAACGACAACTCCTTCATCGTGATCTTCGTCATTGCGATGATGGTCTTTATATTTTTTTACGGCGTGTCGGCAGGGCTCGATTTAGATAAAATTTTTTTAGGAAACGGTCGCGGTCGCGGCGGAGGCGGGATTTTGG
This sequence comes from uncultured Campylobacter sp., assembly GCF_938017705.1. GTDB lineage: Bacteria > Campylobacterota > Campylobacteria > Campylobacterales > Campylobacteraceae > Campylobacter_B. Next base: position 29,176 of record NZ_CALIIS010000128.1, read on the forward strand.
GGCTTTTGATCGCGGGCGTAGCTTGGTATCATGGGCGCGACGGCGGCGGGCTGTATAAATTTAGCGACCACGCGATCACCTTCGTCTCGGGCGCGGACAAGAGCGAAATTTTGCTCTTTAATATCGACTACGTTAGGCTCACTCCGGGCTTTTTGCGCACCTGCACGAACTATACGGCGCTTAGTCACTCCCGCTACGTAAAGCACGAACAACTCTTTAAATTTGGAATCGGATCGATGATCGTGCTGTGGCTAGTCGGCATCGCCATGAGCGAGCGCGTGGGGATGGCATTCGTGATAATGGTCGTGGGCATCGTGATCTTTATCTTCGCCAAGGCGCTCTCGTCGTGGCGGCTAAACGGCGACTTTCACGACATCTTGCTGCGCGACACCGTGCTGATCCGCGGCAAGGATCTAAACGACCGCGTGCTGTGGTTTGCGATCACGCCCGGCCGCAACGACCGCCGCAGGCTGCGCGCCTATTTCAAAGAGCATCTTGATTTTGACATCGACGGCGGCTGATTTTGGTTTAAAATTTAAAGGCTTGGGCGCGGATAGAGTAGCGGAATTTTACGGCGCAAAATTTTAAGACAGAATTCCACGCGGCAGAATTCCGCGATACAAATTCTACCAAGCAAAATTCCGAGGCGCAAAATTCTATGATATAAATTTACAGGGCAAAATTTTACGGCGTAAATTTCAAAGCCCTGGAATGCACGGCGCGAGATTTGCGGCTCTATACGGCAAACTCCACCTCGCTTAGCCGCCCCAAATTATCAAACGAAAAGAGCGCATCATTTTTAAAATTTGCTACGATCTTGCCCGCCGCTTCGCTAAATTTCGTGCCGTTTCTCATCAAAAGCGCCCCCGATAAAACGGCGTGATTTAGCTGAAACGCGCCTATATAATCGCGCGCCAAAGAGATGAGCCCCCTTGCATCCATGCTGAGCTTGATCGTGCCATCGGAGCTCACGCACTCGCCCGCCGCAAACGCCACAAACACCGCTCCGCCTGCGTGCGGACAGCGGTAGTAACATACCGGTTCCTGCGATAATCCGCACGCGATCGCGCTTAGAGCGTGGCCGTTTATCTCCGCGCTTAGTGCGAGCTTAGGCGTGCTAAGCTCCTCTAGCCCGTGCCGCAAGCCGAAGTCGCGCACATCTCGCGCAAGGGTAAGTAGCCGCTCACCTAGGCGGTTTATATTTTCGTATCCCCACAGCCACGTGCGGCTGGCGTTTGCTTCGCTGCCGATATACCAGATAGCGCGCGGCGCATCATCGCCGAAACTGATCTCGCCGCGCTGAAAATCCACAGACCAGCACCTGCCCTTTACGATCAGCTTCGAGCCCGCCTCTTGCACCCTTGCGCCGCAACCCAAACATGCCGAAAACAGATCGGTAAAATTTAACCCGATTACGTAAAGCCGCGGCGGGTAAAATTTCATAGCCGAATGCCGTCAGGATAAAATTTACGGCTGAGCGACTAATGCGGCGGACACGGCCGCAATGCTCGACGGGCGGCGAAATTTAAACCACCTGCAGGATCGTTAAATTTAAAGGTAAAATTCTAGCCTAACGCCGAGCGGCGAAATTCTGTGACCGAGCAGTGAGTTCTAAAGCTTAAAAAGCGGCGCGCAGCAGCGAATGTATCAGCTCAGACGGCGAGCGATAGCTTAAACTGCGCGTAGCAGCGAGTGTATCGATGGCTGGCGATAGAGCTCAATGTCGGACGATAAAATTTAAACCGCCCACGGGATCGTTAAATTTGAAAGGCGAAATTTTATAGCCCGCGTCAAAAGATAAAAATTTAGATCGCGCGCGCCAAGGCCTCGTCGTTGAAGCACCACAGATCCTCGCGTGAGCCGCCGCCGCGAGCGATGACGATCGCATCGTAGCCCTTCTCATCGGCTACACGTAGAGCGCTTATGATCGAAGCAGGCGCACTCTCGCCTTGCACTAGCGCGTTATACAGATCGATCTTGCAAAGCGCGAAGCGGTCCTGCGCGGTGCGAAGCATATCCGCCTGCGCCGCGGAACCCGCGCTCGTGATGATCGCGATGCTTTGGGCAAATTTCGGAAGCTGCTTTTTGTGCGCGGCATCAAAAAGTCCCTCTTTGCTAAGTTTATCTTTTAGCGCGGCAAACGCCGCTTCCAGCTCGCCCTCGCCGCTTTTGCGGATATTTGAGACCTGGATCTGATACGCGCCCGTGGGGGCGTATAGCGAGACTTTTTCCGCTTACGATGAGCTTATCGCCGACGGCGGGGATAAAATTTATCCGCGCGGCGTTAAATTTAAACATCGCGCAATCGATCGCCGCGCTCGCGTCTTTGATCGTGAAATACCAGTGCCCGCTCGTGCTTTGAATTCTAAGCTTAGATATTTCGCCCTCGACCTCGACGAAGCTAAAGCTCGTCTCTAAAAGCGCCTTGGCTTGGGCGTTTAGCTCGCTTACGCTAAGCATCGTCGCTCTTCCGCGCGATTTTCTCCGCGATGAAAAGCGTGCTGACGTCGAAGCTGAAGCCCTTTTGCACGCGCAGCTCAAAGCCCGCGTTTTTGAGCTTTTCGCTAAAGCTCGCGGCGTCTAGGAAGCTGCCGATGGAGCTTGGCAGATACTCGTAAGCTTCTTTGTTTTTCGAGATAAAGGCGCCGATTTTGGGTAAAATTTTACTTACGTAAAAATCTCTGATTTTAAACGCGAGCCCGCCGCTTGCGGCTTTGGTAAATTCCAAAACCACGAGCGAGCCGCCCGGTTTGATGATGCGATTAAACTCCGCAAGCGCCGCGTCCAGCTCCACGACGTTTCTTATGCCGTAGCTGATGCTTAAAATATCCACGCTCGCGTCATCCAGCGTCGTGGCGCCTGCGGTCGCTTTGATAAACTCGCAGCCGGGAAATTTTTGTCTAGCTACCTCAAGCATCCCTTCGCTAGGATCGATCCCCACGATCCGCTCGATCTGCACGCCGTGTTGCGTCGCGCCGTCGCGCCATGAGCTTATCATATCGCCCGTGCCGCACGCGACGTCGGCGATACTCACGAGCTTTCCTTTAAGCTTTTCAAGCGTCAGCCCGACCGCTTTTTTGCGCCACGAAACGTCCACGCCGAAGCTAATGGCGCGGTTTGCCAGATCGTAGGTAGGCGCGATCTGATCGAACATCTTTATGATTTTTTCCTGTTTTTGCACGGGTTTTCCTTATTCGTATGCTTTGATTTTGCGCAGCGATTTTTTCAGAGCGCGCAAAAGAGCCTCTTTTTCGCTTAAAATTTTTTCCTCCAGCTCGGCGCGGCGGTCGTTTAGGTGGGCGTCCAGAGCCAGTAGATATGCAAACGCGACGCCGCTTTTATCACTTGCTTTTTGATAGATCGCGATGAAATTTTGCCACACGCTGATATCTTGCAGTGCGCCGAAATCCTCGCAGGCGGCCTTGGTACGTTTAAACAGCTCCCTGACGCAGCCTTCATCAAAGCTTCTTGCAAAAATTTCAAGCGCGTATCGCAGCCTCTTTAGCCCTATGCGCACGTCGTGAAATGCCTGCAGAGATGAGCCTTGCTGCAAATTTTTTAGCTCCGCGCGCAAGCTTTTAATCAGCTTGCAAAGGCGGGCGGAGGCGAACTTTTTTGAAATTTTTTCATATTCGCTGCGCGCGTAGATGCCGTCCGCGCCGCTTAAAAAGCCGCTAATAGCGCCGTTTAAATCTGCAAATTCCGCGCTAGAAAGAAATTCTAAAATTTTATCCTCCGAGCGCTTTGCGATAAGATTTAGCTGCTGCAAAAAGCTCGCAGGCGCGTCGTCGGCCTTTAAAAACTCCGCAAAAACGTGAAGGTCTCGCAGCTGATTGGTGCGGCTCATAAATCCCGCGAGCAGTTTTAAAATTTCGCCCCTTTTTTCAGCTTCAAAAAGCGGCGAGGATAGCTTCAAAACGGCTCTAAATTTACGGATCTGCACGCGCAGCTCGTGAAGCGCTTCGGGGGCGAGGTTTTTTTGATACTCGCTTTTTGCGGCACACGCCCTCGTCCACGCTAACTCAAGCGCCAAGCGTGCGAGCTTAACGCTGTCCGCATAGGGCGGAGCGAAAAATTTAACTCGGCTAAATTTTTTAAAAACGTTGCGGGCGTGCGCGAAATCAAGCGAGCGCGGCGGTATGCCGTAGCGCGCCAGATAGCGGCTTTTGTAGCGGTAATCGTCGGTGATCTCGCAAAAATCGGTGCTGCCGAAGGTTTTTACAAAATCAAAATTTGCGCTTGCCGCCTCGCTTTGAAATTTCGCTCGTAAAATCACGAGCGTGCTTAGCTCACCGCCGTAAAGCTCTAGCCAAAACTCCGCTTCGTCGCTAGCAAAGCCATAGCGGTTTTTTTGCACGATGCGGGCGATCCTGCTTTTTAAAGCCTCTTTGAAATCATCTTTTGAAATTTTAAAATTTAAAGTTTGCCTGTCGAGATCCTCTTTTTTGTGGTGCAAAGAGCACTCGTCGTTTTGGCGGATGTAGTAAATTTCGGGGTAGAACGAAGTATAAAACCAAGCGATCTTTACCTTGCGACATTTCAGCCCCGCACGCTCTAGCGTCCGCAGAATCGAATCGTCGCTCAATAAAAATTTACGCTTAGTTTGCATACCCGCTCCAAAAATAAAGTGGGTAATGATAGCAGAAAATTCTTTAAACTATCTACACTTTTCGCAGTCTTCGACCGTAGCCGTGATATTTAGCTTGCGGATGAAATTGCCCGCTTTGCGCTCGATGTTTTTCAAAACATCCTTATTAAAGGCATCATCCATGAAAAGATCCGTGATGTTGCCGCATTTTTCGCAGACGACGTGGATATGCGGCATCTGATAAATGTCGTAGCGGCTCTTTTTATTCGGCGCATTGACCTCGACTACGACGCCCTCGTCGAGTAGGGTGTTTAAATTTTTATAAACCGTCGCTAGCGAAATAGATGGATAGTCCTCCTTGATCCCCTCGTATAGGTCATCTATACTTGGATGCTCGTGGCGATCAAGTACCTTTAGGATACATAATCTTTGCGGAGTCGCTTTCAAACCGCAGGTTTTGAGTAGTTCTACATGATTCATTTTAATCCTTCAAAAAATTTTAAAAAGATATTATCAAATTTTACTTTAAACAAAGTTGATATTAACTAATACTTTTTATCACTTAATATTCGCTCGACCAGAGTTTGCACGTCTAAGCCCAAGCTGCGTTCTACGTCGGCGGTCTTTCCGTGCGGCAAAAAGATATCGGCAAACTCGAAGCTCACGATCTTTACGTCCGAAATTTCATTTTCTTGCAAAAATGCGCTTAAAATTTCACCGACGCCGCCCTTTTTGGCGTTGTCGCTAAAGACGTACCAATTTTTATCTTTGCGAGCTAGGCTTCGCAAAAACTTGGCGTCTAAAGGCTTTGCAAAGACTAGATCTACGACGTCCGCCTCGATCTGCCCCTCCAGCGCCGCAGCCGTTTTATACGCTCTACCCGCGCCGTTTCCGTAGCCGATGAGAGCTACGCGCGCGCTATCGCTGCGCTTTAGAAATACCGATTTTGCAAGCCCTACCGCAGACGCGCCGGTCTCGTCGCAGTCCAAAATAAAGCTTCCGCGCGGATAGCGTATCGCCAAAACCCCCTCATGCGCGTAGGAGTACTCGATGATTCGTTTAAAGCTCGCCTCGTCCCGCGGCGCGCACATGCTGACGTTCGGAATCGCATTTAAGAAGCTCACGTCAAAGACCCCCTCATGCGTCTCGCCGTCCTCGCCCACGATGCCGGCGCGATCCATCGCAAGGACTAAATTTAAATTCATAATCGCCGCATCGTGAACGATCTGATCGAACGCGCGCTGCATGAAGGTCGAATATATCGTAACGTACGGCTTAAAACCCTCGCGCGCCATCGCAGCCATCGAGCTTAGCGCGTGAGGTTCGGCGATCGCGACGTCCCAGAAGCGGTGGGGAAATTTCTCGATCAGCTTATCCATGCCGGTGCCGCTTGGCATCGCAGCGGTCACGCCCACGACGTTTTCATGCTTAGCGGCTAAATTTAAAAGCGCTTCGGCGTAAATTTGCGTGGCGCTTTTGGCGGCGGATTTTTTCTTAAATTCTCCGCTTTGAATGTCGAAAGGCCCTACTCCGTGCCAACTCTCCAAATAGCCCTCGGCCTTGTCGTAGCCCTTGCCTTTGATCGTTTGAGCGTGCACGACTACGGGCTTGCGCGCGCTTTTTGCCGTCTTTAGCGCCGATATGAGATCGGCTAGGTCGTGACCGTCGACAGGGCCGATGTATTCGAGCCCGAGCTCTTCAAAATACATCCCTGGAATGATGAGTTTTAGGGAATTTTCAAAGCGCTTTGCCATATATGTCGCGCTTTGCGGAGCGTGAGAGAGTAGCTCTCTTACGTGGGATTTAAATTTTTGATATGTCTCGCCCGCCATCGCTTGGCTTAGGTATTTGCTAAAGGCGCCGATCGGCTTGCTGATACTCATTTTGTTGTCGTTTAGGATGATGATGCAGGGCAGCCGCAGATCGCCGAGCTCGTTCATCGCCTCATAAGTCATGCCGCCGCTCATCGAGCCGTCGCCGATGAGTACCACCGGCACGCGATTTTCGCGCTTTAGGCTTATCGCTTTTGCCGCACCCACGGCTAAAGAGATCGATGTCGAGGCGTGTCCTGCGACGAAGTAATCAAATTTGCTCTCGCTAGGCTTCGTGTAGCCGCTGATACCGCCAAACTGCCTAAGCGAGCCGAACTCCTCCCAGCGATCCGTTAGGAGCTTGTGCGCGTAGCTTTGGTGGCTTACGTCGAAGATAAACGGATCGTTCGCGGCGTCGAATACGTAGTGCATCGCCACGATGAGCTCTACCGCGCCCATATTTGAGCTTAGATGGCCGCCGTTTTTGCTCACGACTTCGATGATGCGCGCTCTGATCTGCGCGCAGAGCTCCCGCAGCTCCTCCAGGCTTTTGTTTTTAATATCCACTCAAAATTTCTCCCAGAGCGCCCAAGACGCGATCGTTTTGCCCCTGCGTGCCGATTGTGATGCGCACGGCGTTTAGCCCGTAGCTTTTTAAATTTCGAATTATGATGCCGCGGCGCAGAAGCTGCTCGCAAAGCTCGCTGCTATCTATCGGCGCTCTAAGTTTAAACGTGATGAAATTTGCGTAGCTAGGGATAAATTCTAAATTTCGCTCACGCGCAAAATCCTCGAAGCGGCTCATCTGCGCGGCGTTGTTTTGCAGGCTCTTTTGCACGAAAGCTTCGTCTTTTAGCGCCGCAATCGCCGCTGCGAGGCTAAGCGTCGTGATATTAAAAGGCGGTCGCAGCTTATAAAGCGCGCTTATGATTTGCCGCGGCGCGATGCCGTAGCCTACGCGCATGCCGCCCAGGCCGTAAACCTTCGAGAAGGTGCCTAGATAGAGCACGTTTTTAAAATTCCCAATTAAAAATTTCGGATCGAGCTTTTTGTGTTCATCTTTAAACGCCGCAAATTCGTTGTACGCGGCATCTATCACCAAAAGCGTATCCTCATCCACGCTTCGAGCGAACCTATACACAGCCTCCGCATCCAAGCACTCGCCAAGCGGGTTATTCGGCACGCACAAAAAGATGACCGAAATTTCATCTCTGTGCGCATTATAAATTTTTAAAAGCTCGGCTAGATCGTGCTCCTGCGCGCTAGTTTTGTAAACTTTAGCCTCGCAGTGGCTTGCGTAGATGCCGTACATCGCGAAAGTGACGCCCGCTTGCAGTATCGCGCGGCGCGAATTGAGCTTGGCATGCAGCGCAAACTCGATGATCTGATCGCTGCCTGCGCCGATGATGATATTTTGCGGCTCTACGGCGAATTTAGAGGCGAGCGTACCTTTTAGCTCATACATCGAATCGTCCGGGTATAGATGCGCGCAGGCGGCGTTTTGTACGATTGCATCCTGCACCGCCTCGCTCGTGCCGAAGGGATTTTCGTTGCTGGCAAGCTTTAGCACGTCCTGCTTGCGGATACCAAACTCGCGCACCGCAAGCTCGATCGGCTTACCCGCTTCATAATTGCTTAGATTTTCTACAAATTCGTTAAATTTCATCACTCCTCCCCGTTTACGTAGCTTCCTAGCCAGGTGATTTCGTGGCCGTTTTTCTGCGCGTTTTGCAGCACGCGCGCCACGCGCTCGTCGTCGATGTGTCCTTCAAAATCGATGTAAAAGACGCTTTTAAAATCCCTAAGCTTGACCGGGCGACTTTCGAGCTTGGTTAAATTTATCCCCTCGTTGCGAAACATCTGCAAAAAGTCCACGAGCCCACCCGGGCGGTCGTCGGTTTTGGCTAGGATGCTCGTTTTGTTGCGGTCGCTCTTTTGGTTTTTAAAGTCGCTCAGCACGAAAAAGCGCGTGCGGTTGGCAGAATTGTCCTCGATCTTTTGAAACATCATCGGCACGCCGTAAAGATCGGCGGCGATCTTGGAACAGATCGCGGCGGAGTGCGGCGTGGCGGCTGCCATCTGCGCCGCAAGCGCGGTCGATTTGGTCGCGGTAAATTTAACGCCGCTAAGGCCGTGATCGTCTAAAAATTTAAGGCACTGATTGTATCCCTGCGGATGCGAGAATATCTGATCCACCGTGCTTACGTCGTCGCAGTGGCTCGCAAAGCAGTGGTGGATATCCATATAAATTTCGGCGACGATCTTAACGCCCTCGTATTTTCGCAAGCAATCAAGCGTCGCTCCCACCGCGCCTTCGGTGTTATTTTCGATCGGCACGACGCCGTATTTGGCCTCGCCGCTATCAAGCTCCTTAAAGACCGCCTCGATGTTTGAGAGCGGTAGATAGGAGCTTACCGCGCCGAAGCGGCTTTTGGCGGCTTGGTGCGAATAGGTGCCGAAAGGCCCTAAAAACGCGACGATCTGCGGTTTTTCTAAATTTCGCGAAACCGAGAAAATTTCAAAAAATATCGCCTCGATCGCCTCTTTGCTTAAATTTCGCGCCTTTCCGCCGTCCAGCCTGCTGATGATCGAGCGCTCGCGCTCCGGGCGGTAGATCGCGCTGCCCGCGGTCTGCTTCAGCTCGCCGATCTTTTTGACAAACCCCATGCGCTCGTCTATAAGGCGCAAAATTTCATCATCCAGCCTGTCAATACAAACGCGCAGATCATCGATGTTTTGCATCACAACCCTCCTTTTGCTCGCCCCTAAATTTCGGTTTTAGAAATTTCGCGCTGCCGCTCTTGCCGCTTTGCGCTTTGAAATTCTTACCGCGCGAACTTAAAATTTCATCGCTTGCAATTACTGCGCCGTAGCTTCCGCGCGCTAAGAAGGCGCGATAAAATTCGTCGCAGCGGGATCTGAAATTTAAAGGGGCGCGGTTAAAATTTAAAACAGAGCTTCGTTTTGCCGTAAAATTTAGAGGCGCATTTTGTTTGGATTTGAAATTTAAAGCGGCGGCGCGTTCAGGCTTAGAATTTAAATCGGCGGCGCGTTTAAAATTTAAGACCGTGCTTGCTACTGCGTTAAAATTTAAAGCCGCTGCGCGTTCGGATTTGAAATTTAAGATCGCGCCCCGTTTTGGACGGCTCGCCGCGCGGATCATACGAGATCCTTTTCGAGCGCGATTAGATCATCAAAGCTCTCGCGCTTTCTAATCAGGCGGTCCTGCCCGTCGTAAACCGCGACCTCGGCGGCGCGGCAGCGGGTGTTGTAGTTGCTCGACATCGAAAAGCCGTAGGCGCCGGCGCTTTTGATCGCGAGCAGATCGCCGCTTTGTAGGCTAGGCAGGCTAACGCCTTTGGCCAAAAAATCGCCGCTTTCGCATATCGGCCCCACGACATCGCAGAGGCTAGTTTCGGCTAAATTTACGCCGTCCAAATTTTTTTGATCCGTACACGAGCCGCTTGTTTGATCCGCGCCTCTGCCGCCTAAATTTACTTCGCTCGCATCGGGTTTATCTAAATTTACATCCCCCGAAGCGCTAACGATTTCGATGGCGTGGTGCGCGCCGTAGAGGCTCGGGCGTATGAGATCGTTCATCGCGCCGTCAACGATGACGAAGCGCTTGCCGCAGTTTTGTTTTTCGTAAAGCACGCGGGTAAGGAGAACGCCCGAAGCTCCCGTGATGAAGCGCCCCGGCTCGCACACGATCGTGACATCTAGACCGCTTAGGCTCTTTAAAATCCCTTGCGCGTAGTCGTAGAGCACGATCTGTTTTTCATCCTCGTAGCGGATGCCGATGCCGCCGCCCACGTCGAAAAATTTTATATCGATCTCAAGGGCTCGCAGTTCGCGCAGCAGATCGCTTACGATCTTTGCGGCGTCGCAGATCGGAGAAATGTCTGTAAGCTGGCTGCCGATGTGAAAGTGGATACCGACGGGATTTAAAAATTTGCTCTTTTTGGCGTAGATATACATCTTGCGCGCGGTCTCGATACTGACGCCGAATTTGTTCTCATTTAGCCCCGTGGAGATGTAGGGGTGGGTCTTGGCATCAACGTTCGGATTTACGCGGATGCTAATGCGAGCGGGCTTATTTAGCTTTTGCGCGATCCGCTCCAGGCGCAGCATCTCGGCTTCGCTTTCTAAATTTATCAGCAAGATGTCCGACCTTAGCGCAAATTCTAGCTCGCCGTCTTGCTTGCCGACGCCAGAGAATATGATCTTATAGCTCTTTGCGCCGATATACAGAGCGCGGCGCAGCTCGCCGATGCTGACGCAGTCAAAGCCGCTGCCCAGATCCGATAGAAATTTTAAAATGCTTAAATTCGAGCTTGCCTTAATCGCGAAGCAGACGAGCGACTTGCGCGCTGCGAAGGCCTCTTTGAGCGCTATAAAATTCTTTTGTATCTCGTTAAAATCGTAAACGTATAAAGGGGTGCCGTATTTGCGGGCTAAGCTTGAATAATCCATAGAATTTCCACCGATAAATTTTGCGCCATTCTAACAAATCAAGGCTTAACGATGCTTAAAAACTAAAAATGCTGCAAAGCCTAATAGCGCTGTTATGGGCACGATAATGCCAAGTTCTGGGATGATGACGCCGTTGAGAGAAAACCTAATTAACACGAAAAGCACGCCCCAAGCGCATAGCGTAGCGATAAAAAATCCAAAGCTTAGTAGCGCGAGATTAAAAAATCGCCCCGTAACGGGCAGGTAATAATACAGAACCAATACCGCCAAAGGCGCGAACAATGGAAAAAATATCATATTATAAAGGCTTGCTTTTATGGTGGAGATATTCACGCCTTGATGCGAAAAGGTGCGGATCGAACGCAGAGCATCCCTGATCGAATATACATTACTCGTATCATAAACGCTTGCAATTGAGCTTGGATCAAAGCCCTTAAGCGCCTCGCTCTGCACGCTAAGCTTACTTTTTAATCCACTTCCTCCAAGTTTAAGCTGTGCTGGTAAAGTAGTAGTATTTACGTCGTGCAGATGCCAAATTTTACCTGCGTATTCGCCAGAGCTTGCATGCGAGCGTGAAGCAACGGAGTTATCACCCACATCAAAGATCGTTATATCATTTGCGTTTTTGCCGTTTAGAGCTTTGATGTAGATATATTTACCCTCAAATTTCAAAAACATATCTCCCCCCGTAGGCGATAAATCGGTTAAATTCTTTTGAAATTTTAGCGCGTATGCAAACGGAGTAGAATTTAAAGCTATAAAGCCTGCAGTAATCGCAAGTGCGATCAAAAATGGAGGGATTATCAGAGCGTTTTTGCTAACCCCAAGCGCATAAAAGCTCACCAGCTCGTTGCTTCTAATCATATTAAACATCATTAAAATCAGCGCGAAAATGAGGCTTAGCGGCAGCGTGTAGCTAAGCGCGACTGCAGCCGTTAGGGCGATATACAAAAGAGCGGTATTCGCGCTTGAAGGAAAATCTTTGAGATTAGTAAGCACATCGATGCCTACATAAAAGCACTCAAGGGCTATTAGCAGGATAAAAAAATACTTCAGATAAGAAAGAGCCGCGTATTTTACGTATAACTTCACACCCTAGCCTTTTTAATCGTAAATTTTTGCGCGACCTGCTCTATATCCGAGCAAATGAGCTCCTCTACCGCGCGCGCGACGTAGGGTAAAATTTCGCTCAGCTTCTCGCGCTCGCTTTCGTTAAAATTTCCGAGCACGAAATTTGCCGCATCCTGGTCCTGCCGTTTTTTGCCCACGCCGATACGCACGCGCTCGTAATCTGCACCGATTAGCGCGTCGATCGATTTGATGCCGTTGTGCCCACCGCTACTGCCGCCTTTTTTAAATTTAACGGCGCCCAGATCCAAATCTATATCGTCGTGCACTATGATGATGCGCTCGGGCTTGTAAAAATCATTCACCGCCTTTACGGAGTTGCCGCTTAAGTTCATAAAAGTTTGGGGTTTTAAAAGAAGAAGCGAGCCCTTTTTAAAGAGCTCGCCTTGGAATTTAGACGCGCCAAGCTCGCTAAAGCCGCCCGTCTTTAAAATTTCGTCGATTAGCATAAAACCGACATTGTGTCTGGTATCTGCGTATTTCTGAGCAGGATTCCCAAGTCCTGCGATCAGTATCATAGGCGCCCCTATTTAGCCGAAGTAACTCCGACTACCGCTACCGAACCGTCTAGGATGATGCTGACGCCCTCTTTTACCGGAATGTCTCGGATCAAAAGTGAATCGCCTACGTCAAGATCGCTCACATCGAGCGTAAAATCGTTCGGTAGGTCTTTGCCGGCGCATTTTACTGCGATGCGGCGCTTGGATTGCACCAAAATACCTTTGTTTTTTAAGCCTTTAGCGACGCCAGTTACCTTAACCGGCACTAAATATTTGCTTACGACGTCATCCTGAACTACGCGCAAATCTACGTGAGTTAGGGTATTTGTGACGGGGTGCTTTTGGTATTCTTGCACAATGACGCGATATGTCTTACCACCTACGCTAACCTCGAAAGGAAGATCTTCTTTTGCGCGCATAGCTTTGATAAAGTCATTTACTTTAAACGCTGCGTTAATATTTTCAAATCCTTTCGCATAAATATTAGCGATTAGATAACCATCTCGTTTTAGGGATTTTGAAGCCCTTTTACCGATACTATCTCTAACGATACCTTCTAACATTAGGTTTCCTTTGTGAAAAAATAAAGCGTGATAATAGCTAAATGTTGCTTTAAATCTATTTAAGCGCCACGATGAAATTTAGAAGTAAAATCGCACGGAATTTAGCTGATTAAATTTACGCTAAATATTTCAGGCACGACATACTTCCACACAAGAGGATGGACGAATTAAATTCCGCCCGCCTAACGGCAGGCAGAATTCTTTAAAATTTTAAGTTGTAAAATTTAGAATTTTAAAATTTGATGGCTCAGCGAATCTCTTTTAGCTGTACGACTTCGCCGGCGAGCATCTCTTCGGCGCTCTCTCCGGATTCTGCTGCCAAATCCCTTTTTTTGGCAAGATCGACGTTTTTGATCTGCAGATCGAGATCGTTTCGCTTAGAGGCCTTATCCAGCGCTTCTTCGCGGGTAATAATGCCGTCTCTGTAAAGATCAAGCAGGTGCTGATCGAAGGTCTGCATGCCGTAGGTATTGCGACCGTCGGCGATCGCGTCCAGAATTTCATCGTCGCGCGCATCAAGTATCATATCCTTAATACGAGTGTTTTTGCGCAAAATCTCTACGACGGCCACACGCTTGCCTTCGATAGTACGGGCAAGGCGCTGAGAGATGACCGCCTCTAGGACGGATGCTAGCGTCATTCGGATACGCTCCTGCTCAGCCTGCTCAAACATCGCGATAATTCGGTTGACCGTCTCTTTTGCATCGATGGTGTGCACCGTCGAAAACACGAGGTGACCCGTCTCTGCGGCGTGAAGCGCCGTCTCGATCGTCTCCAAATCGCGCATCTCGCCCACGAATATAACGTCGGGATCCTCTCTCAGCGCGGCGCGAAGCGAATCGGCGAAGTTGTTGCAGTCCTCACCGATAGCGCGCTGATTGATGATGCATTTATCGTCTTTAAATACGAACTCTACGGGGTCTTCGATCGTAACGACGTGGCTGGTTCTTTGCCTATTTATACGATTTATCATACTTGCGATCGTTGTCGTCTTTCCGCTTCCCGTAGGCCCCGTAAGTAGCACGACGCCGCGCATAGCTGTGTCACAAATATCTTTGATCGAAGGCGGCAGACCTAGATCATCGATCTCTGGAATTTTAACCGGAATCGTTCGGAAAACCGCGCTGATACCGTCGATCTGAAAGAAAATATTAACGCGGAAGCGATAATCTTCGTTTAGCTTATAGGTAAAATCCACGCTCTTTTTCTCGATAAGCTCCGGAAAGCGCGTGATGAGAAGCTCCTTAGCTAGCGTCATCGCGTCTTCTTTCAAAAATGGCGTTTTGCTAAATTTTACTAGCTCGCCGTGGATACGACCTCTGATAACCGCGCCTGATTTTATGTGAAGGTCGCTACCGCCGTTTTGGATTAGAAATTCCAGATATTTATTTAGCCTGTCTCGCTGCTTAAAATCCAGCGTAGAAGCGTCAACTTGATACTGCGAATAATCTATAGAACCCGCCATCATTTCTCCTTTTTAAGTGTTTTTATTATCTCTTTAAATGCCTCTTCAAAGGCCACTAGTCCGTCATCGAGTAGCTTTTTATACGCCTTTTTCATATCGATCTTCGCCTCCGCTACGCGAGCGAAAAATTCCTCTATCTGCGCATCGCTCGGCGGCGTTTTGGGTTTTTGATCGCCGCTTACAAAAGCCTCTATGGTCTCAAGCGGCGCTGTGTTTACACAGCCAGGATACATCAGCTCGCTTACGTAGTAGTCCTTCGGCAGATCGTCTCCTTTTACACCCGTGCTCGCAAACAGCGGCTTTACATAGTTTAAATTTTCTTTAGCGATGATATTGTAGCACTTTGCCGCGTTCATTATACCGATTTTACCGGTAGGAAGGTCCGCTGCGGCCATTTTTTCATCTAGTAACCTATCGAAGCGGCTAACGAAGATGCTAATTACGGTTTTTGGTAAATTTGCCTTCGGGAAGTAGCGACGAAAGCCTGCAATTCCCTCTTTTATCGCCTCGATGCATTTTATGGTCTGCTCAGGCGAAAAAACCAAGGTCGCGTTTACGCTGATCCCCTTTTTTAGCAGATCGCGCATCGCTTCGTAGCCCGCCTTGGTTGCAGGGATTTTGATCATGACATTTGGCATGCCGATCGTGCCGTATAGGTGTTTGCCCTCGCGATACATCGCCTCAGCGTCGTCTGCGAAATATGGATCGACCTCGATACTCACAAAGCCGTCATCGCCGTTAATGAAATTCTTAAGCAGGCTCTCCGCCGCGCTTCTGATATCCGCGGTGGCTAAAATTTCATACAGCTTTTTAGGCTCTTTTTTTCTAAATTCCTCTTTGGCCGCATCGTATGCGGGAGAGCTTAGGATTGCGTTTTTAAAGATCGCGGGATTGGAAGTAGCGCCGTTAATTATCCCTTTTTTGATCAGCTCGTCGAAATCTTTATCGATAAAATCGCGCTCCAAAAAGTCGCACCAAAGGCTGAAATTTAGGGCTTTATCATACATATTTCATAATCTCCTTCAAATCCTTTTTTTCAATGCAAACGCTCGCCTCGCTTTTTAAAATTTCATTCGCGCAAAAGGCGATTTTAAGTCCCGCCTCGCGAAACATCGAAACGTCGTTCGCGCCGTCTCCCACGCACATTACCTCGCTCGTCTTTAGACCCATCAGCGATTTAAGCTGCGCAAGCAGCGCGCCTTTTGAGTAGCCAAACATCATCTCGCCGCCGAAAAGCCCAGTTAAAATTCCGTTTTTTTCATGCAGATAGTTCGCAAAGCTCGCGTCAAAACCCAGTTTTTTCTGCGCGGCGTCGGTAGCGAGATGAAATCCGCCGCTAAAGACGATCACCTTTATGCCTTTATTTTTCAGATACGCGATGATCTCGCTAGCGCCGCAAACAAAAGGCAGGCTTTCTGCGATAGCTTTAGCATCGCTAAGCTTCATCCCCTTTATCAGCGCCACGCGCTCACTAAGACTCTCGAAAAAATCAAGCTCGCCCGCCATCGCGCGCTTCGTAATTTCGCTAACTTGTCGCTGCGTGCCCATTTTAGCGGCGAAAAAACCTATCGTCTCGCCGTCCATCAGCGTAGAATCAAAGTCAAAAACACAAAGCTTTATCATAAATATCCTCGCAAAAATTTAGGAATTATAGCTAATTTAAGTTTAAGTTTTTTGGAATTAGCATAAATTTTTCGCTTTTTGCGACCTCGTAAATTTTGCTCCCGGCCCCAAACGAGCATAAATTTATATATTTTTTCTCGCCGAAATATAAAATTTCATCTTGATGATAATGCCCCTCGATGATTAAATTTGCCGCGTAAAAATCGATCTTCGGCGCGATTATATCCTTAAAATTTGGCATTTTTTTGTATAGGTTTTTCCCCTCTTGCGATTTTAAGATCATCTTTGAAATTTTAAATTTTAAAGCGCGATCGAGCAAGTCCATAAATTTCAGAAAAGCTCTGTTTCGTAGCGAAAGCAGCGCAAACTGCGTCAGGCGCGGCAAAAATAGATCGCCGTGCGCGATCTGTACCGTCTCACCGCTCTCGCAGATAAATTTAGCAGGCTGCGCGGCGTTTGGATAAACTTTTGCGCGGGGGAAAATTTCGCGCAGATTAAAATCATGGTTGCCCTCGAAGTAAAAAATTTCGCATTTTTGCGATAGCTCGTTTATTAGCGCGATCTCCTCTTTGTAGAAGCGCTGCACGTAGGTCGTGTTTGCCAAAAAATCAAACATGTCGCCCATCATAAAAATTTGAGGCGGCGGCGTAGGCTCAGCCTTCAGCGCGCGCAAGAATTTCAAAAATTGCGCTCTGCTAGCGCCCGCGTGCGCATCGCCAATAAAGATCGCGCCGGGTTTTATCGCCTGAATTTGATCATTTTGCATTTAAACTCCGGCGCGTGGCGGCTTTTGCAAAAAGCTCATCGCTTAAATTCCGTGCGCGATGCGCGGCAGCGCCGTATCTTCGGCGAATCCGCACATTAAATTTGCGTTTGCGATCGCCTGTGACGAAGCTCCGCGCAAAAGATTATCGATCGCCGAGTTAATCCAAATTTTATCGCCCGCAGTTTTTACAAAAATATCGCAAAAGTGCGTCCCTACGACGTTTTTTATACTCACGGGTTCGCTTCGGACGCGCACGAAAGGCTCGTTTTCGTAAAACTCCCGCAGCACCGCCTCTGCGTCCACGCTCTTTTGCAGCACGCCGAACGCGCTAACCAGCATTCCGCGCGTAATCGGCAGCAAATTCGGCACGAAAATCGTGCTAAATTCGCTGCCTTTTAAAATTTGCAGCTGCTCTTTGATCTCGTCTGCGTGGCGATGCGAGATCGGCGAGTAGGCGCCCGCGTTTTCGTTTACGCTTACGAAATGGCTGCTTGTCTTAAGAGCCTTGCCCGCGCCGCTTACTCCGCTTTTTGCGTCGATAAATACGCCGGTATCTGGATCGAGTAGCCGCATAAACGGCGCGAGCGCCAAAATAGAGCAGGTGGGGTAGCAGCCTGGATTTGCGGTAAGTCGCGCCGTGCGGATCTTTTCGCGATTTAGCTCGGGCAGTCCGTAAACGGCGTGGGCTAAATTACGGGGGTCTAAATGCGTGGTGTAATTTTTCTCGTAAAGCTCGCGACTTAGGCGGTAATCAGCCGATAGATCGACTACCTTGACGCTTTTAAATTTTAAAATTTCGCGGGCAAATTCCATCGCTTTTCCATGCGGCAACGCCAAAAAAATAAGATCGCATCTTTGCGCCGCAACGCGAGCATCTGCGGCTTCTACGCGCATCTGCAAAACTCCGCGAAGCTGTGGGAAAATTTCGCTTATCTCGCCCTGCGTCGAAGCACCCAAATACGAAATTTCAAAGCCCGGGTGGGAAAGTAGAGCCTTAATCAGCTCAAGCCCCGTATAGCCACTAACGCCGATGATGCCTACTTTTTTCACGCTAATTCTCAAATTTAATCGGCTTGTATTCTACGCTTAAAATTTCCACATCGCGGGTGCCGGATGGGAGCTGAAGCACCACCTCATCGCCCTCTGCCTTGCCTAAAAGCTGGCGCGCGAGCGGCGTATTGATATTGATGAGCTTGCGCGAGATGTCCGCCTCGCTAAGCCCTACGATCGTGTAGACCTCCTCCCGCTCGGTCTCCACGTCCATAAAGGTAACGGTGGAGCCGAATTTTACGCGGTCGTGCTCGTAGGTGGAGGGATCGATGATTTTACTTCGAGAGACGATATCGCTAAGCTCGGCGATGCGCGAGAGCAAAAACGCCTGCTCTTCGCGCGCTGCGTGGTACTCGGCGTTTTCTTTCAGATCGCCGTGTCCGCGCGCGATGTCGATCTGCTGCACGATGTGAGGCAGCTTCACGCTCTGGAGCTCTTTGAGCTCGGAGGTGATCTTTTCATATCCGTAAAGCGTCATTGGTTCGGTCGTCATAATCTTCCTTTCTTTTTATCAAATTATATAAGCTTTAGCCTTAAAATTTTAGCTCGCAGGCTGCGTTAAAATTTTTGCCACGTTTTCGCTGGAGCCGAATTTCAGATAATCTCGCAGCTTTTCGCTCGCAAGTTTAAATTTAGCGGAGTCGCAGCGCTCGTATGCGGCAAGTAGGTTTTGCGCGCTTACTTCGCCTTGCAAAAGCTCCTCGTGCAGAGGCTCCTCGCCCAAAAAATCAAAAATAATATTCGCAAGCCCCACGTGCTTTAGCTTTACGAGTTTTCGCGCGAGCCAAACGTCAAACGCGCGAGCCTTGTAGCACAGCACGAACGGAGTGCCGATGAGCGCCGCCTCAAGCGTCGCCGTACCCGAGCAGATGAAGGCGAAATCGCAATCCTTAAGCGTAGCAGGAGTATCGTTTGCGATGCTAAAGCCGTCCAGAGGCCCGTAAATTTCATCTCTTTGATCCATCAGATGCGGCGGGATTATTAAGGTTCGCTCGCTATTTTCAAATTTAGGCGCAAGTGCTCTAAAAATCGGCATCAGTCTTGAAATTTCAGCCCTGCGCGAGCCCGGCATAAAGGCGATCTTGCCCTGTTTTTCGTAACTTGTTTTTTGGAATTTTATCTCATCAAGCAGCGGATGCCCCACGAAAGAATACTTTGCGGTTTTGGCGCTTTGCTCGCTCGGGTGCGCAGCATTCTCTTTCTGCGCAGCGTCTTTATCTTTTGCTTCTTGTAGCGCAGCGTCTTTGCTCTCCGCTTCTTGCGACACGGCGCCTTTATCTCCCTTGCAATCCGCGCCGAAAAATTTTGCCTCAAAAGGCCAGATGGAGAGCAGATTGTCGCAAAACGCCTTCAGCTTCTCCACTCTGTGCGGCTTCCACGCCCAAACCTGCGGCAGGATATAATATGAAATTTCCGCGCGCGCGCCGCTTTCTTTGATCGCGCGAGCTAGCGGCAGATTAAACGCGGGCGAGTCGATTAAAAGCACGCGATCGCACTCCGCCGCAAGCCGCGTCATCTGCGCTATCGCACGCTTGGCTTTTAAAATTAGCGGCAAAATTTCTATAAAACCCATCGCCGAAAACTCGCTGCTTTTGTATATCGGCGAGCCCAGCTTTTCGTCAAAAATTCCGCAAATCTCGCAAGCGGGATCGAGCTTTTTAAGATGCGCTAGAACCTCTTTAAAATGCAGGTTCGCCGAGGGTTCTAGGCAAGAGATTAAATATTTCAAATTTAGCCTTTTAAATTTTTGTTAATTATAGCAAAATGTGCTAAAATTAAGCCGACAAAGGATTTAAGATGAGAAATTTTAAAATTTTAGCGCTATGCGGCGCGTTCGCGATGTTGCTGGGCGGTTGCGGCGCGGCTAAATATCAAAAGCGTCAAGTCACCGAGGATCCCGCAGTAACGGCGCGTTTTGAGGCGCTTAGTAAGCTAGGCTCGCCCGCACTCGTCGCTAAAGCCGCAGCTAGCGAGATCGCAGCAGACGTAGGCGGCACCAAGCCCCACGTTAAGGTCGCGCAGTTTGCCTTCCTCGAAGAAATTAGCGCACAAGGAAGCGATCTGATCTATGCCTACTCGCTAAGCCCCGGCTGGGCGAGCCTGAAAAGCTCCGATCGGCAAAAATATCTCAAATTGCTAACTAAGGATATTACCGAAAATGACTGCAATGCACCTAGTACGCGAGCTTTATTGCGAAGCGGAGTGCGTGAAGTGCACCGATTTTTCTACGATTATCCGAACTCGCACCTACTTGATTCGCAGGTAAGCGAGGAGATATGCCGCAAAGCAGGGTTGTAGAATATCTCGCATAATTTTATGCCGCGGATTTACATCGGCGCGAAAGCGAAATTTCGTGGTGCAAAATCTGCGATAATTTAAAAGACAAATTTTGCGGCGAGTTGCGGAGTGCGGTCGCAAAATTTAATTTAAGGAATTTCGAAAACGAAATTTAGGCGATGAAATTGCATAGCAGGCTATAAAATTTGTAGCAAAAAAAGATAAAATTTCGTAGCAAAAAGGCGGAATTTTTCTATGAATTTTGCGATTTAAGTTCGCATGGAATTTTATTGAAAAATTTGGCGCGACGGAATTCTACGCCACGCAAGCTAAGTAGCAATTTTTGCATAGTAAAGAATTAAGCGCTAAAATTTTACAGACGAAATTCCGCCCCGATAGGTCTGTTGTGAAATTTTAGCTAAAGAGAGAATATGAAAGAAATTTTAATCACTAACGACGATGGATTCGAAGCGCGCGGACTTTTGGAGCTCGCAAGCGCGCTAAGAGGGGTCGCAAACGTCACTATCGTAGCGCCGAGCTCGGAGAAATCGGCATGCTCGCACTCGCTCACGCTCACGCGCCCGCTTAGATTTGTAAAGCTCAACGACGGATTTTTCAAACTCGACGACGCTACGCCCGCAGATTGCGTGTATTTGGCACTCCGCGCGCTGTATAATCGCAAGCCCGATCTTGTGATAAGCGGCATAAATCACGGCGCCAACGTCGCGGAGGACGTGACCTATTCGGGCACGTGCGGAGGCGCGATGGAGGGGGTCTTGCAAGGCATTCCCGCGCTTGCGGTGAGCCAGTTTTACGTCGCAGACTCGCTGCAGCGGTACGGATTTGACCTCGCGTGCGAACTCACGGTTGATCTAGTGAGAAAAATTTTCAAAAACGGCTTTCCGCTGCCGCCGAAGCAGTTTTTAAATTTAAACGTTCCTGCCGTCTCAAAGCAAGATTTTAAGGGGCTTTCGGTTGCGCCCTGCGGCGAGAAGCTCTACGACACCGACGCGCAGCTAAACCGCAATCCGCGCGGGATGGAGTATTATTGGCTAGGCAAATCTACGCTCAGTTTTGATGCAAGCAAAAACGAAAATAGCGACATTTCGGTGCTTTTTGGGGGGCGGGCGACGTTAAGTCCGATCAAGCTAAATTTAACCGCGCACGAGCAGATGAGCGCGCTAGAAAGGTGGATGAGAAACGATGAGTGAAGTTGTAGTAGACCGCTTTTCGCGCTCGCGCCTGCTTTTCGGCGAGGATTTTGCAAGGCTGCAAAACGCTAAAATTTTAATCTGCGGCTGCGGCGGCGTGGGAGGAGTGGCGATAGAGGCGCTGTACCGCAGCGGCGCAGTAAATCTAAGCGTGATCGATTGCGATCGCTTTGAGATAACCAACCAAAATCGCCAGCTTGGAAGCGAGCACGTAGGCGAGCTAAAATGCGAGGTTTTCGCGCACAAATTTAAAGGCGTGACGCCGATCGCCGCTAGGATCGATGAGGAATTTTTATCGGAATTTGATCTAGCAAAATTTGATTTCGTAATTGACGCGATCGACGATGTGAGCGCTAAGATCGCGCTTGCGCTGCGCTGTAGCGAGTCTGGCGCGGGCTTCATAAGCTCGATGGGCGGCGCAAAGAGGCTTGATTCCGCTAAAATTGAAATCCGCTCAATCTGGCAGACGCAAGGCGATCCGCTCGCGCGCAAGATCAGATATGAGCTGCGAAAGCGCGGCTTTGCGGGCGATTTTGACGTCGTCTGCTCGAGCGAGCCGCCACGCGTCAAATCGATGGGTAGCTTCATGGGCGTGACCGCTAGTTTCGGGCTTTTCATCGCAAGCTACGTCGTGCGCAGGCTGATAGGCGAGCAGGCTTAACGCTTAAATTTCATAGCGCTTCGGCGCATGGCTCCGCCTAGTCGTGCTTGGCGGTTAAATTTTAGATATTTTGAGCTTTTGATCTGAGCGCGCTTTGCATGCGGTACGGCGCGGCAAGTGCTTTGCGGACGCGTGCGGTTAAAATACAAAGCGGCGAAAGTGGAATTTTACCGAGCGACGAAGATAAAATTTGCTCGGCGCGAAGGTGAAATTTCATTGCTGCGAAGGATAAAATTTTATCCGCAAAGATCGGCGCAGACTCGGCGCGAGATGAAATTTAAGGACCGCGCAAGCTACGCACGTAGGTCAATGTATATACGGCGCGCAGTTTTAACAAGCGCAGATAGCAGCCTAGGATTAAAATTTAAATACGCGGATCGCAAGCTTGCTTGTGAGCGAAATTTAAGCAAGCTAAGTTTGAGCGGATGTTCTTTGCGGCGAATTTTCATAGCAGCGCGATTTGAAATTTTATCGCGACTTTGCGCTTTTTGATGCAAGAAAAGGCGCGCTCAGGCAAGCAAAACCAAATTAGCGCGCATCGGTCGCCGCGTAGCGACTAAGCGTAAAGTGTAAGCAGGGCTCAAGCAAACGCAGCGGCAAGCTTACTTCTAAATTCCATTTTTTACCGCTCGCAAAAAGCGGAATTTAGAAATTTAATTTAAAGGAGCAGCGATGAATGAAATTTTTACACGCACGAGCGTGCGGAATTTTACCGAAAAAATGCCGAGCGACGATCAGATCGAGCTTGTGCTAAAAGCCGCGATGCAAGCCCCTAGCGCGGGCAACCAGCGCTCATGGGAATTTTACGTAGTGCGCGATCGCACCGCGCTTACGCTACTTAGCAGTGTCGGAACCTACGGCGGCTGCACGAAGGATGCGCCGCTTGCGATCGTGGTCTGCACGCGCAAAAGCGGCTTAAAATTCCAGCCCTACGCTCGCTACGACTGCGCTTGTGCGGCAGAAAATCTTTGGCTGGTGGCGCACCATTTGGGGCTTGGCACCACGTGGCTGGGCGTAGCGCCCGATATTTACGCGATGGAGCGCGTAAGAGAAATTTTGGATCTGCCTGGGCATTTAGAGGCATTTTGCATTATGCCTTTGGGCTTTCCATCTCGCGTCACAAAGGCACATTCGCGCTTTGAGCCCGCTAAAATTCACTTCGTAGGCTAGATATGTTTATTTCACAGAGTAAAATCGACGATCTAATCGCTAGCGACGGCGCGTTTTTGGACCTTACGACCGAGCTTTTACGCGGCTGCACGGATTTAAATGCGCCCGCGCGGCTTTCGATCGTAACGAGACAGGATCTGATCTTTAGCGGCGGGCAGATTGCGCGCGAGGTAGCGGCGCGCTTTGGTTGCGAGACGCAGCATCTAGCGCGCGAGGGAAGCGCATTTTGCGCGGGGGATGAAATTTTTAGCGCGCAGGGGAGCTTCGAGAGCCTGCATAAAGCCTGGAAGATCGTTCAGATCGTGTTTGAGTACTCCTGCAAAATTTCAACCTACGCGCACGAGATGGTTGCGCTGATGCGAGAGGCTAATCCGCGCTGCATGCTGGGTGCGACACGCAAGAGCTTTCCTTTTGCGAAGGAGCTTTGCGTAAATGCGCTGATAGCGGGCGGCGGAACGATGCACCGCCTGGGGCTGCACGACAGCGTCCTGTTTTTTTCAAACCACATCCGCGCGTTTGCGAGCTTTGGCGAGTTTTGCGCGCAGATTGCTAAATTTAAAGAGCGCGCGCCCGAGCGAAAGATCATGATCGAAGTGGCGAGCGAGCGCGAATTTAGCGAGCTCTTAAAATACGCACCTGATGCGATAATGTGCGATAAGATGAGCCCTAGCGAGCTTAGAGCTTGCGTTTTGAAGCGAGATGAGATGGCGCCGCAGATTAAAATTTGCGCTGCGGGCGGCATAAATAAAGCTAACTGCGCCGAGTTTGCAGCTACCGGTGCGGACGTGCTCGTAAGCTCGGCGGTTTGGAATCAGGGCGTGTGCGATCTAGGCGGAAAGATAGAATTTATCTAAATATTAAATTTTAATTATAATGTAGGCTGCGCGCCTTGGATCCGCAAAAGAGCGGGATCTATTAATAAATAAGATTATATTTTGTAAAATTCTTAAAATTTAAAAAAAGGATTTTCATGAAAAAAATTGCTTTTATTTTAGCGCTTGCGGCAAGCGTTTCGTTCTGCGCGGATCAGCTGATAATCGCGGCCGGCGGCGGATACAAAAAGCCCGTCTCGGCCGTGATCGAAAATTTGAAAAAAGAGGGCATGGACGTGGCGGGATCATTTTCAACCTCGGGGGCACGTTTGCAAATTTAGGCCAAATCACCATCCAAGCCAAAGAGGGCAAGATGGCTGCGATCGTGGGCGACGAGGCGTTTTTGAAAAAAAGCGATCTAAATATCGCCAAATTTGAACGTATCGGGCGCGGCACGCTCGTTTTAGTAACGCCGAAAAATATTAAAATAAACGACGTCTCGGAGATCGCAAAGTTTGATAAGATCGCGATGCCAGATCCTAAAAAGGCGATTTACGGTATCAGGACGAACGAGTTTTTGCAAAACGCCAAGATGGATGCGGTAAAAGATAAAATTTTAGCCGTCGCGGGCGTGCCGCAGGTGGTCGCTTACGTCATCAACGGCGAGGTGCAGGCGGGCTTTATCAACAGCACCGAAGCGGTCACCAAAAAAAGATGAGTTCGGCTCGATCATCTACATCGACGAGAGCCTCTACAGCCCCGCATATATCGACATCGCAAGGCTTAGCGCGTGCGGCGAACAGGCGTTTTGCGAAAAGGTGATGGAGGAGTTTAAATCGGATCGCTCAAAAGAGATTTTTTCAAAATTCGGTCTTAAATGAGCGATATCGTTTGGATCGCGCATCCTTTGCTTTTAAGCGTCAAAGCCCTATTTTGCAGCTTTTTGCTGCTGATTTCAATAGGGCTGGCAATTGCGTATTTTTTAGCTTTCAGCAAAGCTAAATTTAAAAGGATTGTCGAAATTTTAGTGATTTTTCCGCTCATCTTCCCGCCGATCGCGACGGGATTTCTGCTTCTTTACATCTTCGGAAAGAGCGGATTTATCGGTTCTGCGTTAAATTTAGACATCGTTTTTAACTTTTCTTCATTGGTAATCGCCGCATTTTTGGTGGGGCTGCCGCTGTTCGTAAAGCCCGTGTGTGCGAGCTTTGAGCTCTTTCCTAAAAGCCTAATCGAAGCCGCGCAAATTTTGGGCAAAAACAGAGCTCAAATTTTCCTCTTCGTAATCCTTCCAAGCTCGCTTAAAACGCTCGGCTCCGCGCTTATTTTAGCGCTCTCGCGCGGGCTTGGCGAAGTGGGTATCACGCTGATGCTGGGCGGAAACATCGTGGGCAAAACCGACACGTTAGGCCTTGCGATCTACAATGCCGTGTATGACGGAGAGAACGAGCGGGCGCTGATTTTAAGTGTTTTACTCGTGATTTTCAGCTTGATTTTATTCTTTGCGATAAGTCTTTTGGACAAAAAGCGAAATTTGTCTAATTGAAAAAAATTATTTTTAAGTATTTTTTTGATAGAATTGCAAACGCATTTCATTTTAAAGGATTTTTCATGAAGAAATTTCTAATTTCATCAATTTTAGTCGCAAGCGCCTTGATCGCTCACGAGCACGGCGATATGCAAAATTTCGACCCTAAGACGGGCAAGCACCTCGTCATCGCTATGGAGCAGCTAGGCGAGAAGGGCAACGTATCCGTCGGCGAGGTCGTAGCGGTCGAGACGAACTACGGCGTGGCGTTTTTCCCGAATTTAAAGGGTCTTGCTAGCGGCGTACACGGCTTTCACGTGCATCAAAACGCCGACTGCGGCGCGACCGAGAAGGGTCTAGGCATGAAAGCGGGCGGCCACTGGGATCCGAGCGACACCAAAAAGCACTCGTTTGCTTGGGACGATAGTGGTCACAAGGGCGATCTGCCTGCGCTTTTTGTCGATGCCGAGGGCAATGCGGTCTATCCGGTGCTAGCTCCGAAGATCAAGAGCCTAGATGAGCTAAAGGGCCACTCGCTAATGGTTCACGTAGGCGGCGATAACCACAGCGACCATCCAAAGCCGCTCGGCGGCGGTGGCGCTAGAATGGTCTGCGGCGTTATAAAATAGGCTTCGTTGCGGATGAAATTTAATCATCCGCAATCTCTAAGCATGTCCATCCTGCGGTTAAATTTACGCGACGAAATTTCGCCGTCCGCAGCGCCGAGACACGCCCGCTTTGTCGTTAAATTTACGCATGGCGGGCTTTTATACAACCTATGCAGCGCAAAATTTATGCTAAATTTACGCGCTGCGCACCTCTTGCTTTCCGCTTAAAATTTTAAAATTTAGCCTTGTTTGCGCGCATTGCGCTTCCGCTTTGTTTTTGCCGCAGCGGCGTAAAATTTTCTAAATTTAAATCAAAGCTTTAAATTTACGACGCCTAGCTATTTTGGCGGCGCGGCTTTACTTAACTTTTTCTTCACGACTTTTTTCTACAATCACGTCAACTTTCACAAAGGAGAGAGAATGAAAAAGATTGTTTTAGCAAGCGTTTTAGTTGCTGGCGTGCTGTTCGCCGCAGATTTTAGCTCAAGCACCCCCGAGCAGATCAATGCCGCAGTCGCAGGCGCGGACGCCAAGAGCTTAAGCGAAGCGGCGTTTGAGATCGATAAGCGCGCGGGCGAGCTAAGAGCGCAGGCAAGGGATCTCAAGCGCGGATTTAAAACGGAGTTTAAAAAGAAGCTGGACGCTATGAGCGTCGAGGATCGCGAGAAATTCCTAGACGAGTTTAGACAAAACTATAACGCTCAGGCTGGCAAGCTAAGCGTTGAGCAAGCAGATAGGCTGGATATCGAGCTTAAAGATCGCGGCAATTTCGGCAAATTTAAAAGGCCTGCTCACGGGTTTGGCCCGCACAGATCGCAGGCGGCTCCAGGCGAGCGCGGTCATATGCCGCATAAAGGAATGGGCGACGGCGCGGGTCCGGCAATGCCGCCAAGGGGCGATATGCCGTGCAATTAGAATGCGGGCGCCGCTCCGTGCCCTATGGCGCAGTAGTGCCGCTTACGAGCAAGCTACGTAGTTCCGCGCAGCATTTGCGCGGAATTTTGTTTTATCGAAACACGGCGCGAGAATTTTAAAATTTTAGAATTTCGTAGCGGCGGAATTTTAAAGCCCAGTGTTTTGCCTGTAAATTTTAAAATTCCGCGGCGCGAAAATTTTATATCGTAAAATTTTAGTTTCTTGTGCTGCGCCGCGCGAATAATACTAGGCGAGCAATCTTACAAGCCTAAATTTAGTAAGCATACTTTTGAGCCAAGACGCGCTGTTTCGCCATGATAAAATTTTGCCGTGAAATTTCGTAATTAAATTTTACGTGGAATTTCGCAGGGTATAATTTCAAAAATTCTACGCAAGGAGGCGGGCTATGGCAAGGGTTTTGATCGTCGAGGACGAGGGGATGCTGCTAGACATGATGTGCACCTACATGCGCAGCGCGGGGCACGAGGTAAGCGGCAGTAAAAGCTACGACGAGGCGCTCTCTTTAGCGTACGAAAAGAGCTTCGATCTGTGGATCTTCGACGTCAAAATCATCGGCGGCAGCGGCTTTGCGCTACTTCGCGAGTTGCGCGAGGCGGGGTGCGGTGCACCGTGCATTTTCACGACGTCGTTAAATACTCTGCAAGACGTCGAAAGCGGCTTTGGAAGCGGTTGCGACGACTACCTCAAAAAGCCTTTCGAGCTAAAAGAGCTCGCTCTGCGCGCGGATAATCTGCTAAAGCGCACCTTCGTCCATAACGCCGCCCTGCGCGAAAATATCGGCGGAGGTTTTAGCTTCGATATGACTCAGCGCGCGCTATATCATGCAGATAGGCTCGTGCCGATGCCGCAAAAGCAGGCGCGGCTTCTTGCTCTGCTTCTAAAAAACCGCGATAAATTCCTTAGTAAAGATGAAATTTTCGCCGCGCTGTGGGACTACGACGAGAGTCCGAGCGAGCTTAGCCTGCGCGTTTATATCGCCGGGCTGCGAAAAATTTTAGGCAAAGATCGCATCATAAACGCTTCCAAGCTCGGCTACAAATATCTTTAGGAGCGCGCCGTGTCCAAAATGCGTCAAATTCTACCGATTTTTTTGCTTTACACGCTTACTAGCGTCTTGTTTTTGGCGCTGGTAAGCAGCGTATTTTACGAGCGGGAGAAGTTTTTTATCGCGGATCGCGATGCCTTTGCGATCAGGGATTTTAAACATGGCCTAGAGGCTAAGCTTGCGCGCGGCGGGCGCCTAAATGAGGGCGATTTCGACGCTATGCAGGCATACGCGGCGGATCTGAATAGCAGCGATGAGATCGCGCGGGATTTTGAGCCGAGGGACGACGCGCCGCGCGTATATATGGAGGGATCTGGCAGGATCGAGCAGTTTAATCTCACCGCCAAGGACGGCACGGAGTACTACGTAGCGATCAAAACCGAGGCACTTGAGGGCAAGCTAGCGGCGCTGAAGCTTAAAATTTTAGCTGCGAGCGCGCTTGTTTTGGCGCTTATTTTGCTGATCGCATATTTTATCATCCGCCTTTCGCTGCGCCCGCTTTACGAAAAGATCGAGTTTTTAAACGGTTTCATCCGCGACACGACGCACGAGATAAAAACCCCGCTTAGCGTGATTTTGATGAGTATCGAGCTTTTCGATACTGATGCGAAAAAATATCTGGGCAATATCAAGGCGGGCGCAAATACGATAAACGCGCTGTTTGAAGACCTAACCGCGCTAAACTTAAACAAAAGCGGCAGCGGGCGAGAGGTAAATTTAGGCGAGCTGCTGCAAAGCCGCATAGAGTATTTCGGCGTCTCTGCGGAGCAAAAGCGCATAAATCTACGCGCCGATCTACGTCCGGTAGTCTTTTGCGCGGATGAGTTTAAGCTGCGAAAGATCATCGACAATCTGCTTGGCAATGCGATAAAATATTGTGATGAGCTCGGCTGCGTCGAGGTGAGCCTAAGCGAGCGCTCGCTTCGCATCAAAAACAGCGGCGAGGGCATCGCACAGCAAAATTTGCCGCATATTTTCGAGCTTTACACCCGTTTTGATCAGCGCAACGGCGGCTTTGGCATCGGGCTTTTTATCGTGAAAAAATACTGCGACGAGCTCGGGCTTAAAATTTCGTGCAGAAGCGAGCCTGGAGAGACGGAGTTTCGGCTGGAATTTTAACTTTACACAAATGAAATTCTGCGCGAACGAAATTTTAGCAGGCGGGCTTGCTGGGCTTAACCGCGCGGGTTTAAATTTAGCTAGCGATTCCATCCACGAAATTTGCGCTAGGTTATAATTTGACGGCGGAATTTACGCATGCAATCCGGTCGCGTCCGCAAAATTTCGCCGATCGGTTTGCAAAATACGCAGCGTAAAATTCTACGGAATTTCGCGAAATTTTATTTGGACGCGGACAAGATCGCGGTGTCTATGGATAAAATTTGCAGCAGCTTAGATAAAATCGCGCGCGACAATCGGCAAAATTCTGTAAAAATTTCGCGCCTTGTCGATTGGATCCCCACCTTGCCCTGCTATCTCATGCGCGCCGTATTCATAGCTAGTGCAAAAGGCGGTATCGTTTTGGGTTTTGATACCCAATAAAAATATCTATTCGGCTTCTCATTCTTGCCGCTCGGTGTGTTGGCGGGGACTACGCGCGGATAAATTTTGAAATTTAGGCAAGCTCCGCCCCGTCGAAGCAGAGTAGAGCTTGTCTAAAACGGGCGACGCAGCTATTTTAAGCGCATAGCCGCCCTTTAAAACGCGCACTGGCTCTTTT